>NZ_AYMH01000010.1:0-226043 GCF_000633475.1 Bacillus sp. H1a | reverse complement strand
GAATCTAAGGAAGAAGCAGAAGCTGTGGAGTTAGAGGAATCTAAGGAAGAAGCAGAAGCTGTGGAGTTAGAGGAATCTAAGGAAGAAGCAGAAGCTATGGAGTTAGAAGAATCTAAGGAAGAAGCAGAAGTTGCGGAGTTAGAAGAATCTGAGGAAGAAGTAGAAGCTGCGGAGTCAGAGGAATCTGAGGAAGAAGTAGAAGTTGTGGAATTAGAAGAATCTAAGGAAGAAGAACCAGTTACGGAATTCATATTAGAGGAAACTTCTCAAGAAATAGCAATTGAAGAGACGATAAATAAAGAGTTGGTGGACAATACACCAGTTGCAGAGCAACCAGTAATTTCTCAGCAAGAAACAATTGAGTTCAAGGAAGAACGTGAAGTGTTCGTACCAGATTCAGAAGCGGATGAGCAAACAAAGAAAGAGGTTCAAAGCTTTGCGAATGTTTTAATTGAAGAAGCTGAAGAAAAGAAACAAGTTGCTAAAGAACAGCCTGCTACACAAACAGAAGAGCCGAAGCGTGAGAAAAAGCGCCATGTCCCATTTAACGTTGTCATGCTAAAACAAGACAGAAAGAAGTTAATGGAAAGACATGCGGCAAGAACGAATGTAACGCAATCTACTTTCGGTGAACGAGTAGCGGAAAAACCAATGCAGCAAGTAGCGGTAGAAGCCCAAGTGGAAGAAAAACCAATGCAGCAAGTAGCGGTAGAAGCCCAAGTGGAAGAAAAGCCAATGCAGCAAGTGGTGGTAGAAGCCCAAGTGGAAGAAAAGCCAGAGCAGCAAGTGGTGGTAGAAGCCCAAGTGGAAGAAAAGCCAGAGCAGCAAGTGACGGTAGAAGCCCAAGTGGAAGAAAAGCTAGTGCAGCAAGTGGTAGTAGAAGCCCAAGTGGAAGAAAAGCCAATGCAGCAAGTGGTAGTAGAAGTACAAGTGGAAGAAAAGCCAATGCAGCAAGTGGTAGTAGAAGCCCAAGTGGAAGAAAAGCCAATGCAGCAAGTGGCGGTAGAAGCCCAAGTGGAAGAAAAGCCAGAGCAGCAAGTAGTGGTAGCTGAACAAGTACAAGAGCCAATTTCAAGTACGGAAGTACAAGAGAAAGCATATGTTGTAAATCAAAAAGAGAACGATATGCGCAACGTACTACAAACGCCACCGGAATATGAACTTCCGTCATTAACGTTGTTGTCGATTCCACAGCAGGCAGCGTTAGATAATACAGAGTGGCTAGAGGAACAGGAAGAATTATTAAATACGACATTTAATAATTTCCATGTTGGAGCACATGTTATTAATGTGTCACAAGGGCCGGCAGTAACTCGTTTTGAAGTACAACCAGACCCAGGTGTGAAAGTAAATAAAATTACAAATTTAAGTGATGATATTAAATTAAGTTTAGCTGCGAAAGATATTCGAATTGAAGCGCCAATTCCAGGGAAGAGTGCAATTGGAATTGAAGTTCCGAACAAGGAAAGTAAGCCAGTATTCCTTCGTGAAATTTTAAGGAGTCCTGTATTTACAAAGAGTGAATCACCGCTTACAGTTGCGCTTGGACTTGATATTTCAGGTGATCCAATTGTAACGGATATTCGAAAAATGCCACATGGACTTATTGCAGGCGCAACTGGTTCTGGGAAAAGTGTGTGCATTAACGCAATTTTAACGAGTATTTTATATAAAGCGAAGCCGCATGAAGTGAAGTTGATACTAATTGATCCGAAGATGGTTGAGCTTGCACCATATAATTCTGTTCCACATCTTGTAGCACCTGTTATTACTGACGTAAAAGCAGCTACAGCTGCGTTAAAGTGGTCGGTTGAAGAGATGGAACGCCGTTATGAATTGTTTGCGCATGCTGGTGCTCGTGATTTAACTCGTTACAATACGATTGTAAGTGAGAGAGAAATTCCGGGTGAGACATTACCTTATATTGTTATTGTCATTGACGAGTTAGCGGACTTAATGATGGTTGCCCCTGGTGATGTTGAGGAAGCAATTTGTCGTATTGCACAAAAAGCTCGTGCTTGTGGAATTCATCTATTAGTTGCGACGCAGCGTCCATCTGTAGACGTTATTACAGGTTTAATTAAATCAAACATTCCAACGCGTATCGCATTTACAGTATCGTCTCAAGTTGATTCGCGTACGATTATCGATATTGGGGGCGCGGAGAAATTACTTGGCCGTGGTGATATGCTATTTTTAGGAAACGGCACGTCTAAACCAGTTCGTGTACAAGGCGTATACGTATCGGATGATGAGATTGAAAAAACAGTTGACCATGTGAAAAAGCAAATGAAGCCGAACTACTTATTTAAGCAAGAGGATTTATTAGCAAAATCAGAGCAGAGTGAGTCTGAAGATGAACTATTTTTTGATGCATGTCAATTTGTTGTAGAGCAAGGGGGAGCGTCCACATCTTCTGTACAGAGAAAATTCCGTATCGGTTATAATCGCGCGGCACGTCTAATTGAAGAGATGGAATCGCAAGGGATTATTTCTGAAGCAAGAGGAACGAAACCGAGAGATGTCCTTATTTCCGAGGATGAATTTGCTGCTATGCAGGAAACGAATGTATAGTACGCGGTTTTGCTGTATACTAAGAGAAAATGTTGGATAGTAAAGTAGGGAGTAAAGCGACATGAAAGAAATTGAATTAAAATTAAAAGGTGAAATAAATCGACTAACAAATAAAACATTTAAATTTGATGAACGTGTTGGAGAAGGTTGGTTCTCTGCCGTTTACTTTTTAAAAACTAGAGAAATCATTGAAGAATTTCGCCCGAAAAGTGTTGTAACAATGCAGTTTTTCCAAAAAGAACATGCAGTTCTTTGCGGAACAGATGAGGTAATTGCATTGCTACAAACATTCGCCAAAAATCCTGAGGAATTAGAAATTCATTCTTTAAAGGATGGCGATAATATTAGTCCATTTGAAACAGTTTTAACAATTCATGGTCCTTATGAATACTTCGGCTTTTTAGAAGGTGTAATTGATGGGATTTTAGCTCGTCGTACATCAGTTGCGACAAACGTATATAACGTTGTCCAAGCTGCACGTAGCGTAGACAAAGAAAAACCGGTTATTTTCATGGGAGATCGTGATGATCATTATACGCAACAAGCTGGTGACGGTTATGCGGCATACATCGGAGGTATGAGCGCACAAGCGACACATGCAATGAATGAGTGGTGGGGCAGAAGTGGTATGGGGACGATGCCTCACGCATTAATTCAAATGTTTAATGGTGATGTTGTTGAAGCTGCAAAAGCATATCATAAAAAATTCCCAGAGGATGAATTAGTCGTACTAATTGATTACAACAATGATGTCATTACAGATGCACTTCGCGTAGCGCGTGAATTTGGATCAACATTAAAAGGTGTACGTGTCGATACGTCTCGTACAATGATTGATCAATACTTCATTCGTCACCCAGAAGTACTTGGAACATTTGATCCACGCGGTGTAAATCCATCGCTTGTATTTGCACTTCGTAAGGCTCTTGATGGGGAAGGTTTCCAACATGTAGATATCGTTGTAACTGGTGGATTTGATGAGAAGCGTATTCGTGAATTTGAAGCTCAAAATGTTCCTGTCGATATATACGGAGTAGGAAGCAGCTTATTAAAAATGAATATTGGTTTCACTGGTGATAACGTAGAATTAAATGGAAAACCAGAAGCAAAAGCTGGTCGTAAATACCGTCCAAATCCACGTCTAGAGCGTGTTCAATTAAAAACAAAAAAAGATATGTAAAAGCGAGAAAAACTGATAGGTGATTGACCCTATCAGTTTTTCTGTTATCATAGTATAGCGGCTTGTTTTTTGCTATAATAAATGTGTTATGGACATAAAAGAAGTACGTATGAGTTTATCCTGATAGGTGAAGGTAAAAAGAAATTCACTGTATCAGAAATGTATGATGATTACCAAAATAAGAAAAGATTCATATACTGTCTTATAGATAGGACGTTGTATTAGTTCGAAATGTTGGAGGTTCTTTAAGATGACAGTTTACCATTTTGTAGGAATTAAAGGAACAGGAATGAGTTCATTAGCGCAAATTCTTCATGACATGAAGCATACTGTTCAAGGGTCTGATTATGAAAAGCGTTTCTTTACACAAACAGCATTGGAAAAGCGTGGTATTTCCATCCTTCCTTTTGATAAAAATAATATTAAAGAAGGACAAGTGATTATCGCAGGAAATGCATTTCCTGATACGCATGAAGAAATCGTAGCAGCAAAAGAATTAAATATCCCAGTACACCGTTACCACCATTTTTTAGGTGACCTGATGAACCAATACACAAGTGTTGCTGTAACTGGTGCACATGGAAAAACATCAACAACTGGTTTGTTAGCCCATGTAATGCAAGGTGCACACCCAACATCATACCTTATTGGAGATGGAACTGGGCATGGGGTAGAAAATAGTAAGTATTTTGTATTTGAAGCTTGTGAGTATCGTCGTCATTTCTTGTCTTACTATCCAGACTATGCAATTATGACAAATATCGATTTCGATCATCCAGATTATTTTGCAGACATCAATGATGTATTTAGTGCATTCAAAGAGATGGCATTGCAAGTGAAAAAAGGTATTATTGCATGTGGTGATGATGAAGAACTTCAAAAAATTCAAGCGAAAGTACCTGTTATTTTCTATGGATTTGGAGAAGATAATGATTTCCAAGCACGTAACATCCAAAAGAGAACTGATGGTACTATATTCGATGTATTTGTTCGTAATACGTATTATGACACGTTTGAAATTACAGGATACGGCGATCACAGCGTATTAAATGCATTAGCGGTTATCGCGCTTTGCCATTATGAAAACGTTGATGTAGAAGCAGTAAAACATCAATTAACAACTTTTGAAGGTGTAAAACGTCGCTTTAATGAAAAGCCGATGGGAGAGCAAGTTATCATTGATGACTATGCACACCATCCGACAGAAATTAATGCAACGATTGAAGCAGCTCGTCAAAAACATCCAGAGCGTGAAGTTGTCGCTGTATTCCAGCCACATACATTCTCACGTACAGAGAAATTCTTAGATGAGTTCGCAGAAAGCCTAAGCAAAGCTGACCAAGTATACTTATGTGATATTTTCGGATCAGCACGTGAAAACAAAGGTGAATTAACAATTGAAGATCTGCAAAAACGTATCGATGGTGCAGAGCTAATTACAGATACAACAACAGAGGTATTAAAGAAACATAAAAATGGCGTTCTTATTTTCATGGGCGCAGGTGACATCCAAAAATTCGAAGCAGCTTACGTAAAAGAAGTTCAAGTTGCAGAGAAGTAAGAAAAAAGACGCATAGCTGAGCTGTGCGTCTTTTTTTGTTGTACTCGATTTTTATCCCACTATTTGCGGGCAGTAAAACTCCCACCTCAAAATTCGGCTGTAAAGCAAAGGAGTTAGGTGGGAGATCAACTGCCCGTAAAAGCCCGATTAGTTGAACTTTATGTATTGACCTAGAGTTAACTCTAGGTTGTAAGATAAACATGTGAAAACAAGGGGGAGAGAATATGTATAAAATTGGTGAAGTAGCAGAGTTAACGGGGATGGGTATTCACACTTTGCGCTATTATGAGAAACTAGGCTTATTACCACCACCAACGCGAAATAGTGGTATTCGGCAGTATACAGAAGGTGATGTGCGCCTATTAAAATTTTTATATTCATTAAAACAAACTGGAATGTCATTAGAAGAGATGGCTGAGTTTGCAAGTGATGGATGTATTATAGAGGAAATCAAACAGCGGAAAGAGGAAGTACCTGCGAAAATAAAAAAGAGGATTTCAATTTTAACAACTCACTTAAAGCGTTTAAAAGAACAACAGGAGCAATTGCGAAAAGTAGTTCAGTTAACAGAGGAGAAGTTAGAAATTTATTACGGTTTTCTAGAAGAGAAAAACTTGGAGGCCGACAATGAAGAATAAAGTATACGCTCAGCTACTAGGGTTTGCGATATTTACTGGTGGGACATTTAATGCTTCGAAATATGCGGTGCAGTATTTCGAAGCGATTCACATAGCGGCATGGCGTTTTGGAATTGCTGCACTTGTGATGTTATGTCTCTTAAAAATACGAAAAGATTTTGAGTTGGAAGTATGGAGGCAGAATAGGGCTTATTACCTTTTGCTTGGTATAGTTGGTGTATTCGGTTTTAACTTCTTTTTCTTTTTAGGAATGAAACATACAGAAGCTATTAATGGAGCGCTTATTATGGCGACAAATCCACTTGTTACGACGTTATTAGGAAGTGTAATTTTACGAGAGAAAATAGTGAAGCACCAAGCGATTGGAATGTTACTTGCACTACTTGGTGTTGTTTTTGTCCTTACACAAGGTTCGTTTGCAATACTACAAAATTTATCGTTTTCAAAAGGTGATTTTTATATTTTGTTAGGGAATATTTGCTGGGCGTTATACGGTGTATTAAGCAGAAGATTTATTAAGATTGGCAGTCCAATACAAACGACGACATATACGATGACTATTGGGGCACTTGCCTTTATTATGATATCTTCCACGCAAAAAAGTATAGTACCAGTTTTGGAAATTCCTTTATTCGCTTGGGGAGCGATTCTCTTTATGGCAATTGGAATGAGTGTGCTCGGTTACTTATGGTGGAATAATGGAATTGCTCAAATTGGGGCAGCGAGAACATCTTTATTTTTTAATCTAGTGCCTGTTGTTACAATGATTATTTCTTTTACAGAAGGAGTAAATATAGCAGCTGCACAATGTATAGGGATGATATTAGTTATTACGGGAGTATTGTATTCTTCCGGTTTTATACAAATAAAGCCAAAAGAAAGTGTGAATATTTAACATTTCCTATCCATAAATGTTAGAATAATAAGAAAAATAAAAAGGGGCTAAAAAATATGTTCACACTCCGAGTAGATAATGAAATCGAACTTCAACTATTAGAAAAACATCATAAAGAGGAACTATATGAATTAATAGATCAAAATCGTAATCATTTAAGAAGGTGGCTTCCGTGGGTAGATGGGACGAAATCTGCTGATGCTTATGATGAGATTTTTCCGATGTGGTTAAAGAAATTTGCAGAGGGAGACGGTTTTGAAAGTGGCATACGTTACAAAGGAAAGCTCGTTGGGATGGTAGGCATTCATCCGGTAAGCTGGGGGAAGAAAGCGGCGAGTCTCGGATATTACCTTGCAGAAGATGCTGGCGGGAAAGGCATTATGACGCGTAGCGTGAAGGCTGTACTTCATTATGCATTTGAGAATTTAAAATTAAATAAAATGGAAATTAGATGCGGTGTTGAAAATGTGAAAAGCCGCGCTATTCCAGAGCGTTTAGGGTTTAAGTTAGATGGTATTTTAAGAGAGGAAGAATGGCTATATGACCATTTTCACGATATCGCTGTATATAGTTTATTAGCTTCAGAGTGGAAAGAGATTCGATGAACGAGAAGATTTGTATTATTCCGTACGACAGTAAGTTTCAAGATGAAGTAGTAGATCTTATCATTCATATTCAGCAAAATGAATACAATATCCCAATTACGAAAGAAGAGCAGCCTGACTTACTTGAAATAGAAACGTTCTATCAAAAGGATTATGGAAACTTTTGGGTAGCAACTTATGATGGTAAAGTAGTTGGAACAGTAGCTTTATTAGATATTGAGAATCATCAAGTAGCGCTACGGAAAATGTTTGTGAAGAAAGAGTTCCGTGGAAAAGAATGGGGTGCATCAAGAATGCTACTTCAAACAGCAATCTCTTGGGCGAAGGAACAGAACTTGGAAGACATTTATTTAGGAACAACAATTAAATTTCTAGCGGCACACCGTTTTTACGAAAAGAACGGTTTTCAAAGTGTGAATATAGAAGAGTTGCCAAAAAGTTTTCCAGTGTTAGAGGTAGATAAGAAATTTTATAGGTACATTTTTTAAAAAGGTCATTTATGAATGACCTTTTTTTATGAACTAAAATGGAAATGATGGTATAATTTGGATTAAGGGGTGTGGTTATGAACTTTCCAATTCAAAGAAGTAAGTCAGGAATAATTTCCGTTAGTATAACGCTAGCTTTTATGGTTGTATATCCAATTGTAATGTTTTTTACAAGAAAAGGGGATTGGGTTTCAGCCCTAATTGGGATGGGATTATGTTTTATTATAAATGTCCCTCTCGTTTGGGAAATATTCATTAAAAAGCATAAAGTAGAAAATGGTGTGCTAAAATACGGTATTTTAAACGATGATGTTGTATTGAGAGATGTTAGAATTGTTCGTCAAGTTGGAAAGTCTCTTGAGATTACAACGAATGCATATAAAGTACATATGATTGCGATGCCGCAAGATATGAATGAGTTCTTGGCGCTTATTGAGAAAGAAAATCCATATGTAAAAATAGAACTGGTAGGTAAGTAATGAAATATGTAAGACCTTTGTTTTGCTTAGAAATTTTAATGGTGCTTGTGATTTGCACTAGAGTATATACTCGATGGGAATTGCCTTTATATGTCCCAATATTAATAGGGACTAGTGCAGTATCACTATTATTCTAGTTCCATAATCGGCAAACAAAAAGCGAGAAAAATAGCTCTATATAGTGCAGGGGGATTAGAAATGAAAAAAATCTGTATGTTGTTTTTGCTTCTGCTAACTACATCAATTCTTTTAATAGGATGTAGTGCGAAGAAAGAGAAGTCTGATGTTAGCTTAGAAAAGGCACAAAAAATTGAAATTGAATCGCTTACTGATTCGAGTGATAAAAAAACAATTACCGATAAGAAAGAAATCACAAAGTTGTTTGAATCAATAAAAATGGATGAGTGGGAAATGGAATCGGCTCCTGTGGATACTCCGCAAGGGAAAACGTTTAAAATGTATCAAGAGGATACACCGAAATTATTGGATTCGAGTAAAGATAAAAAAGAGTTACATGAAATTGGTACTATGACAGTTTATAAAGATGTCCCTTATGTTGAGGTTGAATTAAAAATTAATGTAATAAAAAATAAAAATAGTTTTAAAGTACCAGAAGATGTGGCTAAAAAATTATTAGCGTATTAATAAAAAAGCGCTCGGATACAATTCCGAGCGTTTTTTTATATTATTTTAAGTTCTCTGGGTTTAAAGCTTCTAGTTCAGGTACAACGAAGCGTCCGTCTTTACGGATTAATACGTCGTCGAAGTAAATTTCGCCGCCGCCGTATTCAGGGCGCTGAATGCACACTAAATCCCAGTGGATGTTAGAGTTGTTGCCGTTCCATGCATCGTCGTAAGCTTGCCCGGGTGTGAAGTGGAAGCTGCCATCGATTTTTTCATCGAATAGAATGTCTCCCATTGGATGTAAGATGTATGGGTTTACACCGATTGCGAACTCACCAACGTAGCGTGCGCCTTCGTCTGTATCGAAGATTTTGTTAATGCGTTCTGAATCGTTTGCAGTTGCTTCAACGATTTGTCCATTCTCAAATTTAAGTTGTACATTTTCAAATGTATAGCCGTTGTAAGGTGATGGTGTATTGTAAGAAACTGTACCGTTAACAGAATCGCGAACTGGCGCAGAGTATACTTCACCATCTGGGATGTTTAAATGACCTGAGCATTTAATAGCTGGAATGTCTTTAATAGAGAATGTTAAGTCAGTTCCAGGTCCAGTTAAGCGAACTTTATCTGTTTTATTCATTAATGCAACAAGGCTATCCATCGCCTTATCCATTTTTCCGTAATCTAAGTTACATACTTCGAAGTAGAAGTCTTCAAAAGCTTCTGTGCTCATTTTAGCAAGCTGTGCCATAGAAGCATTTGGGTAGCGAAGAACAACCCAGCGTGTTTTCGGAACGCGAATGTCTCTATGAACTTTTTTACCAACTGTTTGGCCATGAATTTTCATACGTTCACTTGGAACGTCGGCTTGTTCGTTAATATTATCACCAGAGCGAAGGCCGATGTAAGCATCCATATCTTTCATTACGCTCGCTTCATATGTAGCGATTTGTTCGAAATGTTCTTCCGTAGCACCCATTAATAAAGAGCGATCTACTGAGTGGTCTTTTAAAGAAACGAATGGGAAACCGCCAGCTGCATATGCTTCTTTTACAAGTGCAGTTACAAGTTCTTTTTGTAAGCCAAAGTTTTCAATTAATACTTTTTCGCCTTTTTGTAAGCGAATAGAGTAGTTAATTAAATTGTATGCTAACTTTTCAATGCGTGGATCTTTCATATGTAAAGCCTCCTTACTAATTATGTATCCTCTCCTATTGTAACCTACTTAGTGGAATTTGTTGAATGATTTATGTTAAAGTTAACGAATAAGTATGAAAATTCTAATGAAAAGATAGGGATTAGAATGAAACGGAAAATGATTGTATAATAGGAGAAAGTATGAAAAAGATAAAGGAAGTGATGAAATGCAAGTTCTTTTATATGTAAGTGCGGCTATTATTGCAGTTGCTTTCGCTGTATTAGTAGTATATGCATGCAGAACGTTGTTATCGGTTCAGAAGACGTTAGAAAACGTTGCAAGCACGTTAGAAGGTTTAGAAAAGCAAATGCAAGGAATAAGTGTAGAGACGGAGCAATTATTACATAAGACAAATGCGTTAGCTGATGATATTCAACAGAAGTCACAGTCGCTAAATAAAGTAGTAGAAGGTGTGGATGGAATCGGAACGACGATTCACTCTTTAAATACGAAGCTTCGCAATGTGTCAGAGTCTGTTACGGACGAAATTGAAAATAATGCAGATAAAGTAGCACAAGTTGTACAGTGGAGCAGCGCAGCAATTGAAGTATACAACCATTACCGTGCTACGAGACAAGAGAAAAAGATTGAAAAAGAAGAGCGTAAACTAGAGAGAGCTGAGCAGAAGGCTGAAAAGAGAGAGAAACGCTCTAGACTTCGTATGAGAGGTGAGTAATGATGAGTATGATAAAAATTGAAACGATTGAAGAACTTGAAGCGTTAGTAGAAAAGAACGAGCCATATGTTCTTTTTAAACATAGTACAACATGTCCAATTAGCCACGGTGCATATACAGAGTTTCAAGCGTATTGTGGTGAAGAAAGAGAAGTGCCAGCATATTACTTATACGTACAAGATGCGAGAGACGTTTCGAACCATGTTGCAGAGCAGTACAGTATTAAGCATGAATCTCCGCAAGTGTTATACATAAAAGATGGAATGGTAGTATGGCATACATCTCATTGGAATATAAAAAAAGAAGCTTTGGAAGAGAATGTAAAGTAGAGAGGCAAGCGAGAGGCTTGCTTCTTTTTTATTTTGTTGCAATATATTTAGTGGTACACTATAAATACATTAGAACTAAGTAAATTGAATTTTGAAAGTGGGTTTTAAGCAATGAAGAAAATGGCGTTATTCTTCACAACCGTAAGTTTATTACTGGGGGCTTGCAGTAATGATACTATTGGTAAGAAGGATGAAGTTGTACAGAAAGATACGAAAGAAAAAAGTATGATTCCAAGAACTGCGGTTTCTAAGGAGTACTATAGAACTGTTATTCCTTTAAAGGAACAAAAAGTAATTAATACAGTTAATGTTACAACGAATTCTAAACTAGATTTAGCAGAATATGAAAGTGGTTTAATGAATATTGCTTCAAAACAATTTGATACAGAAAATTACGTATTACAATTAAATCAGTATATTCCAGAGAAAACTATTGATGAATTAGTTACGAAACAAGAAGTACCGGTTGTGACTAATATTATAGAACAGGACTATTTCAGCAAACAAAATTCAAACGAACTAAGCTTGTCTGGTGTAGTTATTGGTTTAGCTATGTCTTCAAATGTATCTAATGAGGAAGCTATTTCTAAGGGTACTGAAGTCGCTAAGAAGCTTATAGAAGCTATTAATAAAAATGATAAATATAACAAATCTCCAATTACGTTTGCTATATTTAAGCAAGAAAGTACAAGTTCTTTAAAGAATGGTACTTATATTTCTAGCGCTTCTGTTCAAAAGAACGCTACAAATCTTGGGAATTGGGAAGCTATTGATGAAAAGTCGTATTCGTATCCTTCTCAAGAATTTGAGGGAGCACATGGAGAAGATAATAAAAAGCTAAATGATTTTTCTAAATCGATAAAGGAATTTTCTAAAGGAGATTATATTCCAGTTAATGCTAAGATTTCATATAAGCAAAATCGTATGGATAAATTAAATCTGGATATTGTCGTTAAATACAATGGTAAATCAGAATTAATGGGGCTCTCTCAAATTGCTGTTCAAAGTATGTTAGAACAATTGCCTAAAGATGCTAAAGTACAATTACAAATCAAGTCCGAGAGTAAAATCGAGGCTGTTATTATAAAAGAGAAGGACAGCGATAAGCCGTTTGTTTCTTTCCTATAATAAAAAAAGACAGTTTAAATACTGTCTTTTTTTCATTGCAAACTACTATATTTGCATGAAATTTTCATGTATTCTTTCTATCTGTTCACTACGTCACCCTATGTTGTATATCGTGTGACAACTGCATATGTATCAGCTATAATAAGTTATCTTAAAAAAGTTAATGACTGTAACATATAGAAATTTGAAAAAGGTGGCTTTCTTATGGCATCACAAGAATTGGATCGTTTACGTTCTGGAATCGATCAACTCAATCTACAAATATTAGAATTACTAAGTGAAAGAGGCCGTCTCGTGCAAGAGGTTGGGAATTTAAAAGAAGTACAAGGTGTGAAACGTTTTGATCCTGTACGTGAAAGAAATATGTTGGATTTAATTGCAGAAAAGAATGATGGTCCATTTGAAACATCAACTTTACAACATATTTTCAAACAAATTTTCCAAGCTGGTTTAGAGTTACAAGAAGACGATCATCGTAAGGCGCTACTTGTTTCTCGTAAGAAAAAAACAGAAGATACAATTGTCGAAATTAATGGTGAAAAAATTGGCGATGGTAATCAGCATTTTATTATGGGACCATGTGCTGTGGAAGGTTATGAACAAGTACGCCAAGTTGCAGAAGCGATGAAAGAGCAAGGGTTAAAATTAATGCGCGGTGGTGCTTTCAAGCCTCGTACATCTCCATATGATTTTCAAGGTCTTGGATTAGAAGGCTTGCAAATTTTACGCCAAGTTGCAGATGAATATGATTTAGCTGTTATTAGTGAAATTTTAAATCCAAATGATATTGAAATGGCATTAGATTACGTTGATGTTATTCAAATTGGTGCTCGCAATATGCAAAATTTTGAACTGTTAAAAGCGGCTGGTGCTGTAAATAAACCGGTATTATTAAAGCGTGGTTTATCAGCAACAATCGAAGAATTTATTAATGCGGCAGAATATATCATGGCAGAGGGTAATGGTAATATTATTTTATGTGAACGTGGTATTCGCACATATGAAAGAGCAACGCGTAATACGCTTGATATTTCCGCTGTGCCGATTTTAAAGAAAGAAACACATTTACCTGTCGTTGTTGATGTTACGCATTCTACAGGGCGTCGTGACCTTCTATTACCAGCTGCAAAAGCGGCAATGGCAATTGGTGCGGATGCGATTATGGCGGAAGTACACCCGGATCCTGCTGTTGCTTTATCAGATGCAGCACAGCAAATGGATATTTCGGAATTCAATGAGTTTATGAAAGAATTAAAAGCATTTGGAAGTAAATTGTAAAAAATTTTAAAGAGGCGGTCCAAAAAGACATTTTGGAACAGCCTCCTCTTATTTTATAAGTTTTTACTTATGGGGCATCTCCTTTTTACAAAAATTGCCCTTTTTGCATAAAAAATACGAAAATACGAGAAAAGAAGCGAATTTTTTCGAAACTTTTGCGGGAAAATATTGTATGAGCCTGCGTTTTTATCGTATCATTAGTAAAAGGAAGAACTCGGGACGATTGTTGGCATCTGCAAATAGAGTTGATGTCTTTTTTTCATTCAAGTGAACCGATACATAAAAATAGATAACATAAATAGAAGGAGTGTGCGAAGAGATGAACGTAACAATCTATGATGTAGCGCGTGAAGCGAATGTTTCAATGGCTACTGTATCACGTGTTGTGAACGGTAACCCAAACGTAAAGCCTACAACAAGAAAGAAAGTATTAGAAGCAATTGATCGTTTAGGATACCGCCCAAATGCGGTTGCACGTGGACTAGCAAGTAAGAAGACAACTACAGTGGGTGTTATTATCCCTGATATCTCAAATACGTTTTATGCAGAACTTGCTCGTGGAATTGAAGATATCGCAACAATGTACAAATATAACATCATTTTAAGTAACTCTGACCAAAACAAAGAGAAAGAGTTCCACTTATTAAATACGATGCTTGGGAAACAAGTGGACGGGATTGTTTTCATGGGTGAAGATATTACAGATACTCACGTTGAAGAGTTCAAAAAATCTCCAGTACCAATTGTATTAGCAGCGTCATTTGATGAGCAAAATGAAACGTCATCAGTAAATATTGATTATACACAAGCAGCTTACGATGCAATGAAGCATTTTATTGAGCGAGGACATAAACGTATCGGTTTCGTCTCTGGTCCTTTCATTGATAAAGCGGGAAGCGCGAAGAAGTTACAAGGTTATAAAAAAGCTTTAGAAGAAGCAGGTATTTCATATGATGAAAATCTTGTAATCGATGGAGATTACACATATGATTCAGGTCTAGAAGCGTTTGAAAAGCTTTGGAGCATTGATGAAAAACCAACAGCAATTTTCGTATCTTCTGATGAAATGGCACTAGGTGTAATCCACGCAGCACAAGACGCTGGATTAAACGTACCAACTGATATCGAAGTGCTTGGTTTTGACAACACTCGCCTTGCCTTAATGGTACGTCCACAGCTTTCAACAGTTGTACAACCAATGTATGATATCGGTGCAGTAGCGATGCGTCTACTAACAAAATATATGAACAAAGAAAAAGTGGAAGATCACACAGTTATCTTACCTCACCGTATCCAATTTAGAGATTCAACGAAGTAAGTATAAAAAGCTCACAGCGATTGCTGTGAGCTTTTATTCGTATTCAGGGTAGTACTTTTTTACTACTGTATCTACATTTTCATTTTTCTTAACGTGTAAAAATCTTGCGTACAATTCTTTTCCTGTCTCAAATGGCGTTTCATTTAATTCGAACACATGTAACACTTTTTGAAACCTCCTTAGTTTATGTTGGAAGACATTTGCTATAGATGGGGTTATTCCTTGTTATATGTCACATAAGTGCAAATTTAACTATTATAGGGCAATGTCATGTATAATAGAAAGAAAAGGTTTGTGAGGGGGGAGAAGAGATGATCGTTCTTTGGATAATTACGCTTTGCATGACTGCTATTTTTGCATATATGACGTTAAAACAAAATGGCTTAAAGCGATTTGTTCCAGGAAGTATTCTTGCAGGAATCGCCCTTATCACGTATGTAATTTCTATTTTTACTGAAAGTATTTCGATAGATTTAAGTACGAGTTTAATGTTTATCGGTATTACACTATTTGCAGGTAGCATTATGGTACTTATGGTTGCAGGTATTATTATATTTATTCATACGAATTCGGAAACGTTATAACATATAAAAAAAGGCATGTCCCAAGAGGGGCATGCCTTTTATCCGTTCAATTATGCTCTATCTTTAGAAGAATTTTGTTGTTTTAATAAGTCGCGAATTTCGCCAAGAAGAACTTCTTCTTTTGTTGGTTCTGGAATTTCTTCCTCTTTTTCTTCTTCTTTTTTCAACGTTAGTTTATTAAACAGTTTAATGAATAAGAAGATAGAGAATGCGATAATTAAGAAGTCGACAACTGTTTGAATAAATGCACCATATTTTACAACCGCGCCACCAAATGTAAAGGAAAGTCCTTTGAAGTTTATTCCACCAAGTAGTAGACCAATTAATGGCATGATAACATCGCCTACTAATGAAGAAACAATTTTACCGAATGCACCACCGATTACGACCCCGACAGCTAAATCCATTACGTTCCCTTTTAAGGCGAACTTTTTAAACTCGTTCCACATGTGTTATTCCCATCCTTTCCACGATTCAATATGAAATTTATAATTCCTATCAACATATTCTATAGAAAATGTTGATAGAAATAAAGGGAAAATGGTAATGAAAGTAAATTCTGAAAAATGTATCCGTTTTAATTTTTGTTTGTGTCGTGCAGTAGAGATTGTAGCATTTGTTGAGATTTTAACCCTTCTAATCCATCTACTATAGGCTTTGTATCCCCGTGTACACATTCGATAAAATGATGAACAGCATCTTCAAAACCGCGCTGTTTTAACGTTGTTTCCCATGATGGTGAACCACTTTGTGAAACGGAGTTTTCCTGCTCAATTTCAAATGTGTTCATATTTTTTACGCGAATGATTTTACCTGTCGTCACAAGTTCAATTTGTTCTAAATTTGTACCGGCATGGCGGTGCATCGCTGTAGAAAGTAAAAGTCCGTTTGCAGTTGTATATGTATGATGTCCGTAAAGAAGTTCATTCTTTTCATTTATTTGCATCATATTGTGAACGACGTTAAGGTCATCATCAGCTAGCCAGCGAGCAGTATCTACAATATGTAAGTAATCATCTAACATAGTAAAGTCATACGTATATGGCCCGACTTTATTTGTGCGGTGCTTTTCAATCCGAATCCATGAAATATCATTAGCCTGCTCTTTTGCAGCGACATACATAGGGACGAAGCGGCGGTTAAATCCAACCATTAATTTCCGATTGTACTTTTCACTCATTTCGACTAGCTTTTCAGCTTGTTCAGTAGTAGCCGCTAACGGTTTATCTACATAAACATCGATTCCCTTTTCCAAAAGTGTAGAAACAATTTCATAATGTGTAGCAGTTGAACTATGAACGAAGATTGCATCACATTCCGAAGCTAACGTTTCAATAGAATGGAAGTCTTGAATACGATATTGCTGGCAAATTTGTTTTCTTTTCTCTGCGTTAGGTGTAAACGCCCCTACAAAATTCCAATTTGTTTCTTTTGTAAGTGTTGGGAGATAGGCTTTCTGTGCAATATTTCCAAGACCAATCATTCCGATTCGAGGTTTGTTCATTTTTATTCCCACCCTATTAACAATATTTAATTGACGGGTTAAATGTAGCATAGGGCGTGGGAGGAAGGCAAAAAGTAGGATTTTTAATTTTTTACTTATCCCCCTCTAACAAAATCTTCTCTATCTCTTCAAAGTTATGAGCACGAGCATGTTGCAGCGGGGTAACACCATCGTTGTCTGGAATATTTACATCTGCACCGTGCTCGATAAGAAGGCGAATGACTTGTTGCTGTGTTTCATCTCCGTTACTTAATACGATAGCTTCCATTAAGGCTGTCCATCCGAGGTTATTTACATGGTTTACATCGATATTTGTTCGAGCGAGGAGTTCTTTTATAACATCGAGATAACCGTGCTCTGAGGCTGGAATAAGAGCTGTTCCACCATAACGATTCGTAAGAGCTGGATCCGCGCCAGCATCAATCGTTAGTTTTAAAATGTCTAAGTAACCTTCCGCACCGGCGTATAGAAATGGGTTGTTTTTCATATCATCTTGTATATTTACGTCAGCGTCAGCGTCGATAAGAGCTTTGGCAGTTTTTACATCATTTTTGTATGTAGCAATCATAAGAGGAGTACGTCCTTTACCGTCAGTTATATTTATATTTGCCCCTTTTTTTAGTAATGCTATAACAGTGTTAGTTTCTTTTTTCTCAGTAGCTGATAGTAGTGCTGTCTCCATGTTTGTCATCTCCTTTTTCACTTCTTGTTCTTGCGAGCATCCTTGTAAAAATATTACGCAGCATATCATACTTAATGTTTTTTTGAACATAGAATTTCAGCCTCCTAATTTCAACTGTAAAATAAGAACATTAAATTTTTATAAACTGACGCTAAAATTACTATAAAATCACTTGAGTATTTGAGCATATATTTTTATGCTTATGAATAATAAGGATGGATAAAGTGAGGATGTAAATGATGTCTATTAAAACGAGGTTTTTATTTTCTTATATTGCTGTTATTCTCGTTTCCATTACGCTCATATTAGTCACGGGATTTTTAATTGTTTTTTCGATAACGGGTGACTTGGAATCAGTGGAAAATTTCTACAAAAGTTCTTACATCCAAAAGCCACTGACGGCGGAAGAAGAAAATATTTTTCTTGAATTGAAATCGGAAGCTAAACAGAATCAATCACAACTATTAGATGAATCGTTCGTGTCATCGATCGAAAAGGGGGATGTGAAAATAGTTGTAAGAAAAGGGGAAGCAATTTCATATGCTTCAAAAGTATTTGAAAGCACAGCTTTAAAAGAAGCTCTTCCAAAATTTGAAAAGACAAATATCAATAGTCGTGGCACAACGGAACTAAATGGTACATTTTATCGATATGTAAAATTCGATTTTTATTTTCCAGAGAATGAAGAAGGGAGTATATTTGTACTAAAAAAGCAAAGTTCCTTTGTAGATCTGACACAAAAATTATTTCCGATTTTGTTCGTATCGCTATTGCTTTTAGCCATTTTGCTTATTGGACTATTAAGTTACTTCGTTTCAAGAAGTGTTATAAAACCAATCTTTGTATTGAAAGATGCGACTGAGAGAATTAAAGAAGGGAACTTAGATTTTCAAATTCCAGCTACATCGCATGATGAAATAGGACAGTTAAACCAAGGATTTGAGGAAATGAGGAAGAAGCTAAAAGAGTCGATTGAGATGCAAACGCAATATGAAGAAAATCGAAAAGAACTTATTTCAAACATCTCTCACGATTTAAAAACACCAATTACATCTATTATAGGTTATGTTGAAGGAATAAAAGATGGGGTAGCAAATACGCCGGAAAAAATGGATAAGTATTTAACAACTATCCATACGAAAGCAAAACATATGGATACACTCATTGATGAACTATTTTTATTTTCAAAGTTAGATTTGAATCGAGTTCCTTTTCAATTTGAAACGATAGAACTAAATATGTTTATGCAAGATTTAATAGAAGAGATGCAGATGGATTTAAGTGAAGAAGGTATAGATGTATGCTTACAATTACAGCATGTATCACCGCTATATGTAATAGCGGATCGTGAAAAAATAAAGAGAGTTATATCGAATTTAATTCATAATAGTGTGAAGTACATGGATAAAGAAGAGAAGCAAATTACCGTAACCGTATCGAGTATTGAAAATAAAGTTATCGTGAAAGTGAAGGATAATGGATCAGGAATAGAATCTGATACACTTTCGTATATTTTTGAGAGATTTTATCGAGCGGAGCAATCACGAAATTCTAGCACAGGTGGAAGTGGGCTTGGTTTAGCGATAGCGAAGCAAATTGTTGAAGAACATGGTGGGGAAATTTGGGCAGAAAGTAAGCTTGGAGAAAGCACAAGTATTTTCTTCTCGCTGCAAAAAGTACAGGAATGTGGTGAATGAATTGAAGAGAGTTTTACTAATTGAAGATGAAGTAAGTATTGCAGAATTACAGCGAGATTATTTAGAAATTCACGATTTTCAAGTTGATGTAGAGCATTCTGGAGAAAAAGGCTTACAAAGGGCTTTACAGGAAGACTATGATTTAATTATTTTAGATATTATGCTTCCGAAGATGAATGGCTTCGAAATTTGCAAACAAATACGCGCTATAAAAGACATTCCTATTTTACTTGTTTCAGCAAAGAAAGAAGATATAGATAAAATTCGCGGACTCGGATTAGGTGCGGATGATTATATAACGAAACCATTTAGTCCAAGTGAGTTAGTTGCAAGAGTTAAAGCACATATTTCTCGTTATGAAAGATTATCAGGAAATATGGTTAAGCAACGTGATACGTTATACATTCACGGGATTTCTATTGATCAGCGAGCGAGGAAAGTTTTTATAAATAATAAAGAAGTTGCGTTTACAACGAAGGAATTTGATTTATTAACATTTTTTGTAATGCATCCAAATCAAGTGTTAAATAAAGAACAGTTATTTGAACGTATTTGGGGATTAGATTCGGCTGGTGATTTGGCGACGGTTGTTGTTCATATTAGAAAGTTACGTGAAAAGATTGAAAGAGATCCTGCTCATCCGCAATATATTGAAACAGTGTGGGGAGCTGGTTATCGCTTTAATGTGTAGTGAACCTGTCAAATTGTTGACAGGTTTTTTTATTAGAAAAAATGAGATTAAAAATATATTATCTTTATTTTATCTTTTTTTAATAATTTATTTATAGGCAATTTATACCCGCTATTTATTATTAATATCACAGGAAGCAATGAAAATATTGATCATAAATTTGGAGGGTATAGAGATGAAAAAATGAAATTTTTAGTACCAGCAGTAATTGGATTTACAGTGCTTGTAACGGGATGCGCGCAAGGTGAAACGAAGGCGGAATCAAAACAAGCAACGAAGCAAGAAGCGAAAAAAGAGCAGAAAAAACAACAAGCCCAAATTACGAAACTAGAGCCATTAAATGCGATGACATTACAACTAACGTTTGCTAAACCTTTATCAGAAGAGGAAGTGAAATTAGAAAACTTAGATGCTATTAAGAAAAACTTCGTATTTAGCAATGGCCTGGAAATTGTGAATGTACCGAGACTAAAAACAGGGGCAACGAGTACATATATAGTACCTGTAAAGGTGCAAAAACCAGGTGAAAAATATACGTTAAGTTATAAGGGTGGAAAAAAAGAAAAGTTTGAAGGAAGTTCGGAAAAGATTAATGTTCGCCAAGCGAAGCAAGTGACGAACGATACGTTTGAAATTGAATCATTTTTAGAAGATGGTGTGACGGATTATGCAAATATTATTGAAGCGTATAAGGCGGGAAGGGGTAATCAAGCATTCCAATTAGATGAAGCGAATAAAGATAAAGATGGTAAACAATATCAAGTTATTTCTTCGCTTCGTGATAGAAAACTAACGATTACAGCGAGTTCAGGTGAAAAATTGAAGTTGGATATGTTCCGTTTACACAAGCGTCAGATGGTAGACAAGCGCCTAAATTCCGCTTACCTGCAGGTCAAATGCTGAAACCAGGAACAGAATACACAATTACGTCTGACTGGGCAACAGTTAAAAATCCGAAATTTACTGCTTCGTCTATCGCTCCGTTAGTAATTCAAAGTGCAGAAGCAATAGATAATAAATCTATTCAAGTTACATTAGACAAAGATCCGAGCATGGAACTTTTTGCTGGTAGAAAAGTAGAATTACAAAGTGAAGACGGAAATAAAATAGAAGCACAATATCGTTTCAGCTCTCGAAAAGGTGCAGTAGGAATCTTTGATTTACAAAACGGCGCAACTCTGCAACAAGGGATGAAGTATACAGTTGTACCAACAGGAGGCTGGGCGACTGGCGAACAAGTTACATTTGTAGCAAAATAGTCCAGATAGCGTAGGGCAACTGTATAAATGACAGATTAAATCGAGTATAAAATCATGAAGGTTTTATGCTCGATTTTTAAGCTCATAGTCATATAGAGACTTTGAGCTTTTTGTCAGTAAATTGGTTTGTGAATTAATATGTTATTTTAGATTTTCACAATAATAACGGAACTAAAGGCGGGCATTTTCCTAGCGTAACGATTTATAAAACTCTTGAATAGTAGAAATAAAGCGGCTGGCTTCTTCTAAAAAAGGATAATGGTTACTGTACTCAAATGGCACAAAAATAGAATTACGTATGCCCTCATGCATCTCAAGGGAATATTGAATGGGGCATTGTACATCGTGTTTTCCGCAAACAATAAGCGTCTTTGTTTGGATAGAAGGTAAGTACTCTCTCAAATCAAATGAAGAATATTCTTTAGCGAAAGCGTTCATCCGGCTAGCGGACATTGTTTTTTGAATTGGTTTACAAAAATAAGAGTTGTAGTTTTCAGGGGTACATAAAGATAATTTTGTTCGTTTAGTAGATAGTTCTTTTCGTTCTTCCTTTGAAAGAAGGGGACTTTTTAAGTTCTCAATGAGTTCTTGCATATAATGAAACTGCGGATGTTCTGGATGATAAATACAATTTGATGTTCTCGTGTAATTACTGGCTGCAGCTCCAACGATAACTAATGATTGTAAGGCATTTGGATATGTAATCGCGTATAAAAGTCCAAGCATACCGCCTGTTGAATGGCCGGCGAAATGCCATGTGGGAAATTGTAAAGATTCTCGTATCGCTTCTAAGTCGTGAATCGTTTCGATCATACGTAATTCATTTTCTGACTGGGCTTTTACAGAATTGCCAGCGTCTCGTAAATTAACGAGGAATACACGATGTGTAGAAGTAAAAACATCCGCAAAGTAATCACCAGTTTCATTGAACTGTGAATAGTGATGTGTAATGCAAAGCGGTTCACCATTTCCTTTTATAAAGAGTTCGAATGTACCGCGTTTTGTATTGATTATTTGTTGTTTCCACATAGTATCACTATACCTTTTCTCATTAGAGTTGGGATAGTCCCTTAGTAAATAAAATTATATCGGCGATTTTTGGGATATATCGGCGATTTTAAAATATATCGATTTACCGAAAGAAACCGACAATAAAATAAAAGGAGACCGTTCAAAAACGAGCCTCCTTTCTGTTTAATACAAAGATTTTTTCATATTATTCCGAATAATTTCAAGGGATTTCGCTACAGTTAATGTGTTTTTTTCTTCAATTTCAAGTTTCCGAGGGATAGGTTTATACATGTTGTCTGGATCTTCCCATGTGAGGGGAAGTTCAGTTTCTGCTTGTCCTTTCCAAGCATCAATCCATTCTGGAGGGAGATAACCTGAGATGTTTTGGATGTTGTTCATTTCGAGCCAAATGAGTGCCCAAGCCCTTGGTACGACGCGCCATAAGTCGTAGCCACCGCCGCCGACAGCAATCCAGCGACCGTCGCAATATTCATTAGCGATTTCACGAGCGAGCTTCGGTATTTCGCGATAAATGTTCATCGTTGCGCAAAGGTGTGTAAGTGGGTCGTAATAATGAGCATCGGCACCATTTTGCGTTAAAATAATATCCGGTTTAAAGTATGCTGCAACTTCTTTTACAACAGTTCGATACGATTCTAAAAACGATTCGTCTTCTGTAAAGGCATCGAGCGGAACGTTAAAAGAATAACTATAGCCATTTCCTTGTCCGCGTTCATTTACAGCACCAGTTCCAGGAAATAAATAACGCCCAGTTTCATGTAATGAAATGGTGCATACGTTAGGGTCGTCGTAAAATGACCATTGTACACCATCACCGTGATGAGCATCTGTATCAATATATAAAACGCGTAAACCATATTTCTTCTGAATATATTTCATTGCGATAGAGCTATCGTTATAAATGCAAAAGCCAGATGCTTTGCCGCGAAAGCCATGATGTAAGCCGCCGCCTAAATTAAGTGCATGTTTCACTTTGCCGGAAAGAACAGCATCTACAGCTGTTAACGTACCGCCAACGAGTAATGCGCTTGCTTCATGCATATTTGGGAACATCGGTGTATCTTCTGTTCCGAGCCCATATGTCATAGCGATTGATTTTTCTAACTTTCCTTCTCCAGCACGTTTTACCGCATTTATGTACTCTTCTGTATGAATGAATGCAATTTCCTCATCTGTAGCCATTCTTGGTGGAATGACTTGAGAAGGGGAGATAAAACCACTTTTTTGTAACAAATCATACGTAAGTGTGACGCGCAGTTGGTTAAAAGGATGTTCAGGGCTAAAAGAATAGCCCCGAAAGTCATCCGAATAAATGAAGGCGCTATTCATGCTTGCATCCCCATTATGTTCGGCCATAAAACGCGATAGCCTTCTGTTTCAAGTGCTTCAATCACCCTTAAAGGATTCATCGTTTGAATGCGGAAAACGAGCACTTTATCATTCTCATCTTTTGCTGGATAGACGAGAACGCTCACAATATTAATTTGTAAATCGCTAAAAATAGCAACTACCTTTCCAAGAATACCAGGTTCATTCTTCACTTGAATTTCAATTTGCGAACTAGGCTGATGTGCCCCTGTTAATTTCACTAATGTGTGTAGTACTGTAGATTCGGAAATAATTCCTACTAGCTTTCCAGCCTTTGTAACAGGGAGACAGCCAATTTTATTTTCAAAAAATAAAGTAGCAATTTCCTCAACGAAATCAAGAGGATGGCAAGTCATGACAGGGTGTTTCATAATAAGTTCGAGCGGTTGTTTCAGCATATCGAGTGAAACTTGTTCATCAAGAATTGATGGACTTGCATCTCTTACATCTCGATCAGAAATAATACCTACAACGTGATTATTTTGATCGACAATTGGAATGTGCCGAATACCTTTCGTACGTATCGTTCGGATTGCTGTTTCGATTGTATCATCTGGATGCAATGTTACTACATTTTGATTCATAATTTCTTCTACAATCATTCCAGTTGCCCCCTTTATTAATACATAAAACGATTGTGAAAACGTAGACGATCGAATGCTTGAATGGAATCCGTATCGACGCGCTTACCGATGCGAACCATTAAACAGTTAGCGGGGTGTGAACAAATTTCAGGATCGTCTG
This sequence comes from Bacillus sp. H1a, assembly GCF_000633475.1. Lineage (NCBI taxonomy): Bacteria > Bacillati > Bacillota > Bacilli > Caryophanales > Bacillaceae > Bacillus > Bacillus sp. H1a. The sequence goes on along the minus strand of NZ_AYMH01000010.1, from coordinate 201,511 downwards.
TAGCCATCCATTGTAAACCACCGGCATTCATCATTTTTTCCATTACTTTTCGGTATTCCCAAACATTTAAGCCTGTTTGTTTTAAATCCCAGTGCCAATAATATTCAGTCGTTAATATAATGTAATCTTCCATATGATCGTCCATCATTGAAACTTCTAATAAGTTTTTTCCGACAGAGCACCCGCGAAAGGCTGGGACAACTTCAATCGCCCCAAGTTCAATTAAGTTTTCAATCTTTCCTTCTGACCATCGCTCGAGCGGATCAGGATATAAGTATGTAACATATCCAACGATCATTTGGTCATGTCTAGCAATAATGAGACGAGCTTCTGGTAATTTAGAAATTTCGACAATTGCTTTATATTGCTGCTCGGCAGGGCGAAATGCAACTAAGTCTGGATGAAATTCATACATTTCAAGATTATGTGTAGAGACAGGACCTTCAATAATTAAAGTTCCTTTCGCTGTTTTTAAGTTTCTGGCATTATATATTTTTTTATGAATCAATGTATTGCTCACCACCTTGAGGGTTTGTGAATCTATTAATATCGTACTTTATAATATATGCGATGTGAATCGAATTTTGTCATTAAAAATTTGTCTAAAAATCAACAAATATACTGAAAATTTTAAATAATATCATTATAATAGATAATAGAATACATAGGAGGGGGATGTAAAGTATGAAAGTAGAAACGCTTCCTGTCATTAAAGGGAAAAATAATTTGCCGAATTATGAAGAGGCATACGCAAATTTTAACTGGGAAGAGGTTAATAAAAATTTTACTTGGAATGAAACAGGTCGAGTGAATATGGCGTATGAGGCAATTGATAAGCATGCGAAATCCGATCGAAAGAATAAAGTAGCGCTTTATTACCAAGATGGATCGCGAAAAGAGAAATATACATTTAAGGAAATGAAGGATTTTTCTAATAAAGCAGGAAATGTCCTGAAAAACTATGGCGATGTTGAGAAAGGCGATCGCGTTTTTATTTTTATGCCGCGTTCCCCAGAATTATATTTTGCACTTCTTGGTGCAGTGAAATTAGGGGCTATTGTTGGACCGCTATTTGAAGCATTTATGGAAGGGGCAGTTCGCGACCGCTTAGAAGATAGCGAAGCAAAGGTGTTAATTACAACTCCTGAATTGTTAGAGCGCGTACCATTAAACGATTTACCTGCTTTAAAAACAGTCTTCCTTGTTGGAGACAATGTAGAAGAAGGCGGTAAAACTGTAGCGTTCAATCCTTTATTTGAACAAGCTTCAAAAGAATTACATATCGAATGGTTAGGCCGTGAAGACGGTTTAATTCTTCATTACACATCTGGTTCTACTGGTAAGCCAAAAGGTGTGCTTCATGCGCAAAACGCAATGGTTCAGCACTATCAAACGGCGAAGTGGGTATTAGATTTAAAAGAAGATGACGTATATTGGTGTACAGCTGACCCGGGCTGGGTAACTGGAACAGCTTACGGTATTTTTGCACCGTGGTTAGTGGGGGCATCAAATGTTATTTTAGGTGGACGCTTTAGTCCAGAAGCGTGGTACGAAGCGTTACAAGATTACGGTGTAACAGTTTGGTATAGCGCACCAACAGCGTTCCGTATGTTAATGGGAGCTGGACAAGATGCAATTAAAAAATATGATTTATCACAAGTTCGTCACGTATTAAGCGTTGGTGAGCCGCTAAATCCAGAAGTAATTCGCTGGGGGATGAATGCATTTGGACTTCGTATTCATGATACGTGGTGGATGACAGAAACAGGTGGACAAGTTATTTGTAACTACCCTTGTATGGAAATCCGTCCAGGTTCAATGGGTAAACCAATTCCAGGCGTGAAAGCAGCGATTGTTGATAATGAAGGAAATGAAGTGCCTCCATACACAATGGGTAACTTAGCAATTGCAAAAGGTTGGCCATCTATGATGCGTGCGGTTTGGAATAACCCGCAAAAATATGAGTCTTACTTCATGCCGGGAGATTGGTACGTATCAGGTGACTCTGCCTATATGGATGAAGATGGATACTTCTGGTTCCAAGGACGTATTGATGATGTCATTATGACGTCAGGAGAGCGCGTTGGTCCGTTTGAAGTAGAAAGTAAATTAATCGAGCATGCTGCTGTTGCAGAAGCTGGTGTAATCGGTATTCCTGATCCGGTGCGCGGAGAAATCATTAAAGCATTTATCGCGCTTCGTGCAGGATACGAACCATCTGAAGAATTAAAAGAAGAAATTCGTCAATTTGTAAAGAAAGGTCTAGCAGCTCATGCAGCGCCACGACAAATTGAATTTAGAGATAAACTACCGAAAACGAGAAGTGGTAAAATTATGCGCCGCGTATTAAAAGCGTGGGAGCTGAATTTACCGACAGGCGATTTATCGACGATGGAAGATTAAGAGAGAAAGGTCTGAACGATACGTTCAGACCTTTCTTTTTTATGTTATCATAAACTTATATATACGTGTTGGAAGGGGAGAAAGAAATGAAAACAGAAAAAGAAAAGATGATACAAGGGGAAATGTACATACCAGCTGATCCAGTTTTAGTACAAGACAGGGAGCAAGCACGCATATTAACGAGAAAATTAAATGATACACCAGAAGTGCAATTAAAAGAGCGTAGCGAAATTGTAAAAGAACTATTCGGAACGACAGGAGATAATATTCATCTTGAATCTTCTTTTAGATGTGATTACGGCTATAACATTCATGTTGGCGAAAACTTTTACGCGAACTTTGACTGTACGATTTTGGACGTATGCCGAGTAGACATCGGAGTGAACTGTATGTTAGCTCCAGGAGTTCATATTTATACAGCGACACACCCGCTTGATCCAGAAGAGCGCATAAGCGGATCAGAATACGGAAAGCCAGTTACAATTGGAGATAACGTATGGATTGGCGGAAGAGCGATTATTAATCCAGGTGTTGTAATTGGACATAATGCCGTCATCGCATCTGGCGCTGTTGTAACGAAAGATGTGCCGGATAATGTGGTAGTTGGCGGGAATCCTGCAAAGATTATTAAAAAAATAAAATAATATTTGAACGAAGCGTCTTCCTCGTCTGTATACATTTATGAAAGAATAGATGAGGGAGGCGTCTTTTATGCTAATGGGGTTTATTATTTCAGGTGTTGTAATAGTTGTAATGATGGGTGTTATCCTTGGGATTTTAATACCTTTTGATAGAAAATATATTGTACGGAAAAAAGGAAATAAAATTGATTTTACAAAAACAAAAGTGTATTTTCGCTGGAATGTATTTGATACTATTTCTGTCTGTCTTGCAGTGTATGCATGCATATGTGTGCAAGCGTTAAATATTTTAATTTTAAGTGGATTTACAGTTCAAAACCCGTATGTTCAATTTCTTGCGAATCAATCACAAGTATGGATTATTGTCGCAAGTGCATATTTAATTTCCCGCATTTCATTAACGTTAAAAGGAATAAAGGAGATCAAAAATCATGGCGCAGATTGGGATTGAGGAGGAGCTCATGCTTGCGTATCAAAGTGGAGATAAGCAGGCTTGGGAAAAACTATACGTTTTAATCAAACCAGCGCTATATACATTTTTGTATCGTTTTAACCGAGATGAACAATTAAGTATCGACCTTGTGCAAGATACGTTTTTGACGTTAGAACGCAAGAAACATATGTATGAAATCAAAAAAGGAAAAATTAAAACGTATTTATTTCAAATCGGTTATCGTCTTATGATTAATAAATTAAATAGAAGAAAAAAGTGGCGTACGCTCTTGCCGTTTTTAGTACCAGTGCAAGAGGTAGAGTTTTCGCAAGAAGACCGTCTTTCAGTAAGAGAAGCGATTTTGAAAGTTCCTGAAGAGCAGAGGGCTGTCCTTATTCTTTCATATTATCATGATATGCAGCAAAAAGAGATTGCAGAGATATTAAACATTCCTATTGGAACAGTGAAATCGAGGCTCCATAACGGAATAAAGAAATTGAAACAATTGCTGGAGGTGGATGAAATTGAGCGAAAATCCCTTTAAAAGTGAATATAAATTAAAGCAGCATTTAGACAGTGACCATGTAGAAGTACCGGATTTTCCAAAAACGGTAAGTCGCTTCGATCGATTACTTGGATTTCTTGCTTCTCCAGCGAAAGATCCTGTGGAAGCGACAATTGGAAATGATTTATCGGTTGTGTTTCATGTATCGTTATTAGTTGGGGTTCCAGTTATTTCTTTGCTGACAATACTATTATTCGTTTGAGTGAAAAACATACCGTATTTGAAAGCGGTATGTTTTTTTGTTAGACCTAAAATTATTCTATTTGTTATTGTGTTTTATGTTAATATATTAATGTTCAATTTGGAATAGGGGTGGAAAAAGTGAGACATTGTTCTAATTGTGGAAGAAAAATTCAAGATTATAATAATTATTGTAACGGTTGTGGTCATTATTTAGAGAAAGTAGGAAAAGATGATTTCGTGACTGAAGTAGACAGTAAAGAACAATTACCTGTAAAGAGTAAGATGGCTATGTTATGGGAGAAAAAATTAGTAAAAAGAGGTTTACTTGCTTTCTTAATTATCATGAGTAGTATCGTCCTTATTTATATGAATTTATCTCCGTTTAATACGATGAAAGGTTATTGGTATACGGAAAAATTTCATAACTATATTCAAATTCGAGAAATAAATGATGAGTATATTGAAATGGTTTTCTATGATAAAAGGAGAAAAGAAAAAGTTATTCAAGGAAATGTCGTAAATCATAAACGAGATACGGTGAATTTCTATGTGACTGATCGTGGGAAAAATGTAATGGCAACATTAGAATTAAAAGATGGAATGCTGTATTATTTTAGCCCAGAAGATACTTCTTCAGGAAGAATGGAATTTACAAAAGGGACGGAAGAGGAATTTAATAATTTTTATAACATAAAAGACTTTTATAATTCGAATTAAATCTCCTATTTTCTTCAATTTGACACATACTAGTAAATAATGATATAAAGAAAAGTATATGAATAATTGAGCGTGGAAAGGGAGAAGTAGTGATCATTTCCCTGTTTTAGAGAGCTGATGGTCGGTGGAAATCAGCACATAGATGATCGCGAATTACGCCCCTAGAGCATCTTTTTTCGATTGAATTGTATTCAAAAGGGAAAAGACGGTGCTGAGCCGTTATGTAAATAAGGTGGTAGGCTTTTTTTGTCTGCAACTAGGGTGGTAACGCGATAATCAAAATCGTCCCTTATTTGAAGGGGCGATTTTTTTATGTTTTCAACATTCACGCTAGACTTAACTTAAAGGAGAGTATGTAGGATATGGGTATTTTACAAGATCTTGAATTTCGCGGTCTAATTAATCAGCAAACAGATGCTGAAGGCCTTGAGCAATTATTAGAAAAAGAAAGCGTTAAATTATACTGTGGTTTCGACCCAACAGCGGATAGCTTACACATCGGTCATATGTTACCAGTATTAATGCTACGTCGTTTCCAATTAGCTGGTCACCAACCAATCGCACTTGTTGGCGGTGGTACTGGTATGATCGGTGACCCAAGTGGTAAAAAAGCAGAGCGTACATTAAATACAAAAGATATAGTTGCTTACTACACGGAAAGTATTAAAAACCAACTTTCAAACTTCTTAGAGTTTGAAAATGTGGACAACCCAGCAACGATGGCTAATAACTATGACTGGCTTGGTAACTTAGATGTAATTACATTCTTACGCGATATCGGTAAAAACTTCGGTTTAAACTATATGTTAGCAAAAGATACAGTAGCATCTCGTTTAGAAACTGGTATTTCATTCACTGAGTTTAGTTACATGATTTTACAATCATACGACTTCTTAAACTTATACCAACAGCACAATTGCCGTCTTCAAATCGGTGGTAGTGATCAATGGGGTAACATTACAGCTGGTCTTGAATTAATCCGTAAATCAGAAGAAGATGCGAAAGCATTCGGTTTAACAATTCCACTTGTTACAAAATCTGACGGTACGAAGTTTGGTAAAACAGAAGGCGGAGCAATTTGGTTAGACCCAGAGAAAACAACTCCTTACGAGTTCTACCAATTCTGGATCAACACAGATGATCGCGATGTAGTTAAATACTTAAAATACTTCACATTCTTATCTCATGAAGAAATTCTTGAGCTTGAGAAGCAAGTAGCTGAAGCACCAGAAAAACGTGCAGCACAAAAAGCATTAGGTTCTGAAATGACAAAACTTGTTCACGGTGAAGAAGCGTTAGAGCAAGCAATCAAAATTTCAGCTGCATTATTCAGCGGTTCTGTAGCAGAACTTACTGCAAGCGAAATCGAGCAAGGATTCAAAGATGTACCATCTGTAGAACGTACTGCAGAAGATACAGTATTAATCGACTTACTTGTAGAAAGCAAAATTTCTCCATCTAAACGTCAAGCGCGTGAAGATGTAACAAACGGTGCAATCTACGTAAACGGTGAGCGTACACAAGCGTTAGACTACGTTGTAACAGAAAACGACCGCATCGAAGGTAAATTCACAATCATTCGCCGCGGTAAGAAGAAATATTTCTTAATTCGTTACTAATCAGAAAAGAATTTAAAACAAATAGTACCCCGAATTGTAGGCTGAAAAGTCTATGATTCGGGGTTTTTATGTATGAATTTAGATTGCCTCATGATTTCTTTTAAATAGAATATGAAAAATTAATACCAGCATATAAAGTAAACTAATTAGCATAACGACAAATGCTCCAGGGTAAAATTTTGCCGCATATATAAAGAAATCGATTTGATAAATATCTTCATAACTTGAAACGGGCCCTTTAAAATAATTCGTAAACTTCGCGCTATATTTCCATTCATCAGGGCTGTCTATTAAATTACTCCCTTGATACCAACTAATAAATGCTGAAGTAATAAACAGCATAAACGAACTGCCGAATTGAACCATTTGATTTATTGTCAAAATGAAATCCCCCCCATTTTCTGGTTATTATAACGTAATAATTTGCTTTAATAAACTACTCAGGAGATAGAGTGCAGTTGGCAGTCCTTTAAATTTTTTGTTTTAATCTCCTTTTCGAGTTCATACGGAAACCACATGTAAGCGGTATGATAATCGTATAACAACTAGAAAGGAGTGGTAAAACGAAATGTCACTAGAAGCGCTTATTATTTTTTCTTTGCTAAATGCGGGTCAGCTTGCAGAGAACACGAAGGTTGATATACATAAAGAGCAGAAAGATGCTTATGTATATGTTCAAAAAGAGGAAAATAAATAATTTTATTTTATATATAAAAAATGAAGGCTGTTTGAAGTAACTGTTTAGTTGCTTTGGATGGCCTTTTTTATTTAGAAGGAATAAAAAGGCTAGGGATATCGTCGACCAGTCAAAGCGGAAATGTTGTTTTTCTTCATTTTATTAGAGATGTTAGTATGTTTCCGATTGATCTAGATCATTATGTCTTTATGAAGAAGAAATGACATATAACTTATATATCCTCCTTTGAAGATTTAGGTTTAATATTCCAACTGAACCATTATATCGCAATTGGATTATGTTATTGATGCTCGCCATACATTCATTCTTTATCGAAATGGAATTTGTCCAATAAGTTATTTGCGTAACTTATTATTTTGTAAAGGTATTAACATACCTCAAAAGCGAACCTATCCATATTCAAAATGAAAAAGAAGAACGTTAATCCTTATAATAAGGCGTTCTTCTTTTATTTTTTATTCCTCGTCTTCTAAATCGCGTAAGCTATTAAGTAATTCGGTAAAAGACGAACAAACAGGATAAATTGCTTTTTCGATATCTTCTTCTTCGTGTTCCCAAAATACAACAGTTGGTGATTCAGGATTGTTTCGATAATCAAAACATAAGTGATTTCCAAATGAGTCTTTACCAAAAGGATATGTTTTATTTGCTAATCGATCTTTTGTATCTTCATAAACTTGAATAATTGAATTTCTACTTTCTAAATCAAAAGTTAAAAGCTTACTAAATACATTTTCATCCTGCCCAGGCACATCAAATATTTTAGGTCTCGGATAACCTCCATCGTATTTCTTTACACATGCAATGAAATCTTCAGGAAATTTAATGCCAAAATATTTTTCTACTTTTTGGATTTCTTCATCTGTAATTGGTGTTTTACTCATAAAGGACCATGTAATATTCTTTATTTTAATACTCCATATTAAAGGAGGGCTGTTTTCAATGCTTCTTCAAGCATTGTATTGAAATCATTATATGTGTTCAGCACTGTTCCAGATGGTTTATCAAGTTCTAAATAAGTACTGTCAGATAAGTTTTTACAAAACCACGCAATATTTGAATCTCCAAAGAAAAGATACTCTTTTTGAAATTCATTTTCATACCAAATCTCATTCGTGTCTATAAATCCACAAATCGGTTCGTTTCTTTCTGTTTCTAGTAAAGAAGGGTCAACTCCATAAATAACTAGTCCACCAAAATCTAAACCGTTTACATTTTTAAGAAACTCCTCAAATTCAATCGGTAAATCAACATTAAATTTCTCTTTCACGTGTTCTCTTAATCTATGAACTTCAGTATCCTTTGCTGGTGTGTTCAAATTAAAGTTAACACTTTTTAGTATATCTCCAATTTCTAAAACTAGATTTTTCCACATATAAAAACCTCTTTCTAAGTGTATTTATTCTCCTTTAGGGTAGATATTATATTTGGGTATAGGCCAGCTTATGTCTGCACTATCTCCATCTTGTAAGTGTCTAGTTAATGTACGTTGTGTATTAGTTATAGCTTTATGATATGGATGATTTTGTATTAAAGTTAAATTTTCAAATGCGTTTGTTCCTCCGTCGTCTAAAGGAAGATTATGATGTACTTGCCACCCTACTGGAGGTCTTCCTTGTTTCATTAATTCTATATTACCATCTGTTATTCCCGCTTTCTTAAGTTCAGCAAGCTTAACAGGGTCATTTACTAAGGATTTAAGAAACTCTTGTCTTACCCTGCTATCAAAAGCTTTCCTAAGTTGTTCCGCTTCTTCTCTAGGTCTCTTAGTATAAGTAACATCTTCAACTTTGACGTCTTTAAGAGGCACATCTTTGCCGTATAATTTGCCAACAAAAACGTCACCGTCCGTAGTACTTTTAGTATATTGATAAGGCGATAGTTTATCCTTAGCTGTTTGATAAGTATCAACAAGGCTAGTTTTTAAGGAACTCGCCCCAACACCAGCATAAGCAAAACGGTTTCCGGTGTTCAACTTAAAATTATTTAATGTATACAATGCATCTCTGTATGCAGGGGCAGTAGTTAGAAGCGATTTTCCTTTTGTAAGACTTGTAACAGCTGCTACTTTTCCTACTTGTCCAACTTTATCCAGACCTTTGCTACCAATAAAACCTGTGAGTAGCGAGGTGACCGCATAAGCTGCATAATGTTCTCTACTTTTCATATCCCCATTCCATAATTCATTCATGAATGAATCGGATAGGGCATTCCATGCCACAGGTAGCATCTTGATTATCCGCATTGCGGAATTTTTCAGCAATCCTTTTCAATTCTTCTTCCACATTTGTGATTGCATTGATAGAGGTAAATGCTTTTGGTCTTGCATCATTGAACATTTGGACGAAATTTTGATTAGAAGCACCTATCCATTGATAACATAAATAATCAATTTGATTACATAAGTCGTTATGTATGGATTCTAACGCGTTTCTAGTGTTATTTGCACGGTTTGCAACTTCTTCTAGCATTTCGGGTGTTATTTTGATTTGAACCATATAGCCCCTCCTACCCCTAATATTTGCCAATAAAATTATAGCATATAGGCATTTTTCTGTTACAGGAATTTTGGGTAAAATCTAGTATGGCTCTTTATTATGTATTGGATGTAGAAGGAGCCGGCGATATTAGATAATTCACCAAATAAAAAAGTGAACGATTATGAAAAATATTCGTTCACTTTTATTTTAATCTTTATAAATATAGTTCATAATTTCCATCAGTACTATCAGGCTTTCTAAATATTTCCTCGAATGGACCGACATTTTTTGAAAAAACATTTTTTTAATGCAAAGTGGTAACCTTCTTCAGTTATAACTTCTTGTAATACTAATCGCTCGAAGCCTTTTTCTTTAGCGAATGTTTTAAACCATTCAAGAACAATACTTCCTTTACCTTGATTACTTGGGGTAATGTTTATAGCGGTAATCGCTAAGTATGGATCAGGGTAAAATTCACTTCTAAGATTAATTGTGACCAAAGATTCTTTAGAAGAAATAATTAAAGCATATTTAGAAAAATTTTCAATGAATTCTATTTCATCTTGCACTAATTCTTCTAATAACAATTTTAATTTTTGAAAGTCTTGTACATGAAGAGGAATCTTGGTGAATTTTTCTTTCAAAACAAGTAACTCCTTTTACCATCTATTTTGTGTACTGATCCATTTCTATACACACGCCAGCCTTTTTTATTGTGGCCCCAAACTGGCCCCAATTACATTCTTTTTTATGCCTTATCTTGCATTATTAAATAAAATAAAAAAAGCCCAGGCCCCTTGATAAACAAGGTTCCTAAGGCTTTTAATACGACTCTTTTCAGAGTACCGAGATTAACGAGAGTAGAACTCTACGATTAATGCTTCGTTGATTTCAGCTGCTAACTCAGAACGCTCAGCGTGACGAGTGTAAGTAGCTTCTAACTTATCAGCATCGAAAGTTAAGTATTCTGGTACGAAGTTGTTAACTTCGATCGCTTCTTTAACAACAACAAGGCTGTTAGATTTTTCGCGAACGCTGATAGTTTGACCAGGTTTAACGCGGTAAGATGGGATATCTACGCGAGCGCCATCTACCATGATGTGGCCGTGGTTTACTAATTGGCGAGCTGCGCGACGAGTGCGAGCTAAGCCCATGCGGTAAACTAGGTTGTCAAGACGAGCTTCAAGAAGGATCATGAAGTTTTCGCCGTGCTTACCAGGCATTTTACCTGCTTGGTCAAATGTGCGACGGAATTGACGCTCAGTCATGCCGTACATGTGACGAAGTTTTTGTTTCTCTTGTAATTGTAAACCGTATTCTGAAAGTTTCTTACGTTGGTTAGGACCGTGAGGACCTGGTGCGTAAGGGCGTTTTTCTAATTCTTTTCCTGTGCCGCTTAGAGAGATTCCAAGACGACGAGACAGTTTCCAAGCTGGACCTGTATAACGAGCCATAGTTGACTCCTCCTTCAAAAATGTTTTTATTTTCGTAAAATAAAAACAGACGTAATCGATATTTACGGGTATTTTGTTTTCATGTACCTTCGCTCCAGCAGCAGGGAGTTACGAGATACACCTCCGCAGAGGAACAAAATACAAACGATAAACTCACATTACAAGGCTGCCTTTTTATTTTACACAAACGCTATTATATCTTTTACCTACAATTTCGTCAAGCGAGTATCTTTTTGTTTTATGCAGATAAATTTTGGGAATTAACAAGAAGGAATTTAAAACAATATAAAAGAAGAGATAGAAACACAAGTAAAACGCTTACATAAAATGTAGTAAAAACGTTCATCAGTTTTTTGCTGGTGGATAAGTGGCAATAAAAACATAAGGGGGATGTTTTTATGAAAAAGAAACATATGGAGACAGCATTAATTCATCACGGTTATGAATCAAATGAGCATAAAGGGAGTTTAACACCACCTTTATTTCAAACTTCTACATTTACGTTTGAGACAGCACAGCAAGGAGAAGCGAGTTTTGCTGGAGAAGATCCATCTTATATTTATTCAAGGCTTGGAAATCCAACTGTGAATTTATTTGAAGAACGTATGGCTGTTTTAGAAGGTGGAGAGGAAGCGCTGGCGTTCGGTTCAGGTATGGCAGCAATTTCAGCAACGTTAATTGGCTTTCTAAAGGCTGGAGATCATATTATTTGTTCAAATGGATTATATGGATGTACTTACGGTTTTTTAGAAGTGTTAGAAGAAAAATTTATGATTACTCATTCGTTTTGTGATATGGAAATAGAGGAGGATTTGGAAGGGAAGGTTCGTCCAAATACAAAGCTCATTTTTGTTGAAACACCGATTAATCCAACGATGAAATTAATCGATTTAGAGAAGGTGATACAAGTAGCAAAGCGAAATGGCTTACTTGTTATTGTCGATAATACATTTTGTTCACCTTATTTACAAAGGCCTCTTGAGCTCGGATGTGACGCTGTCGTTCATAGTGCGACAAAATATATTGGGGGTCACGGGGATGTTGTAGCGGGTGTAACAATTTGTAAAACGAAAGCGTTAGCGGAAAAAATCCGTCCGATGCGAAAAGATATTGGCGGTATTATGGCGCCGTTTGATGCGTGGTTATTATTACGCGGGTTAAAGACATTAGCGGTAAGAATGGATCGTCATTGTGATAATGCGGAAAAAATTGTAGCGTTTTTGAAAAATCATGAAGCGGTTGAAGGTGTTTGGTATCCGGAGGGAGAGTTAGCATCTCGGCAAATGAAACGAGGCGGGGGCGTTATTTCTTTTTCTGTAAAAGGCGGAAAAGAGGAAGCGCAGTCGTTTATTAATGACCTCCATTTTATTAAGATTGCGGTAAGTTTAGGTGATACAGAAACGTTAATTCAGCATCCGGCGACGATGACGCACGCGGCTATTCCAGCTGAGCTCCGGAAGGAAATGGGTATTTTTGATAATTTAATACGCCTATCTGTCGGTTTAGAATCATGGGAAGATATCATTTCTGATTTAGAGCAGGCGCTTAAAAAGATATCCACTGTTAGCAATCAATAAAAGAGAGTGAGCTATCGGTTTCGTACATTACGTACGTAATTGATAACTCACTCTTTTCTTTTTTACATATGTTTTAGGAGTGTTTCCACAAACTTTTCTAAATAGTGCTGATCTACTTCATCGAAACGATTTTTTTCAGGACTATCAATATCAAGTACACCAATGACAGTTCCTTCTTTCATAATCGGTACAACGATTTCCGAATTAGAGGCACTATCGCAAGCGATATGTCCTGGGAATTGGTGAACATCTGCTACAAGTTGCGTTGTTTTTGTTTCAGCTGCCGCGCCGCAAACACCGCGTCCGAAAGGAATACGTACGCAAGCGGGCATTCCTTGGAATGGTCCAAGAACAAGCTGATTTCCTTCTGTTACATAAAAGCCAACCCAATTAACGCGATCTAAAAATTGATTTAATAGTGCGGACGCATTTGATAAGTTTGCGACTACGTTCGGTTCGCCAGTTAATAATGCATCCAGTTGTTTAATTACTGTCTCATATTGCTGCTCACGAGATCCTGCATAACTTTCTTTTGTAAACATGGAAACAACTCCCTTTTTATCGAGATATGTAAAATGCTAGCAAAATACGATGTATTTCACATGACTTTGTCGATAGAAAATTAAAGGAATTTGTCTTAAAAGTCAAGAAATTTAAACTATAGCTGTTCAGTGAGAGGAAGTGAGCGCATGAAGCAGACGAAACAAAAGGTAATTGATGCGGCAATATCGTTGTTTAATACGAAAGGTTATGATGGAACGTCGGTGCGAGACATTGCAAAGCGAGCGGATGTGAATGTAGCGAATATTTCATATTATTTTGCTGGAAAGCAAGGCCTATTAGAACAGCTTATTACTGATTTTTTAGAAGGATATATTCACGTAATTGAAACATCATTTGAACAGAGAGAATATTTATCGGCTAAAGATGCGATAGTGCAAATGGTGCGCGGGATTTTACGATATCAATTTGATAATAGGGAACTGACACGTTTTTTTTATAGAGAGCTTTCGCTTGATACGACATTAATTCGTGAAGTGATGACCGTTTATTTTTCTAGAGAAAGATATTATATAGAGCAAATTATTAAACAAGGACAAATGAAGAAAGAATTTAAAAAGGTATCTTTTACAATGTTTATGACGCAATTAAAAGGCATGATGAATATGCCGTTTTTATATCCGCAATATATATCAGAAGTACTACACTCTTTTCCGTCAGAGACATTTTTCTTAGAAATGTACACGAAAGAAATTGAGCAATGGATGGAACGAACATTGTATACAACGAATATGTACTATGAATTGCCAAGAGCTGTTCATATGTGAAAAACCCCCACCTAACGAACTGAGGTGGGGATTTTTATATCTTGTTTTCTTTGCCATAAATTGTTGCATAATAGCGCAATAATTGTTAATGCCGCTCCGACAATTTCTATGTTGTCGATTGTATAACCTCGAAATATAGAACCGATAAGTGCAAGCACAGGAACTAAATTCATAAATAATATGCCGTTAATAGATGAAATATATCGATTTCCTGTGTTCCAGCAAAATACAGCGATAACGCCCGCAATAATTGACATATAAAAGAGCTCAAAACGAATGCTCATAATTGTATATAGTGACGGTACAGCGACTATATTTGCGTTTGTTAATGCAGTAACGATTACAACGAGTGAAATAGAGCCGAATAAACAAGTTAATGTTGTGTATCTAAGTGGTGACCAAGACTTGAAATTAGCACCGCCGTTCGTGTAAATTACCCAGCAAGTAACGCCGCATAACATAAATATATTTGTTGATAAGTGACTTGCGGTTCCGAATAATAAGTGAATGTTTCCTTTTGAAATGACAAGCATAACACCGAATAATGCAACGAACATACAAAGAAATGTGTAGTGTTGTGGGCGTTTATTTTTAGTTATCCATTGCAATGATAGAGCAATTAGTGGCATAAGAGACTGAATCATAGCTGCATGGATTGCTCCGGAAGGTCCGGCAAGTTGTTGTCCGTAGAAAACGAGAAATCCATACCCTGCGAAACCGACTGTTCCATAAAAGAATAACGAAAGTGTTCGTTTTTCTAAGCGGAGCGAATTCTTCCCCTCGATGATTAAGAGCAGCATAAGGAAAATAATAGCTGCTGATCCATAGCGGATAGTTGTGAAGAAGAATGGATCTATAAACTGCAGGGCATTTGCCATTACAGGAAACATAAATCCCCAAGCCATTACAGCGATTAAGCATAGAAGGGATCCGAGTAGTATTTGTTTTTTGTCCAAGAGTATCTTTCTCCTTTTTATTTCGTTATAGTAAGTTGATAAAATAAGTATAAAGATTGATTCTTTCTAAGAGGAAATATAGATTTTTTATGGCGGTTATAACTTTTTGTTAGAGGTGTGTATGATGGATTTGGAGGCAGTACGATCGTTTATTGAAGTAAAGAAAACGCGAAGTTTATCGAAAGCGAGTAAACTTTTACATATTTCACAACCAGCGCTTAGTAAACAAATTCAAAGATTAGAAGCTGACTTAGAGGTTACTTTATTAAAACGTTCCGCTCAAGGGGTAGAATTAACAAAAGCTGGAGAGCTATTTATAAAAAGAATGTCACCGATTTTGGAACAAATAAATGAAGTGAAAACGGAAATGAAGGAATTTCAAGAGAAGCGGAAAATCTCAATAGGTATATTACCGAGTTTAGCGGCTCATTACATATCGAAGTGTAAAGACATATTAGGCGATGTATATGAAGTAGAGTGGCAAATCGAGCATACGAAAGTATTAATGGAATTATTTAAAGAGCGGAAGATTGAAGCGATGTTCATTGATTCAGTAGTAGAAGGCGCTACGTCTATAAAAGAAATTCGGAAAGAAAAAATTGTTTGTGCTGTTTCAAATGATCATCCGTATAAAGAGAAAACGGTAATCCGAATGGAAGATTTACAGGATGAAAAGTTAATTGTATACCCAGAAATATGCGATGTAAGGAAAATGATTATGAATATGTTTCAAGGTATGGGCGCGAAACCGATAATTGCAGTTGAAACCTCTTATGCAGAACCTATGCTTGCGATGGTAGGAGCTGGACTTGGTATAACGTTGCTTCCAGAAATAGCTGTACAGCAAGCAGTAATGCAAGGTAATGTGCATGCAATTTCTGTAGAACCATCACTATTGCGAAAAATTTATTTCGTATCTCATATGGAAGAGTGTTTGTTATCGCGTTCATTTGAGGATAGAGGGTGAAGTAAACGGAATGTTGAGAAAGATTACAATTACATTTAAAGAAACATGAAATTTTAAAAAAAACTAGGTCAAAAACACGCCATTACATGGTATGATTAGTACATTGTTAGTTGTTAAATATAGGGGAATTCCCTTTTTATACATAATGCCTTCCATTTCATAAACGGAACGGACAAAAAAAGAGATATAACTAGGAGGCTTTTTTGCATGGATTCTATCCTGACGATCGTTATCATTGTAGTAAGCTCTATTCTAGTGCTGCTCATGATAGAGCTTGTGATAAGAAATCGTTCATATAAAGATATTGAAGCACTGGAGCAGTGGAAACAAGAAATAAAAGATAAACCTGTGGCAGATGAACTAAAACGGGTGAAAGACTTAAATATGACAGGTCAAACAGAAGAACTGTTTGGTAAATGGCGTGAAGAGTGGGATGAAATTGTATCAACAACTCTTCCGAAAGCTGAAAAAGATTTAGGGCAAGCGCGAAAATTCGCCTCGCAATTCTCCTTCCGAAAAGCAAAGCATGCGATGAAAGAATCCATAAGTGGTTTAGATGACGCTGATAATCGTATTACTGATATTTTAAATGAATTACAGCAACTGTTAGAAAGCCATGAGAAAAATAGTTCGGAAATTGAAGGGTTACGTGATACATATCGTAGTATGAAGAAAAGTGTTCTTGCTCATCGACATATGTATGGAGCAGCTGAGCAAAGAATTGAAGAGATGCTAGATGCTGAATCTAATAAATTTAAAAGCTTTGAAGAAGCAACAGATAATGGCGATTATTTAAAAGCGAGAGAAATTGTTATTAGTTTAGAAGAAGGTTTAGCAAGTTTAGAAATTATTATTCACCAAATTCCGGATTTATTGGTGGAGTGTCAAGCGACATTACCAGTTCAGCTGGAAGATTTATTGCACGGCCATAACGATATGGTAAGTCAAGGCTATGTATTAGAGTATTTGGAAATCCCTAAAGAAGTCCGTGATATGACGACACAACTACAAACATGTTTAATGGATATACAGGAGCTTCATATAACGGAAGCAGCTGAAAAAGTAGAAAACTTAAAAACTCGTTTAGATGGTTTTTATGACCAACTTGAACAAGAAGTACATGCGAAACATTATGTGGAGCAAAAAACACTTTCTGTTTATGAAGATTTAGAAGAAATTCGCATAGGAACAATTGAAACGAAAACAGAAACACAACTTGTGAAACAAAGTTATCAATTACAAGATAAAGATATTGAGTCGCAAAAAGTAATTGAAAAACAAATGCATATTTTATTGAAACGTTTTGAAGTATTGCAATTACGAGTTGCTGAGCAAGATATTGCATTCTCTATTATTCGTGAGGAGCTAGAAGAGATTTATGAGCAATGTGAAACTTTAAAAGTACTTCATGAAGAATATAAGGAAATGCTACAAACGATGCGTAAAGAAGAATTTGAAGCACGTGAAAAGTTACAAGAAATGCGAAATATAATTTTTGAGACGAAACGTTTCATGCAAAAATCGAATTTACCAGGTCTTCCAGAGAGCATTATGGAAGATTTACAAAGAGGCCAAATGGCGATGCAAGCTGTATATGAGCAATTAGAAGTAAAGCCGTTAAATATGAATGCTGTAAATAGCAGTTTAGAAGAAGCATATACAACTGTGAATGGTGTATCTGAAATGACGGAAGAGTTAATTGGACAAGCGTATTTAGTTGAAAAATTAATTCAATACGGTAATCGTTACCGCAGTCATGATGTGGAACTTGCGCAAAGTTTAGATTATGCGGAGAAGTTGTTCCGTGAATATCAATACGATGCAGCTTTAGAGCAAGCAGCTTCTGTATTAGAGCAGCTTGAACCTGGCGTTGTTCAAAAAATAGCTGAATATGTAGACAATGAACAAACCCTTTAATAAAGGGTTTGTTTTTTTGTGTAATTTTGAAGACGATGTTGCTATAATGAATAGCGGAATATAGTAAGGTTGTTCGTTTCAAAATAAAGTGAAATCATAAGTGATGGGGATTCATCCACCACTGATTGTTAATCTTCACGAATCAGGCTGCCTGCAAATAGCGGGGAAAACTGTACACTTTTATATAAAAACGGAACCTTTGAGTAGTCTTAGCGTAATTACACGTATTTGTGATATGATTATATGATGTGATAGCGCTGAAAGGGGAAGAACGATGATCTATTTTGATAATAGTGCGACGACGAAGCCATATCCAGAAGCTCTTCAATCGTACGTAACGGTTGCAGGGAAATATTTTGGTAATCCTTCTTCTATTCATTCGCTTGGAGGAGAGGCAGAGCGTCTATTAACTCAATCGAGAACGATTGCAGCACAGCTCCTTCACGTTAAACCTTCTGAAATTATTTTCACATCAGGTGGAACGGAAGGGAATAACCTTGCGATTAAAGGGATAGCGATGAGGAATCGTTCGCGCGGCAAACATATCATTACAACAAATATTGAACACGCGTCTGTGTTTGAGGCATATAAACAATTAGAAGATCTCGGTTTTGATGTAACATATTTACCGGTTAACGAGCATGGTGTTGTATCGGTAGAAGATGTAAAACGAGCGCTTCGTGAAGATACGATTCTTGTGTCAATTATTCACGTGAACAACGAGACGGGAGCGATTCAGCCCGTTGCTGAAATTGGAACGTTATTATCGAATTATCCGAAAATAAGATTCCACGTGGACCATGTACAAGGGATAGGAAAAGTACCACTTGATTTATACGCTTCTCATATTGATCTTTGTTCAATATCTGGGCATAAATTTCACAGTGTAAAGGGAACAGGACTTCTTTATGTACGTGATGGTGTAAGATTAGATCCAATCTTATCAGGTGGTCAACAAGAGCTCAAGTATCGCTCAGGTACAGAAAACTTACCTGGTATTGTAGCGATGGTGAAAGCACTTCGTATGACGATGGAACAAGTGAAAGAAAAGGTAGCTCATTTGCAAAATTTACAAACAGAGCTGGTCCGTTTCTTTAAAGAGATGGAAGATGTAACGATTAATACGTCACTTGAATATGCGGCACCGCACATTTTAAACGTATCATTTGTTGGTTTAAAACCAGAAGTAGTCGTTCATGCTTTAGAAGAGCATGGTGTATATGTATCGACGAAGTCTGCTTGTTCTTCAAAAGCAAATGAAGTGAGCCGAGTACTAGTGTCAATGGGAGTACCGCACGCCGCAGCTGCAAGTGCGATTCGCATTAGTCTAGCACCGGAAAACACGATGGAAGAAGTAAAACAATTTGAAGGTATTGTTAAAGAGACAATGCCAAAATTATATGAAGTGATGAGGTAAAGAAATATGATGACATATGAATATATTTTAGTTCGTTACGGAGAGATGACGACTAAAGGTAAGAACCGCTCTAAATTTGTGAGTACGTTAAGAGATAATGTGAAATTCAAATTAAAAAAATTCCCAAACATTAAAATCGATGCAACACATGACCGTATGTACATCCAATTAAACGGTGAAGACCATGAAGCAATTTCTGAAAGATTGAAAGATGTATTCGGTATTCATAAGTTTAACTTAGCGATGAAAGTACCATCAGAATTAGAAGATATTAAAAAAGGTGCATTAGCAGCTTTCTTACAAGTAAAAGGTGATGTGAAAACATTTAAAATTACAGTGCACCGTTCTGATAAGCGCTTCCCAATGAAGACGATGGAGTTACTTCCAGAAATCGGTGGGCACATTTTAGAAAATACAGAGGATATCACAGTAGACGTTCATAATCCAGATGTGAATGTACGTGTAGAAATTCGCAGTGGTTACAGCTATATTATGTGTGGTGAGCGCATGGGAGCTGGCGGTTTACCAGTTGGCGTTGGCGGAAAAGTAATGGTACTTCTTTCTGGTGGTATCGATAGCCCGGTAGCAACTTACTTAACGATGAAACGCGGCGTATCTGTGGAGGCAGTTCACTTCCATAGTCCACCTTTCACAAGTGAGCGCGCGAAACAAAAAGTAATTGATTTAGCACAAGAGTTAACGAAATACTGTAAACGTGTAACACTTCACCTTGTTCCATTTACTGAAGTGCAAAAAACGATTAATAAAGAAATTCCATCTAGCTATTCTATGACAGTTATGCGTCGTATGATGATGCGTATTACAGAGCGTATCGCAGAGGAGCGTAATGCACTTGCAATTACGACTGGTGAAAGTCTTGGACAAGTAGCGAGCCAAACGTTAGATAGTATGCATACGATTAACGAAGTGACAAACTATCCTGTTATTCGCCCGCTTATTACGATGGATAAATTAGAAATTATTAAAATTGCTGAAGAAATTGGCACATATGATATTTCAATTCGTCCATACGAAGACTGCTGTACAGTATTCACACCAGCAAGCCCAGCGACGAAACCGAAGCGTGAGAAAGTAAATCGTTTTGAGTCGAAATACGATTTCACGCCGCTAATTGAAGAAGCTGTAGCAAACACAGAACAAATGGTATTACAAACAGTAGAAGTAGTGGCGGAAGAAGAAAAATTCGAAGAACTTTTCTAAACCCATAAATTACCACATTCAAATGTGCATGAAGTCATGCTGTTTATCACACTCTATACTCACAAGGAGGTGATACAACATGGCAAGCACAAATAAATTAGCAGTATCTGGTGCTCAAGCAGCATTAGATCAAATGAAATATGAAATCGCTCAAGAGTTTGGTGTTCAACTTGGAGCTGATGCAACATCTCGCGCTAACGGTTCTGTTGGTGGCGAAATTACTAAACGTCTAGTTTCACTAGCTGAGCAACAATTAGGCGGTTTCCAAAAATAATCCCATATACGATGGCTTAGAAAGAGCGGGTTCTCCCCGCTCTTTCTTTTTGTTATTTGTATCATTATAAATTCATTTCGACATAGGCATAAAAAAATTGTCAAAAGAAGAGGGTTCAAAATTTACTGAAAATTCTTTATTATATAAGGGAGGCATAGAAATAAAGGAGGATGTTTATGAAGAGAGAGGAATTGTTGGCGCCACCGTCTTATAATTTAGTTTCGGAAATAGAGAAATATACAGGCGATAAAGAGAAGCTTGCTTTAATTTGGCAAGATGATAAAGGAAATAGACGAGAGGTTACATATTTTGAATTAATGCAAGGTGCGAATAAAATTGGAAACGCTTTTATAAAAAGTGGCTTGCAAAAAGGGGACAAGCTCCTTATTATGATGCCGCGCTTAATTGAAGCTTACATGACGTATATCGCTGCGATTAAAGCAGGATTTGTCGTTATCCCAAGCTCAGAAATGTTGCGTAAAAAAGATATTGAGTATCGTATTGGGCACGGGGAAGTGAAGGCAATCGTCAGCTACGAACCGTATATTGGACAATTTGACGAGATAGAGGCAATGGACTCTCTTCAAAAATTCGTTCTGAGCGAGCGATCAGTAGATGGATGGACAAACTTAAAAACAGCATTAGAAACAGAAAGTGACATGCTAGAAATAGCGAAGACAGATAAAGAAGATATGGTCTTTTTATCTTATACGTCAGGGACGACAGGAAATCCAAAAGGTGTTGTTCATACGCATGCATGGGCATACGCACACTTACGTACAAGCGCTCCAAACTGGCTTGGAATTGAAGAAAATGATGTTGTATGGGCAACGGCTAGTCCAGGTTGGCAAAAGTGGATTTGGAGCCCATTTTTAGCGACTCTCGGTTCAGGTGCAACAGGATTTGTATATCACGGTAAATTTGAACCGAAAACGTATTTGAATTTATTAGGTGATAACAAGGTGAATGTGCTTTGTTGTACGCCGACTGAGTATAGATTAATGGCAAAGGTAGAAAACCTGAGTGAGTACAATTTAGAAGCGTTACATAGCGCTGTATCAGCTGGTGAGCCGTTAAACAGAGAAGTTATTGAAACGTTCCAAAGACATTTCGATATTACAGTAAGAGACGGTTATGGACAAACGGAAAACACATTACTCGTTGGGATAATGAAAGGGATGGACATTAGACCAGGTTCAATGGGAAAACCGACGCCAGGCAACCATGTTGATATCGTAAATGAGGAAGGTATTCCGGTGCAGGTAGGAGAAGTTGGTGATATTGCAGTTCATATTGAAACACCAGCACTCTTTAAACAATATTATAAAGACAATGAGCGTACAGTGATGCAATTCCGCGGTGATTATTATATTACCGGTGATAAAGCGAAAAAGGATGAAGATGGCTATTTCTGGTTTGAAGGACGCGGCGATGATATCATTATTAGCTCTGGCTATACAATCGGACCGTTTGAAGTAGAAGATGCACTTGTAAAACATCCATACGTAAGAGAATGTGCTGTTGTCGCAAGTCCAGATGAAATTCGTGGAAGCATCGTGAAGGCATTTATCGTATTAAGAGAGAATATAGAAAAGAACGAAGAAACATTAATTCCAGTACTCCAACAACACGTCAAAGAACTCACTGCACCATATAAATACCCTCGTAAAATTGAATTTGTAGATGAACTACCAAAAACGATTTCCGGAAAAATTCGCCGTATTGAACTTAGAAAACAAGAGATGGAGCTGCCGTCAAAATAATTTTGAAAATAGTGAAGTAAATAGTTGAATGAGATGCAAAACGTATGATATTATGAAATCGAACACAAGTTCTGTTTTAAAAACTTAAAAAAGAGGTGTCCGTATGATTTTAGGTATTAATCCGTACTTAGTTTTAGATGGTAGTGGGCAAGAAGCTGTGCAATTTTATAAAGAGGCGTTAGATGCAAAAGTAGAAGTAATGCAAACTTTTGGTGACATGCCTGAAAATCCAGAATACCCGATTCCAGCTGAAGCGAAAGAGCGCGTTTTACATGCTAATTTAAAAGTTGGTAATACGGAACTTATGATTTCTGATACATTCCCAGGTCAAGGGCATGCAATCGGATCTCAAGTAACAATCGCAATTCAAATTAGTAATGCAGAAAAAGCGAAAGAAGTATTCGATAAGTTACAAGAAGGTGGAGAGGTTATTATGCCGCTTCAAGAAACGTTCTGGAGCCCAGCATACGGACAAGTAAAAGATAAATTTAGCATTGAATGGCAAATTACAACGAATCCTACTGAACAAAATTAATTTTTGGAAAAGCACCATTTTTAATCGAAATGGTGCTTTTTTTATACGAAATAATTCCGTAGACTAAAGGGAAAAGGGGATGAGTATATGGGAGAAATTTGGCATGGTGGAACCATTTATACAATGAGAGAAGAAAATGAAAAAGTAGAAGCCGTTTACGCTGAAAATGGTGTCATTGTTGATGTGGGGAATAAGGAAGAATTAGAAAAACGATATTTAGACGTGAAGCTGTATGACTTAAAAGGGAAAACAATGATTCCGGGGCTCGTTGATAGCCATATGCATCTTATTGGGCATGGAGAGAGGTTGCTCCGTTTAGATTTATCAAATTGTACATCTTATAGCGAAGTGCTTATTCTTGTTCAGAAGCGAGTAGAAGAAGCTCCACAAGGAACATGGATTATTGGGGAAGGCTGGAATGAAAATAATTTTACAGATACAAAGCATGTTCATATACATGATTTAGATGAGATTTCGAAAGAACATCCGATTTTATTAAAACGAGTTTGTCGTCACGTTACATGGGTGAATTCATACATACTGCAAGAAGCGAACATAACAGAAGAGACGGAAGACCCGAAAGGCGGGAAAATTGGCCGGGATGCATTAAATAAGTTAACAGGGCTTTTATATGAACAAGGACAAGAATTAATTAAACATGTTCAGCCTGAAATTGATGAGGCTTATTTACAAAGAGCTTTGCAAACAGCGATTAAAGACTGCTGGCAATACGGAATCGTTGGCGGGCATACGGAAGATTTAAATTATTATGGTGGCTTTCAAAAAACGTACAATGCGTTTTCGTATGTTATAAACGAAATGCCATTTAAAGCGCATTTACTCGTTCACCATGAAGTAGCGAATGAACGAAACGAATATGAAAATAAGCATTATATTGAATTTGGAGCGATGAAAATTTTTTCTGACGGCTCTTTTGGCGGAAGAACGGCTTTATTAAGTGAACCGTACGAAGATGCGAAGGAAACGAATGGAGTTGCCATTTTTTCACGTGAAGAGCTTGCAGAGTTAGTGAAGAAAGCACGTGATTTACATATGCCGGTTGCCATTCATACAATCGGTGATTTATCGCTTGAATATGTAATTGATGCGCTTGAATTATATCCACCTGCAGAAGGATTACGTGACCGTATTATTCATTGCCAGCTTGCTCGTGAAGAATTAATTGAAAGAATGAAGAGTTTGCAAGCAATCATTGATATTCAGCCTGTCTTTGTTTCGTCGGATTTTCCATCAGTTATTGAAAAGTTAGGAGAACATCGCCTTCGTTATGCATATGCTTGGAAGACGTTACTCGATGCGGGATTACATTGTAACGGAGGATCTGATGCTCCAATTGAACAAGTAAATCCGTTTTTAGGCATATATAGTGCTGTTACACGTCGAAGCTTTATTGACGGCGTATGCTATATGCCAGAAGAAAAGTTAACGGTATATGAGGCAGTGTCTTTGTTTACGACAGGAAGTGCATACGCAATTGGCAAAGAAGCGAAGCGGGGGCAAATCGCAAAAGGATATGAAGCAGACTTTACGATATTAGATCGCAACATATTTGAAATTGGGCCAGAAGAAATAAAAGAAGTACAGGCAGAAATGACCGTCATTGACGGGGAGATTGTGTATAGAAAAGATGTGTGAAAGTATATCAGCGATTTTCGGAATATATCGACCGCAACTCGAGATATATCGATTTACCGATAAAAACTGACAATGATATGAGGCTGTGCGCCAATAGCGGGGGAAATAAACACCCCTCGAATTATGGGATTTTCCATAACTCGAGGGGTGTTTTATTACTATAAAAACGTTCTCTGTACTTTTTCCCAGAAGGAATTATTTTTTAATTTAACAGTTTTAATTTGTTTATCGCTTAATCGAACAACAGCTTTCTCCACTTGTTTAATGCTAAGTGCTTCGTTATCCATTCCGATAACAGGATAATCATTTCCATCTGGTCTAAGTTTTAAAGTTAACGTACGTTCGTGATTTAAAAGAAACGGTGATCCGAGTGTACGGTATGTGTTGTTATTTAAAGATGCTAGTTCGCTTACTTGGAAACATGGGATAAGTGGATCAACAACTGCACCATGTAATGATTTATTATAAGCGGTACTTCCTGTTGGTGTGGAGATAACTAATCCATCACCTCTAAATGTTTCGAAATGTAAATCGTCGACGTGTACATCTACGACAAATGTTTTAATGATGCTAGAGCGTAATGAGAATTCATTTAAACAATGGAAAGATGTGCCGTGATCTACATCTACTTTAATTGTTGGATATTTTCGCACTTCAATTTCGTTTTTTGTAATTTCTTGAAGGGCTGTATCAACGTGGTCAATGTGGAAATCGCAGTAGAAAGAAATTCCATCTTTCGTCGAAATACCTGCGTATAAGCAATCTTCTCTAAAACCAGTTTTACGAACGGCTTGTAAGAAAGTTCCATCATCTCCAACGCTGACGATAGCGTTTGCATTTTTTGGATGATCTAATATGGTAAATCCATTCTCCTCTAAAATACGATATATTGGTTTCATTTTTTCAACGAGCGTTACTTTGTCATCACCATAAAAGAAAAATAAATTGCGACGATCTGCCATTATGTATCCCTCCACTGCAGTTGAATTTTCTAATCTTAGTGCTGCATATCATCAGAGTGTATTCTGAATGATATGCTCAAATAGTATATTTCGATATAAAATGTCAAAATTCCTTTTTATTTTTAGAAAAATTTTTATATTCAATTTTATAAAAGGTTGTTTAATGATGAATAAACTTGTCGATAATGGGTATGGAGTGAAAGGATGGTACGAATGAAATGGCTCGTAATTGGAATGATAATTCTTCTCCTTTTTATTTTGCTAATACTATTATCGAAAATAACGCTTAAGGTGACGTTTTTATATTCAGAAATGGAAAAACAGTGTTTATTTCAAGTGAAAATATGGATGATTCGATATACGTTTGATGTATTGGAAAGAATTGAAAAACAGCAGAAAAAGACAGGGCAGAAAATCGAAAAAGCTGAAAAAGATGGCGGAATAGATAATAAAATTATGGCACAACTTGATAGCATTGGAGAACTGATAAAAAAGCTTCAAGAAGTTCATACTATTCTTAAAGATTTTCTCAAACGAGTGAAAATCAATAGTTGGAAATGGCATTCACAAATTGGGGCAGGCGACGCAGCTAGTACTGGAATTGTCACTGGATATGCATGGGGGACAAAAGGAATGGCTGCTGGAGTTGTAGGACAATATATGCATATTGTCGACGTACCAGAATTTGAAATTACACCTGTTTTTCAAGGGAAGGGATTTGCATCAAGATGTGAATTAACGGCTTCCTTTCATATATTTCGTACTGTGAAAACAGGGGTAAAACTACTCATGTTTATGAGAAAGCAAAAGTCTGGTATGGCAGATAAATCTGTTCAAGCATAGGGGGGATATAGAATGGACCATCCAATTCAAGGTTTAATGACAACCGCAATGCAGCATTTAAAACAAATGACTGATGTAAATACAATTGTTGGTGATCCAATTAAAGCGGCAGATGGAAGTGTAATTCTTACCGTTTCAAAAGTAAGTTTTGGATTTGCTGCTGGTGGAAGTGAATTTGGAAAAGTAGAACATTCTGGTCGTCATCCATTTGGAGGAGGTAGCGGTGGTGGTGTTTCCATTAATCCAGTTGCCTTTCTTGTTATAAATGGAGAAGGTGTGAAAGTTTTACATTTGGATAAACAAACACATGTCATTGACAAAATAATTGAATTAGCGCCACAAGCTGTTGATAAAGTGAAAGAAATGATGGATAAACGAAAAGAAGATGATCCAGAATTTCAAATTTAATGAGTAAAGAAGCTAATCAATGGATTAGCTTCTTTATTTTTTTGTAAATGAAGCGATTTTATTTGCATTATCGATAGGGACAAACTATCATTTACATTGTACATATTTTGTTTAAATAAGGGAGGATTTTCAAGTGGCAAACGTAACTTTTAAAGGTAACCCAATGACTTTAGTTGGAACAGAAGTTAAAGTTGGCGATCAAGCGCCAAACTTCCAAGTGTTAGCAAATGACTTATCTCCAGTAAGTTTAGAAACATACAAAGGTGAAGTAAAATTAATTAGTGTTGTACCTTCAATCGACACAGGTGTGTGTGATGCACAAACACGTCGTTTTAACCAAGATGCAGCAGGTATTGAAAACGCGAAAGTATTAACAATTAGCGCTGACCTACCATTCGCTCAAAAACGCTGGTGTGCAGCAAACGGTTTAGAAAATGTTGTAACACTTTCTGACCACCGTGACCTTTCATTCGGTGAAGCTTATGGCTTAGTAATGAAAGAACTTCGTTTACTTGCTCGTGCAGTATTCGTAGTAGATAGCAATGACAAAGTAGTTTACGTAGAATACGTAAGCGAAGGTACAAGCCATCCAAACTATGAAGCAGCATTAGAAGCAGCAAAATTGGCGAAGTAATGTAAAAGAAGACGACCTCTAATTAAAGTTTCACTTTAGAAGAGGTCGTCTTTTCTCATGTATTGTTAACTGAACCAATATATGAGAAAAGACGTTACATCATAAACAACTTGAAGGGGAGCTCTTTACAAGAGGTCGCTTTTTCTTTTTGGAAAAAATCACTTTGTGGTATGATATAAGTTATGTGTAAAAGAGAGAAGGAGGAATGTACGTGAGTCAGACAGTAGAAACATTATTTTCTATTTTTGATTCTTCTGCGGTAGTTTTACGTAAAGAATTAGATGTAACATATTTAGAGGCGCTTGTAGAAACAGGGGATAACTTGTTTGAAGGAGCGATTTTACAAGAAGAATTATCCGAATCAACAATTGAAAGGTTGAATCGTGAATATAGTACGTTTAATGAAGAAACATATAAAGGTGAAGAAATTCGTAAAGCATTTCAGCTAGCCATTTTAAAAGGAATGAAAGAAGGCGTACAAGCGAATCACGAAATGACGCCTGATGCAGTTGGAATGTTCATGAGCTACTTATTCCATAAATTTATGCAAGGTCAAAAAGAAATTACTGTTTTAGACCCTGCAATTGGAACAGGTAATTTAATGACTACAGTGTTTAATAGTGCCAAAGAAGAACTAGCAATGAGTGGATTTGGTGTAGAAGTGGATGAAGTGCTAATCAAACTTGCTTTAGTAAATGCGAATTTACAAAAGCATGCAATCGAATTCTTCCATCAAGATGGACTAGCACCACTTTATATCGATCCAGTTGATGCAGTTGTTTCAGATTTGCCAATTGGTTACTATCCAAATGAAATCGGTGCAAGTGAATATACATTAAAAGCAGATGAAGGAATGTCATATGCGCATCACTTATTTATTGAACAAAGTGTGAAACATACGAAAGAAGGCGGGTATTTATTCTTCTTAGTACCAAACTTCATTTTTGAAAGTGATCAAGCGCCAAAACTACATGCATTTATTAAAGAAACATGTTTTATTCAAGGGTTGTTACAGCTACCTGTTTCCATGTTTAAAAACGAGAAAAATGCAAAAAGTATATTTGTTCTCCAAAAGAAAGGCCAAGATGTAATAATGCCGAAACAGGCACTACTAGTGGAATTACCTAAATTCTCTAACATGAAGGCTATGGAGGATATTATGGATCAATTAAATACTTGGTTTGCAACACATAAATAATACAGTATATATGTAACAGGGTTAGTATTTAATATAGTACAGTTGTATATGATATATAATATTTTTTAATGTATACAAGATTTAACTGAATTTTTTTGAAATCTGTAATATATTTTTTTTCTTGGTGTTACAATTTTTTCACTTGAAATATATGTCGGACGATGTTTAAATTAAAATCGTGAGTATAAAATTTACTGATGATGAAACGTTTTCATAGTGAGTGAATTTAATTAGATAAAATCGAGCGGTTTGTGGAATGATCCACACAACTACCAAGAGAAAAAGGGGCGAAAGACTAGATGTCAAAAATCATCGCGATTAACGCAGGAAGCTCTTCCTTAAAGTTCCAATTATTTGAAATGCCAAGTGAAACAGTATTAACAAAAGGTTTAGTAGAACGTATCGGTTTAGAAGATAGTATCTTCACAATTACTGTAAATGGCGAAAAACAAAAAGAAATTACAAGCATCCCAGATCACGCAGTAGCGGTTAATATGCTTCTTAAGAAATTAACTGAAAACGAAATCGTAAAATCTCTTGATGAGATTGGCGGTATCGGTCACCGTGTTGTACACGGCGGCGAAAAATTTGCTGATTCTGTTTTAATTAATGATGAAGTATTAGCTGATATCGAAGAATTAAGCGATTTAGCACCACTTCACAACCCAGCAAACCTTGTTGGTATTAAAGCGTTCCAAGAAGTATTACCAAACGTACCAGCAGTAGCAGTATTCGATACAGCATTCCACCAAACAATGCCGGAATCTGCATTCCTATACAGCTTACCATATGAGTACTATGAGAAATTCGGCATCCGTAAATACGGTTTCCACGGAACTTCTCATAAATATGTAACTGAGCGTGCAGCTGAATTATTAGGTCGTCCACTTGAAAGCTTAAGCCTACTTTCTTGTCACTTAGGTAACGGTGCAAGTATCGCAGCAGTAGAAGGCGGTAAGTCTATCGATACTTCTATGGGCTTCACTCCACTTGCTGGTGTAACAATGGGTACACGTTCTGGTAACATTGACCCTGCGTTAATTCCATACATCATGGAAAAAACAGGCCAAACAGTAGAAGAAGTAGTTAACGTATTAAACAAGAAGAGTGGTATGTTAGGTCTTACTGGTTACTCTAGTGACCTACGTGACATCATTTCTAAAGAAGAAGAAGGCGACCACCGTGCGAAAGTAGCACTTGATGTATTCGTAAGCCGTATCCACAAATACATCGGTTCTTACACAGCTCGTATGAAAGGTGTAGACGCAATCATCTTCACAGCTGGTATTGGTGAGAACAGTGCAGTTATTCGTGAGCGCGTATTAGAAGGCCTTGAGTACATGGGCGTATACTTCGATGCAAAACGCAATAACATCTTTGGTGAAGAAGCATTCATCAGCTTCCCACACTCTCCAGTAAAAATTATCGTAATTCCAACTGACGAAGAAGTTATGATTGCTCGTGACGTATTACGTCTTGGAAATATTGGTTAATATATGCATGAAAAAGACGAGATCCTAAAGGATTTCGTCTTTTTTCTTTTGGATATATTTTATGATTCCATCCGGATATAGCACTTTTTCCTTCTGAATGAATGCAGTGATGGGGATCCATTTTGCATAGGAAGATGTCTGTTCATCATATATGGGGAGTATTTCTGTTGTATATAGTGATGTATTTAAAAGGTGGATTGTATATAGTTGAATAATCTCATGAGTAATTTCATCATCTGCATGAAAAATGTTTTCCAAGCAACCTAAATAATCGATAATTTCCACTTCTGTATGAAGTTCCTCTTTAAACTCCCGAATGACTGTTTCAGCCGATTTTTCTCCGAGTTCAATTGATCCACCAAGAGGTCGGTAATAGGTTTCAGCGGCCGTGCTATACTCTTGTACGAGAAGGAAATTATCTCGTATTACAATACCGAAGGCCTTTGCACGTGGATACATGTATGTGATCGCCCCTTATTTATTAATATGTGGATAATTATAATTTGAAATATGGAGAAAATCACCTTTTTATTCAATTGGTTGAGCTAATTGTAAAGAATAAGCGGAAATATGTTACAATAGAAAAAAATCGAACGAGGTGGTTGTTGCGATGCGATCGAAGCGAGAACAAGCCATTTTAGAAAATATAAAAGAGTGGGAAGGGCAATTAGTAGAGCAAGAAGCGACTGATTTTCAAAAAATGTTTGATAAGTGGTTGCATACTACAATTACGAAACTGCCTGAGAAAAAACGAAAAGATTTCTTTGCGAAAGCAGATGGATGGCTCTTTCATTTGCATGCACTCATTCAAAGTTCGCAATCACAGTTAGATGCACGTAAGCGTATTTTAGGAACATCGAGATTATTTGATGAATCAATTGAGCAACTTGAAGATTTGAAGGCGTTATCTATTGATCAATTAACATACATAGCAGAGCAGCAAACAGCACGTCATCGTCTATATTCATTCGTACAAGGCGGGGCAACAGGTGCTGGCGGTCTATTATTATTAACGGCTGATTTTCCGGTTATGATTGCATTAAATGTGAAGGCTGTACAACTTATTGCGACATCATTTGGGCATGATGCGAACAAGCCGTATGAAATGATGCTCGCGTTGAAAGTATTCCATGCAGCATTATTACCAGCAAGACTTCAGCAATATGCATGGTACAATTTACTGAGAGAACTCGAGCAAGAAGATTCATTCTTTTATGAAGGAGACGAAGAAGTGTTAAAGCCAGCTTCTACTGAGGTTGTGTTAAAACAAATTTTGAAGACATTTTCGATTTATGCTCTTCGTCGTAAATTATTCCAAGGTATTCCTGTACTCGGGATGGCAATTGGCTCTACAGTGAACTATCGCTTAACGAGGAATGTTACTGAATTTGCAAATAAGTTTTATCAAGTACGCTACATATTAGAAAAAGAAAAGAGAGCATGAAAAAAAGCGAGAGGCCGAAGCCTTTCGCTTTTTAGTTTGTCGCATGTTTTTTGGACATTGGAATAGATACTGGTTGCTTTGCTGCTTTCTTTTCTGCTTTTGGATAGTAAATTAAATCCAATGTTTTTGCCTGTACGGCAATCGAAAGAATAGTAAAAGCGATTTCTGTCCAATTTAAATAATATAATGAAAGCGCAAGAACAATCGCGTCAAAGACGAAGAAAATTTGCCCAATTGTAAAACGAGTTCGTTTACTTAATACAATTGTTAAAATGTCGTCTCCACCGGTTGCACCGCCAAATCGCAATATAAAACCGAGTCCAATACCAGCTAAAGCACCGCCAATTATTGCAGCTATAAATAAATTATTTGATAAGTCTACCGTAAAAGGAGAATAATTTTCCATAAGGGAATAAAATACTCCGAATGAAATTGAACCTAAGAATGAATAGCCAACCATTTTTTTACCTAAAAATGAAGCGCATAGTAAAATAATTGGGATATCCATTATTACAGTTGAAATAGATGGTGAAATATCATAAAAATTTTGGATGAATAGTGCAATACCTACAAAGCCACCTTCTGTTAAGTGGTTTTGGAAATGAATGTGATATAGCGCTGCTGCTAAAATAAATGAACCGATTAAAACCATAAAAACTTCTTTAATAATTTGTCGACTTTGGATGTTCCTCATCGTTATTCCTTCTTTCCGTAGTTAGTAGTCCTTTTTGTGTTGTAAACTAACTACGAGCTCACATGTAGCTTTCAGTTAGTTTACGAAAAAACTAACTACGCTATATGTCGCTGAAGAAATAACGAATAATCCTCTCGTCCATCAATTCTCCCTACCTTCGTTTTAGTTTAAGTCTTAAAACGACTAAACAAAACGTGGAGTAGGATTCGTCATTTAGCAATCCTGCTCTTCTTTGTTTTGTTTAGCTAGTAACAATTAAGTCCTAAACAAAACGCTATGTGTAAGAAGAGTCTTTTTTTTGCCAAATTATCCTTCGGGCAATCATAATTTCCCCACTCTCGTATTTTTTTCGCTAGACTAAAGTATCTGAGCTGAAAAATACGCTACGTGTATGATTCGTCAATACGATGCCACATGCTCCTTCGAGCGATCATGATATCAAAATCCCTTCCTTCAAGATTTATATTATTATATCATACTTTCAAAAAATGTATGCGGATGGAAACCGACAATAAACGGAGGGAATCTACAAAAATTGTTATGTTTAAATATTTTTGTAGAAAAGTCTAAGCTATTCCGTAAGATTGGACAGTTTATAAAGTTTGTCCAATAAGTAAGAAAAGATGGGTTTTTATTCAGCTGTATTGTTCTTATCACTTTTATCTTTAAAAAATGCATCCCAGCTGATCACACTTAAAAAAGTTAAAGCGATAATAATGAAAGCTCGCATAAGTTTGAGGCCTCCTTTTGTACACAGTATATGAATAATTCACTTTGGGATGTGTCATTTTTTTGCAAATTTTAATTGTTATGAGATTATATTGATATAGATAGATGAAAGGGAGAGTGGAGATATGCTAAAAGACATGTTTAAAAGAAAAGAATTACAATGTGTTTCATGTCAGAAAAAAATTGAATACGAAGAAGAGCTTGTTGCCTTTATGAAGTTGCCGAAAGAAAGAAGTATATTAGTTGGCCCGTTTGATGTATGTTTAGCAAAAACAGCGCAAGAAATATATTGTAAATCGTGTTACGACAAAAAAGCATGACCCAAAGTAATTGAGGGGCATGCTTTTTTCATTGGTGTGCTTTTCCCTCAGATACATTTTGAGTAAGTCGATACCAAAGCCAAAGATCATTAATGATGGAAGCGAGATCGGCAATTTCTGAATTAAGTTTGCAAGAAATTTCGAAGTCTTCCTCGTTATTTAAATGATGTTGTTTTGCATTAATATAGTGTTCGAGTTCTTTTATGCGATCAGGAATTTTCCCGCGAACTTGTTCCCATTTTAGTAAAATAGCATGTTGCATTTTTTCGGGGATGTCTTCCCAGTCTTCTTGTAAATGTGGAATTTCAATTCCTAGATGTTCATCGTATAAGAAATACTTTTCCATAAGTTCACCCCCATTTTCCTGCTTATATTGTACATAAAAACAGAAAGAAGTTCGACGAAATTGTTTGAAAAAATTTGAAAATGCCCCTTGATACATTTTGTAAAAGGTGTTAAAGTTTGAATTATTATAAAAGAAAATGAATATTTATTCTTTAGGGGGATGCAAAATGGAGAAGAAAAAAGTTGTGTTAGCATATTCCGGAGGTCTTGATACTTCCGTTGCAATTAAATGGTTACAAGAGAAGAATTATGATATTATCGCGCTTTGTTTAGATTTAGGAGAAGGTAAAGACTTAGCATTTGTAAAAGAAAAAGCACTTTCAGTAGGAGCAATTAAATCGTATATGATTGATGTTCAAGAAGAATTCGCGAATGAATATGCATTGATGGCATTACAGGCCCATACGTTATACGAAGGGAAATATCCTCTCGTTTCTGCATTATCTCGTCCACTTATTGCGAAGAAATTAGTAGAAATCGCAGAACAAGAAGGTGCAACTGCAGTTGCACACGGATGTACAGGGAAAGGGAATGACCAAGTTCGCTTCGAGGTTTCTATTCAAGCATTAA
Source organism: Bacillus sp. H1a (assembly GCF_000633475.1). Lineage (NCBI taxonomy): Bacteria > Bacillati > Bacillota > Bacilli > Caryophanales > Bacillaceae > Bacillus > Bacillus sp. H1a. Next base: position 167,068 of record NZ_AYMH01000010.1, on the reverse strand, counting down.
ATCCTTACTTAGAAGTGATTGCGCCTGTGCGTGAATGGAAATGGTCACGTGAAGAAGAAATTGCATATGCAAAAGAAAACGATGTACCAATTCCGATTAATTTAGATAGCCCATTTTCAATCGACCAAAACTTATGGGGACGCAGCAACGAATGTGGAATTTTAGAAGATCCATGGGCAGCGCCGCCAGAAGATGCATACGAGATGACATTGGCATTAGAAGATACACCAAATAAACCAGAGTTTGTAGAAATCGGATTTGAAGCAGGAGTACCGACGACTTTAAACGGCACTGCATATTCGCTTTCTGAATTAATTAAAACGTTAAATGCACTTGCTGGAAAACATGGTGTGGGACGTATCGATCATGTAGAAAATCGCCTTGTTGGTATTAAATCTCGTGAAGTATATGAATGCCCAGCAGCAATGACATTAATAACAGCGCATAAAGAACTTGAAGATTTAACACTTGTGAAAGAGGTTGCTCATTTCAAACCGATGATTGAGCAAAAACTAACAGAATTAATTTATAACGGCTTATGGTTCTCACCTTTAAAACAAGCACTCAATGCTTTCTTACAAGAAACGCAAAAACATGTAACAGGTACAGTGCGTGTGAAATTATTTAAAGGTCATGCAATTGTAGAAGGGCGTAAGTCTGAATACTCTTTATACGATGAAAAATTAGCAACGTATACTGTCGATGATGAATTTAATCATGATGCAGCAGTTGGTTTCATTTCATTATTCGGTTTACCTACAAAAGTATACAGCCAAGTGAATCAAAAGAAGGTGGAAGCGTGAGCAAACTTTGGGGCGGACGTTTTACAGAAGAAGCGGAAGCGTGGGTAGAAGAATTTGGAGCTTCTATTTCCTTTGATAAGCAATTGGTTAATCAAGATATAAAAGGTAGTATCGCACACGTTACAATGCTAGCAAAACAAGGCATCGTAACGAAAGAGGAAGCGGAGAAAATCAAGATAGGGCTTCAGTATTTATTAAAAGAAGCAAAAGAGAATAAACTCCAATTCTCGGTAGAAGCAGAAGATATTCACCTAAACATTGAAAAAATGTTAATTGAACAAATTGGCGAAGTAGGAGGAAAGCTTCATACAGGCCGAAGTCGTAACGATCAAGTGGCGACAGATATGCACTTATATTTAAAAGAAAAAGTAGAAGATATTATAAAAGCTACAAAACAATTGCAAACTGTTCTTGTTCATCAAGCGGAAAATAACATTGAAACAATTATGCCTGGCTATACGCACTTACAGCGTGCCCAGCCGATTTCATTTGCGCACCATATTCTTGCTTACTTTTGGATGTTAGAGCGCGATGTGAATCGTTATGAAGATTCGTTAAAGCGTATTAACATTTCGCCGCTAGGAGCAGGAGCACTAGCTGGCACAACATTTCCGATTGACCGAGAATATAGTGCGGGGCTCCTTGGATTTAATGGAATCTATGAAAATAGTTTAGATGCGGTAAGCGATCGTGATTTCATATTAGAGTTTTTAAGTAACTCATCTATGCTCATGATGCACTTATCACGTTTTTGTGAAGAGCTTATTTTATGGAGTAGTCAAGAGTTTCAATTTATTGAAATGAGCGACCAATACGCGACAGGTAGCAGCATTATGCCGCAAAAGAAAAATCCCGATATGGCTGAGCTCATTCGCGGTAAAACAGGCAGAGTATATGGCAATTTATTTAGTTTGCTTACTGTAATGAAAGGATTGCCGCTTGCTTACAATAAAGACTTACAAGAAGATAAAGAAGGAATGTTTGATACAGTGAAAACAGTAGAAGGATGCCTTCATATTATGGCAGGCATGCTGGAAACGATGACTGTAAACAAAGAAAAAATGGGGCAAGCTGTGACGCAAGATTTCTCTAACGCAACAGAAATTGCTGACTATTTAGCAAGCAAGGGACTACCATTCCGTCAAGCTCATGAAATTGTTGGGAAGTTAGTTCTACATTGCACACAAAAAGGAATCTATTTATTAGATGTACCACTTGAAACATATAAAGAAATGAGTCCGTTATTTGAGGAAGATTTATATGAAGTTCTTTCACCATATGCGGCTGTAAAGCGCCGTAACAGTGCTGGTGGAACAGGCTTTGAACAAATTGAAAAAGCTTTGGAGAAGGCGAAGAGTTTAACTAAAGAGGTTATATCAAGAGCTTAAATAGATATGAGAGACTGCTGATAAGTACTATTAGCAGTCTTTTATATTTTTAGAGGGGTGTCGAGCGTTTCATAGTTATTTTTCATAATGATAAAATGATGCTTCTCATGAATCGCTAATAGTTGAATAGATTGAATAAGGTTAGGATAGTGAGCAATTGGATCTAAAAATACGATATGCCCTGCAATATTTTCTTCTATATTTTGAACTAGTTTTTGTATTTCATCTGTTTCGTGTGAAAGTAATTCTTCTAATTCGTTTACATTCATAGCGTAATAGACTTTTTTTGAAGGGATTAAAATCCAAGGGGCTTTCATTCCTTTTCCATGCTTTTCTTTATATTCGGCATAAATGTCATGTATTTCAGTTGCAAATGGGGTATTTCTTCTTAGTTTGGCATAGGGGATAAGAGCGAAAGAGAATTTAATCGCTACTTTTAGCATCCTTGCAATTAAATATAAGTGATAAAAGTGCTCACCAATAGACCATTTTGCGTCTTCTTTCTTATACCATAGTTGTTCTTGTGAAAGTGAATGAAGTTTAGGAAGGAATTGGTTTCTTTGTACATGTAATGTGTGAAAGTGTTTTGAGATATTTTCAGATTTCATAGTAGAGCAGCCTCCATACATGTTTTTCCTAATTATAACATTTTACGTATGAATTTAATTAAGCCTAGAACAATGTGTTCTAGGCTTAATTATCCATCGATTAATCATACTTATGTCGATCTTCCGTAATTCGAATATACTCAATATCCATCAAATCTCGAAGTAGTGCACCATTACTTAATTCTACGCCATGTTTTTCTTTAAAATGTGTACGAATCGTATCTAACATTTCGATTTCTTTTCCATTCACATCTAAAATAATACGTTCAGAATCATCCATGTAGCATCCTCCTTTTCTAAACACATATATTTTGTCCGTCTATTTCTAAAAAATGTATGTTAACGTAATGTTAGGAAATAAGAAGGGAATGGAGAATAAGACGTATTTATTTTATAGGGTTAATTTTATACACGCTAATTGTATTACACGTTGCGATGTGTATCTGTACTCTATTTGTAGTAGATTGCTGTATTTCTTTATGGCTTTCGAGAAAAAAGAAAGTACAAGAGGTAAAAGATAAAAAAAGAAATAGAACGGAAAAAGAGAAAACGTTCATTGTAGCTTGTCTTGTATTTATGGTAAAATATGTAAAATGAAAAACACCAAGCCCATGTGGACTTGGTGTTTTATTTATAAATTAAAGCTCACCTTGTTCTTCATCCCCACGAACAACAAGGACATCGCATTTCGCATAGCGAATAATATGTTCAGAGACGCTACCAATTAGGAAACGTTCTACAGCATTTAAACCAGTTGCACCGCACATAATTAAATCCACTTTATGTGTTGGGGCAATTTCTTTTGAGATTTTAGATTTTGGATTACCAAATTCTAATACAGTTTCCACTTTTTCAAGACCAGCTTCAACCGCAGTCTTTTTGTAGTCTTCTAATAAGTCTTCTGCAAAGAGGTTTGCACGCTCAGCGATAGCGCGGCTATAAGCCTCTACTGCGGAATATGCTTTCACATCAACGATATGAGCAATTGTTAATGTTGCATTGTTTCGTTTTGCGACTTGAATTGCTTTCTTAAAGGCTTTTTCTGCTTCTTTGGAACCGTCCACTGCAATTAAAATATTTGTATATGTATTATTCATAGTAGATTCCTCCCAATTCATTTTCATAACCGTTTACAACTTAATTATAAAACAAATTATGGTAATGTGCTTGCTAAAACGTTACAGAATTTTGAAAACTCTGTTTTAGTTCATTTTAGTTGTAATTGGAGCGAGAACTTGTTACATATGAAGTATAGCAATTTAAAAGGAGGCAGTTTTGTGAGACACGCGCTCATTACAGCCGGTACGAAAGGTTTAGGAAAGCAAGTAACAGAAAAGTTATTGGCTAAAGGATATTCAGTAACAGTAACGTATCATAGTGATATATGTGCTATGGAAATAATGAAAGAAACTTATAAAAATATGGAAGAACGTCTACAGTTCGTGCAAGCTGATGTCACGAAAAAGGAAGATTTACATAAAATAGTAGAAGAAGCGATGAGCCGTTTTGGCAAAATTGACTTTTTGATTAATAATGCTGGTCCGTATGTATTTGAACGGAAAAAATTAGTCGATTACGAAGAAGACGAATGGAATGAAATGATCCAAGGTAATTTAACAGCGGTGTTTCATTTATTAAAACTTGTCGTGCCGATTATGAGAAAACAGAACTTTGGTCGTATTATTAACTACGGTTTTCAAGGAGCAGATAGCGCACCTGGATGGATTTATCGTTCAGCCTTTGCAGCTGCGAAAGTAGGGCTTGTTTCATTAACGAAAACAGTAGCTTACGAAGAAGCGGAATATGGTATTACTGCGAACATGGTTTGTCCTGGTGATATAATTGGTGAAATGAAAGAAGCGACGATTCAAGAAGCACGAAAGCTAAAAGATAGTAACACACCAATTGGTAGATCCGGAACAGGTGAAGATATCGCAAGAACTATTTCGTTTTTATGTGAGGAAGATTCGGATATGATTACCGGTACAATTATTGAAGTAACAGGTGCGGTTGATGTTATCCATAAACATCTTAAATAATGAGTAGTTGTAGTAATTGGACAGGTGATTTTCATATATAAGAATCATACTGTCCTTTTATGTGGAAGAAATTCTATCGGAAAACTTGTATTATTTTTTGTCAAATATTGAGATATTATGTTAAAATATAAGAGCGTAGAAAGCGCTTTAAAAAATGATTCAGGGGTCATTTCATAACTCAAGGGGGAACTAATAATGCGTATCGGTATTCCAACAGAAATTAAAAACAATGAAAACCGTGTGGCAATGACGCCAGCGGGAGCTGTACATTTAGTACAAAATGGTCATGAAATTTTTGTTCAAAAAGGAGCAGGTGTAGGATCAGGCTTTACAGATGAAGAATACGTACAAGCTGGTGCGAAACTTGTTGAAACTGCTGAAGAAGCATGGAATCAAGATATGGTTATGAAGGTAAAAGAGCCAGTTGAAAGTGAATACGGTTATTTCCGCGAAGGTTTAATTTTATTCACATACTTACATTTAGCTCCAGAGCCAGAATTAACAAAAGCATTAATTGATAACAAAGTTGTATCAATTGCATACGAAACAGTACAATTAGAGAATCGTTCTTTACCATTACTTGCACCAATGAGTGAAGTTGCAGGCCGTATGGCTGCGCAAATCGGTGCACAATTCCTTGAGAAAAACAAAGGCGGTAAAGGTATTTTACTTGCAGGTGTTCCAGGGGTTAAACGCGGTAAAGTAACAATTGTCGGCGGTGGTCAAGCTGGTACAAACGCAGCAAAAATTGCAGTTGGTTTAGGTGCAGATGTAACAATCATTGACTTGAGTGCAGAACGTCTTCGTCAATTAGATGATATTTTTGGTAATCAAGTAAAAACGTTAATGTCTAACCCATACAACATTGCAGAAGCTGTTAGAGAATCTGATCTTGTAATCGGTGCAGTATTAATCCCAGGTGCAAAAGCACCAAAACTTGTAACAGAAGAAATGATTAAATCAATGGAACCAGGTTCTGTCGTTGTAGATATCGCGATTGACCAAGGTGGTATTTTCGAAACAACTGACCGTATTACAACTCACGACAACCCAACTTATGAAAAACATGGTGTTGTTCACTATGCAGTTGCAAACATGCCAGGTGCGGTTCCACGTACATCAACTCTTGCGTTAACAAACGTAACAGTACCATATGCAGTACAAATTGCTAACAAAGGCTACAAAGATGCTTGCTTAGGCAACTCTGCATTATTAAAAGGTATTAACACATTAGATGGATATGTAACATTCGAAGCAGTTGCAGAAGCGCACGGCTTACAATATGCTGATGCGAAAGAGCTTCTTGAAAAAGCTCCTGCTTTATCATAATAGAAATAAAGTAAAGACCTTTCCTTTGTAGGAAGGGTCTTTTTGTTTAAACTAATTATCTAACTTCTTCACAACTTTCAAGCCGAACATCATTGTGAAGAAAAGAATTCCAAACAAGTAATACAGGGCATACTCTACTCGTATCGTCGAATTTTCGTTGGTGATATATAAAATAAATAGTATAGCAGAACCAATTAAGTGAGAGAGGCCGAAAACTTGGGCCATAAATTTTAAGCCCATCTTTTCAATTCTTTCATCTGTCTCAGGTAATGGATACTGTTCCTCTGTTTTCTTTTTTTTCGTAAAAAATATGCGTTTAACTAGTAATAGTAGTAAAGATAAGAGTATGTACGTGCCAGCGAATAGAAGAGCAGAACGAACATTTTCTTCATCACTACTATTGAAATAAAGAAAGGCCGATCCTAACACTAAAATAGTAAGATGCGAAGCAAACCCTTGGATAAAATTACTTTTCATTTTTTTCCTCCCCAGTCTTATCTAACTGAAATAAATCCTCCACTTTACAGCCGAAAAACTCACATAATTTCAATGCTAATTCTAAACTTGGGTTGTATTTATTTTTCTCGATGGCGATGAGGGATTGACGAGTGATATTAACAGCGGAAGCTAATTGCTCTTGAGTGATGTCTCTAACGACGCGGAATTGTTTTACTTTATTTTGTATCAAATATACAAAGTCTCCTTTTTGTAAATTTGTTACATTTATTATATCCATTTTTAGGTAAAATGTAAATGAAGCTTTACAAAAAGTAAATAAAACTTTACGAGAGATATTGCTTGTTGCAATGTATATTTTTGTGATAATTTGGAATTAAACGGAAAGTGAAAGTCGATAGAGGGGATTGGGTGGGGAGAACTATGGAAACAGTAAATCTATTAGAGTTAACAAAAGATATTAAAGACCAACATAAGAACTTCGTCGTTTCAAATGTAAATAGTCATTGTTTACGAATTGCTGTATTTACTGGTGAATATGATTGGCACTATCATTCTAATTCGGATGAATTATTCATTGTATTAGAGGGAGAATTACTGATCGATTTTCAAGATAGAGAGACAGCAGTTTTAAAGCCGAATGATTCTATTTTAATTCCAGCAGGTACAATTCATAGAACGAGAGCGTTGAAGAGAACGGTAAATCTTTGTTTTGAAAATGTAGAGGCGGATACAGTAATTGTGGAGGTCGTATGAGAAGGTTAGAGATTGAAGAATACGATAAAGTAATTCCGCTTTTAGAAGGGAATCAACGAACAACAACTTTTGCGTATGCAGTTTGTGATCAAATCATAGATGGTGAAATTTTTACAAATGAGAAATTAACAGCAGGACTAATCGTTACAGCTAACGGCATTTATTATTTGTTTGGCGACACTTATGACCGAAGTTTTAACGAGGATTTAGTTTCATGTATTGAAACAGCTATTGAAAAAACAGAGAAACGATTTACACTGTTTACTTCAAGTAAAGAGTGGGAAATGATTATTGAAGAGCGTTTTAGTAATGTACTCCGGAAAATTCCAAGAATGACATTTCAATTTCAAAGAGAAGTTCTTGAAGAAAGAAAAAAAGATTTTAACAAAAATACATATGAAGTTAAGCGTATTGATAAAAGCAATATAGAAAGAAGTAATGAATTTACAGAGGAATATTACAAAGAATATTGGGGATCAAAAGAAGCGTTTTTAAATAGTGGCTTTGGTTTTTGTATAGAACAAGATGGGATAATCATAGCTGAATGCGTCTCAATATTTAGCGGGAATGGTTTTGCTGAAATTGATATTGCTACGCATGAGGCATATCAAGGGAAAGGATTAGCTAAAGTTGTCGCAACAAGTTTCATTGAACATTGTATACAAAATCATATTATACCGTGCTGGGATTGTAATGTGGATAATATTCCTTCGCAAAAGTTAGCTAGTAAAATAAGTTTTCATAATCCAGTAGAATATGATCTATTTGTGCGTAAGAAAATGGGGGAATAAAAATGAATGTGGAACTAACGAGATTTAAGGTGAAGGAAGGTAAAAGTCATCGTGTAGATGAATGGATGCAGCTTCTTAATGACAATATGAAAGATGTACTTTTGACATTAAACGACGAAAAAATGTATGTCGAGACAATTTTCCGGGAAATAAGAGATGGAGAAGAGTACTTATATTGGTATTCTGTGCAAGGAGAAGGTGGTACTCTTGTCGAAAATTCTCATCATGAAGTTGATAAAAAACATTTAGCGTTTTGGTATGAATGTATTGATGAGGATGAGCCGGCTGTCGATATGAAGACGGAAGTCGTTATGATTCAAGATGTTGTGAAAGAAGTAATGAAATAATAGAGTAGTATTTTGTAAAGATAAACCATCCTCTTTTTTTGGTGAAATATATATTATTGGAGATGCTGTAAGATGAGAATTAGTAATAAATATATCACTCTCGATGAAATAGAGATAATCAGAGACTCATTAGATAAATTGCATGAATATCATAACAGTAAATCAAATTATTTTTCTGGTGATTATCCAAGAATGACATTTGAGGAACGTATTGAAGATTATAAAAAAAATTCAAAGCACGGAGAATATAGAATTGAACTATTGATTGAGTCAGAAACAGATAATATATTAGGATTTTGTATAGCATATAGTAAAAAAATAAGCGGGAAGATTGAGGTTCTATTTGTTGATGAAAAATATCGAAGAAACGGACTCGGTTTGAAATTAATGAATAGTGCAGTGGAATGGTTTAAAGAACAACAAATAGATGAAATTGAATTAACGGTAGTGTACGGAAATGAAGCTGTATCGTTTTATCAAAAGTTGGGATTTTATCCACGTTCAATTATTATGACAACTAAATCATAACGATATTATGAGAATATACCTTTTAAAAGAGTGGAAGTTTTTGTTTCAAAAAATTGATTTGTATGTTGAAAAATTAAAATATATGTGAGAAGCACATTAAAACAGATGTGCTTTTTATTATGAAAATTTTTTTAGAAAAGAAGCAGAAGATATTGTGAAAGATACGTTGTATAAAGCTTTATTGCTTATGTAGAGTTAAAAAATCCTAAAAGTGGCGCAAAATTAAATGTTGAAATGGCTATAAATGTTTTTGGATTTGAAGGGAGTTATGCAAAAGTAAAAGAAGGTGTGGAAAACGATTTAACAATAAACTCAAAAGAGTTTCTGTACCAAATGAAGTCTTTAGCAAAAAAAAGTGAAGGTATACCAAGTGATTATTTTGAACAATACTTATAAAGAAATAAAAAACATCAAACCAAAAGACTTACCAATATACGGTGTAGTCGTAACCGGAAAAACGGAGGATTTACAAAGTTTACAAGGAGCATCATATATTAAAGCGGCTGTTAGAGGTGTAACAGTTGAGAAATATTGATTACAACTAATTAATGTGAATAATCAGAAAACTTGTGTTATAATATGGGAAAAGGAGGTTTATATGAGGCAAATACATGGAGCAATTTATATTTACATAACAATGTTTTTCGTGGGGATATCCTATGGTTTAGGGCACGTGTATTCGCATCCTATATTAACTTTTTTAAGTGGAGCATGTATGGTGATTGCGTTTCTTGTCCACCTCTTCTCAGTTTGGATCGTGAAATTTCAAATAAATATTAGTGAGATAGAAGAAGGCACTTTTTAAGAGCCTTCTTTTTTAATAATATTGGCGAAGCCCCTGTAGTAATTTTTCAATTTCGCATTCAGTTTCTTTACATATAGACATAGTACGTAATCTGAAAAATAAGCTACGTAAGAAAGATTTTATATTTCCGAATAGAAATTCGTACGAGTCAATATGAAGTGTCGGTTTTTGAACTTGCAATTGAGCTACTAGATCACGAAGGGCTAATATGAGTACTTCTTCCTCTAGACCATTTTGCAGCATTGCGACAATCGGATAAATGATACGTTCATCTTCTTCATACTTGTAATAGATGGAATGGACACAAACTTTATTTAATAAAGTTGTTAGTATTTCTCCATAATGTGAAGTTCCCAGTTTAGGATTATTAACAAGCGCTTCAAATGTATCTGAAACATGAGCGATACTATGTGCCCAGCCACGGTCTTGAACATATCCTCGTAAGTCATGTTCTTTGTTCATATATAGAATTAATTTATCTTTTACATTTAAAATATCAGACTGTGATAAGAAATGATGTTTTGTATCAGCATCAATAATGAGCGCAATTAATAATGTCGTAAATGCTCGGGTAAATACAGCGTCATCGTCATCTAAGTGAACTTTATAAAATAAATATTTTTCACTGATGCTTTCTGAGAATAGTTTCTGTAAGTGGGTGTGTGAAATATAGTCCTTCTTGATTAGATGATAAAAAGTAGAGTAAATGAGTTTGTCTCTTAAATAGCTATCGGTAACACCGATATGTTGAAGCATACTTGAACTTAAAGAATCAATATGAAGTGAGCTGTTGATTATGTAATTATTATTACGAATTTCTTCTAACTGTTGTTGTAACATATAACCCTCCTATTTTAGAAAATTCTGTATATTAATAGTATAATGGGAGGAAGAAATAGACAAGAAATAAGTTCTTTTGAATGACTCGATATGGGGGGATCGTTATGAGGAAAGCCACGTTCTTCTTCATTAGTATTTTATTTCTAATAATATTATCAGCGTGTACTACGAAAACAGTAGAGCAAGTAGGAGTAAAAGAAGAACCTAAAGAAGGCTATGCCATATTAAGAAATGACACGGTATTTTTTGTCGGTGATAAAACGTTTGAAACAAAAGTAGAGTTGCAAAATTATATAGAACAACAAATAAATAAAGAACATCCATCAGATACAGTCTTGAATTTTAAGGATAAAGATGCATCTAATCAATTAAAAACAGGGGATAAGATAAAAGTATGGTCTTCTCAAATACTTGAAAGTTACCCAGCAAAAATGATTGTAGAGAAATTTGAAATGTTGGAGAAATAAAAAAAGGTAGCGATCACGCTACCTTTTTTTATTATTTCACAAATTGTAATTCTTTCGGGAACTTCGTTAAAATTTCTGATCCGTCTTTTGTGATGTAAATGTCATCTTCAATACGAACGCCACCTACGTTTGGTACGTAAATACCTGGTTCGATTGTGAAGACCATACCTTCTTTTAATAGAGACTCGTTGCCTTCTTTTACATCTGGATATTCGTGTACGCTAATTCCAAGTCCGTGACCAAGGCGGTGTGGGAAGAAGTCTCCGTAACCTGCATCTGCGATAACAGAACGGGCCGCGTTGTCGATGGCACCAAATGTAACGCCTGGTTTACACGCTTCAACAGCTTGTAGTTGTCCAGTAAGAACAGTGTTGTAAATGCGAGTTTGTTCTTCAGAAATATCACCAAATGCTACTGTACGTGTAATATCAGAGCAGTAACCGTCAATGATTACACCTAAATCAAATAGTACGAAATCGCCGCGTTTCATTTTGTTTGCACCTGGAATACCGTGTGGAAGAGCAGAGTTTGCACCCGCTAATACCATCGTATCGAATGACATTTTATGGATGCCTTTTGTTTTTAATTCATGCTCAATAATTGCTAATACTTCTAGCTCGCTGCGATTTTCTTTAATTGCATTTACACCAACTTCAACAGCATAGTCTGCCATTTTAGCTGCTTCACGTAAAATAGAAAGCTCTTTTTCATCTTTAATTAGGCGAAGCTCGCGAACTTTCTCTTCAGCTGATTTGAAAGCCGCTTTCGGGAATAATTTTGTTAACTCTTCGTAGCGCTCTACGTTTAAATGTTCTTTTTCAATTGCAACTGCATTTGCATCAATACCACGATCTTTAATTGCTTTTGCAATCATATCCCATGGTTTGTCAGTATCAGTAAATCCGATAATTTCATGTGCCCAGCCAGCGTTACGCGCTTGGCCTTCTTCCATTTTAGGACAAATTAAAATAGGCTCTTTTTCTTGGAATACAAACATACCAAGTAGTCTTTCATGTGGTTCGCAGTGGAAGTTTGTCATGTAGAAGACGTTTGGTGTAGAAGTTAAGAACGCAGCTTCTACGTTTTTTTCTTTTAGCCATTGCATTAAATTTTCTAATCTAGCATTCATCGATAGGCACCCCCGAGATATTTAATTACAAATATAACTTTACATCGGATGAAAGCGTTATGACAAGTAAATAGATGTTAGAAAAGACAGGGAATTAAGAAATCATGTAGAATAAAAAGTGTGAATGTGAATAGGGGAGGAATGGAATGATGAAAGTATCTTATCACGGGCATTCAGTTGTAAAGATTGAAACGAATGGAAAGGTTATTTTAATTGACCCATTTTTAACGGGGAATCCGAAAACAGATTTAAAAGCAGAAGATGTAAAAGTTGATGCGATTATTTTATCGCACGGACACGGTGATCATGTCGGCGATACAGTAGCGCTAGCAAAAAAAAATAATGCGGTTGTTGTGGCGCCGTTTGAACTAGCGACATTTTTAGGATGGCAAGGTGTAAATACACATCCAATGCATATTGGAGGTTCACACGAATTTAACTTCGGTAAAGTGAAATTTACGCAAGCATTCCACGGTTCTAGTTATATTGATGAAGAAAATAAAACAATTACATATACAGGTATGCCAGCTGGTATTTTGTTTACGGCAGAGGAGAAAACTGTATATCATGCAGGAGATACTGCTTTATTCTCTGATATGAAGTTAATTGGAGAACTTAATAACGTTGATTTAGCATTTTTACCAATTGGTGATAATTTTACAATGGGGCCAGAAGATGCTGTTTTAGCTGCAAAATGGGTGGGTGCGAAAACAGTTGTACCGATGCATTACAATACGTTCCCAGTTATTGAACAAGACCCTTATCAATTTGTAGAAAAACTACAAAATTGTACAGGGAAAGTATTAGAAGCTGGAGAAAGTATTACACTATAAAAAAGAAACCCTTCATTTGAACAAACAAGTGAAGGGTTTTTTACGTGTGTAGCACAGCTTTTAAAGTTTGCGCTTGTTTTGGTGATTTTTTTCTTTTTGGGAGTGGTTGTTCGGGTGTTTCATTCAATTCAATTGCAACCTTTTTTCCATCTACGAAAGCTAAAAATACAGCACCTACAACCTCTAAAAATTTTTTCATCATTTATTCGCTCCTTTGTTTCATTTCTTGTCTTAATTGTATATGGAGGCGTGTGGACAAACTATCGAACGAGATGACAATACCATTACATTGTTGTAATGGAATGATTGGTGTAATGTAAGGAGCATTTTGTTATAAAGAAAATAGTACAGATATACAAAGAGAGAGTGTAACAGTTTTGAAAATATAGTATACTGAAAATACAACACATGAAGAATTTAGGGAAAAGAAAGTATGGTGAAACCATTTGGCTACCAAACATAATCAAATTTTAGAACATATTAATAGCCTGCCAGTAGGGCATAAAATTTCTGTGAGGCAAATTGCGAAAGATTTAGGTGTAAGTGAAGGGACAGCTTACAGAGCAATTAAAGATGCAGAAAATAAAGGATATGTTAGTACAATTGAACGTGTCGGAACAATTCGAATTGAACAAAAGAAGAAAGAGAATATTGAAAAACTGACATATGCAGAAGTCGTTAACATTGTCGATGGTCAAGTGCTTGGAGGCAGAGACGGACTACATAAAACATTAAATAAATTCGTAATCGGGGCTATGAAATTAGAAGCGATGATGCGCTATACAGAAGCAGGGAACTTACTTATTATCGGTAACCGTACGAACGCACATCAATTAGCATTAGAAGCTGGAGCTGCGGTGTTAATTACGGGTGGATTTGATACGGAAGATCATGTGAAGAAATTAGCAGACGAGTTAAAGCTACCGATAATTTCGAGTAGCTATGATACATTTACGGTCGCAACGTTAATTAACCGTGCTATTTATGATCAGCTTATTAAGAAAGAAATTGTACTCGTTGAAGATATTTTAACACCAATTGAAGAAACGTTATATTTAAAGCCAAGTGATACAGTACAGCAATGGCATGCCTATAATGAAGAGACGATGCATGGACGTTATCCAATTGTTGATGAAAATAAAAAGGTGTTAGGTATCGTAACTTCCAAAGATATGATTGGTGTTGTGAAAGAAACACCAATTGATAAAGTAATGACAAAGCATCCAATTACGGTAAATGGAAAAATGTCTGTCGCAGCTGCGGCACGTATGATGGTGTGGGAAGGTATTGAGTTACTTCCTGTTGTTGACGAAGGAAATAAATTACAAGGAATTATTAGCCGCCAAGATGTACTTCAGGCGCTGCAAATGATTCAGCGTCAACCGCAAGTTGGTGAAACAATTGATGATATTGTAACGAATCAATTTATGACTCCGAAAGAAGCGAAAAATGAGCATCTATACCAATTTTCAGTGACACCACAAATGACCAATTCAATCGGGACGTTATCTTACGGCGTATTCGCAACGATTGTGACAGAAGCAACGAATCGCGTCATTCGTGCGCAGAAGAAGAGTGACTTAATTGTTGAGAACTTAACCATTTATTTCGTAAAGCCAGTTCAAATTGATAATGTTGTATCAGTTCATCCGAAAGTATTAGAAATTGGGCGTAAATTTGGTAAGGTTGATGTAGAAGTGCATCATGAAGGTAATGTTGTTGGAAAAGCATTGCTTATGGTGCAATTGATCGATAAATAAAAAGATGGAACAAATCGCTTTGATTTGTTCCATCTTTTTTGTTTTATAGGTGTTGACCATCGCTAAAGATGTAAGCGAGTTTTAGTAGAATATGTATAAGACTGAGTAGGAGTAGAAAAATTATGCTTATTTGGTATGTAGGAGAGGGGTTATATGGAGAGACAATTATATAATAAGAAAAAACAGAATATTAATTCATTTAGATTATATACTATGTTATAATTAGATTGTAAGATAATGGATGTCGGAAGGGGGATGCAATATGTCATCAGAATTACTCTTTTTTGGTGGTATCGCACTCTTTTACTTTCTTGTGATGATACCAATTCAATACTTATATTTACAAGGATTAAATGAAAAAAAGAAACGAACAGGATTATCTCAGCAAGAACTATACAAACAGATGTCCTTTGAAGAAGAACAATTACATTTTCACGTACAAGGCAATCTATTTAATATACCTTCTGCGTTTGTTGCAAGTATGATTTTGAAGATTAAGGGACGTAAAAAAGCATCACAATATTGATGCTTTTTTACGTTGTTTTATAAGATTCAGCTTCTTTTACTGCTAATGGTAGAAAGTGTTTATATTGGCGGAATCCATTAAATGTACTCGCAGTGCCAAATAAAATAAACAAAACACCAACGATGATGCGGGCAGTTGAAAGCTCTAAAAAAAATTGGTTTATCCCAAAGAATAGGACGAATAAGCCAAGTGCCATAGCGGATTTCCCTGAGAGCCAACCTTTCTCCATTGGACGGTTTGTACGAAAGAATTTTGTTTTATAGAAGAGATACAACATAAATGAGACGATAATACAGAAGACTAATACTGGCATAATGCACACTCCCATCGCTTTGTATAAAATAGTAGAGAATGAAGAGATATCTAAACTTTCTAACTTTTATTATAAAGCAATTGTTCGCATGTATGAAATATTTTCCGCTATAATGGAGGATAAAGTGAAGAAGTTGAATGAAAAGGAGATTATACATATGCATGAACAAATTTTAGGAGCAATTAAAGAGTTTGATACAATTATTATTCATCGTCATGTGCGTCCGGATCCAGATGCGTTAGGTTCTCAGTGCGGACTTGGTACAATTTTGCAAGAATCGTTTCCAGAGAAAAATATTTATATGGTTGGGTACAACGAGCCTTCTTTATCGTTTTTACGAGTAATGGATGATATTGAAGATAGTGTGTATGAAGATGCACTTGTTATCGTTTGTGATACAGCAAATCAAGAGCGTGTTTGTGATCAGCGTTATACAAAAGGAAAGATGTTAATTAAAATTGATCATCATCCAAATGAAGATCCGTACGGAGATATTACGTGGGTGGATACGACAGCAAGCTCTACAAGTGAGCTTATTTATGAGTTTTATTCTTATGGAAAAGATAAAGGATTAACGATTCCAAAGGAAGCAGCTCGCCTTATTTTAGCGGGTATTGTTGGAGATACAGGCCGCTTCTTATTCCCAAATACAACAGCGAAAACACTTCGTTACGTAAGTGAGCTTGTTGATATGGACGTGAAATTCACGGATTTATACAATGAAATGTATAAGACGAAAGAAAAAATTGCTCGTTTAAACGGTTATATTTTACAAAACTTTACGATGGTAGAAGAAGGAGCAGCGTACATTAAATTAACGAAAGAGGTATTAGAAAAGTTTGATGTACTTCCTTCTGAAGCATCTGGTGTTGTCGGAGCGCTTGGTAATATTGATGGATTAAAGGCGTGGGTTCTATTTTTAGAGGAAGACGATGTTATTCGTGTTCGTCTTCGTTCAAAAGGACCGGTTATTAATAAATTAGCAATGCAATATAACGGTGGAGGACATCCGATGGCTTCTGGTGCAAAAGCATCTTCTTGGGAAGAAGCGGATCGTCTTTTTGCTGATTTACGTGAGCTGTGCAGATAAGAGCTTATATGTTAAAACGAAAAGAAGGAGAGGCGTAGAAGCCCTCCTTCTTTTCGTTTATTTTTCTTTCTCTATATCAATACTAATTTCAAGTACGGTATCAAAAGAGACTGTGTCTACTTTGAAGCGATATATACGATCGTAATGTTTGTACGTTTTATTTTCGATTACCTTTTTGAGTAGGTCTTTATTTTTGGCGATGCTTTGAATGTTTTTCGTTAAAAGATGTTGGAGATCGTTATGGATAGAAGTGGTCATATTTTCGAGTGTAAGGTTGTCTAAGTCATATTTTTCTCGATTTATAATTTTTATTTTGATTTCTTGAATTGTTAAGAGCCGCTTATTTTCCGTATTCAATTTCTCTTGATCTTCGAGAAGGACGTGGAGTTTTGCTTCTTGCTTTTCTATAATTTCTTTTTGTTCTGCTATTTTACTGGCTTGTTCTTGCTGAAAAACACCGTATATGTACAAAAAAATAAACCAGCTCAAAACCCCTCCAACAGCAGCACCAGCTAAAACTAAATACCACCTTTTTGCTGTATTGGCACTTGGTACTCTCATACATGTTCCTGTGTAAGCCATTTAATAATAATAAGACCAGTTTGCATACCACCAGTTGCGAAAAAAATAAGGAGAATTTGTTTTACGATATCTTTCATATCTCCGCCAAAGAAGCTTCTTTCAAAGCTATAAAAGGTATCGAACGTTCCGCCAATTGCTGCAACGAGTGCCCAAATTCTTAAATTTTGGGCAAATTGATTAATATAAGTTAGAGCTGGTTTTCCGATGAGAAATGCACCAAATCCACCAATTAATGAACCACCAAGTATAACTCCAAAGGCAATAAAGTAACTAATAATAAGCAGAGAGAAAAAAGTATGTTCTCTTACATCCATCGTCATTCCCCTTTCTTCTTCATATATATGGACAAAGTATGAGAAGTATGTTTTGATTTCCGCTTTCCTCATCACCTATAATAAAAGTAGTCAAATAGGTAAAGAGAGGGTACAACAGTGAAGTTTGTGCATTTACAATGTCAAACCGTTTTTAGTTTATTAAAGAGTGCTTGTAAAATTGATGAGCTTGTCATTCGGGCGAAAGAGCTTGGATTTTCATCGCTGGCCATTACGGATGAAAATGTCATGTATGGAGTTATTCCGTTTTATAAAGCATGCAAGAAAAATGGTATACAGCCTATTATCGGCTTAACAGCCTCTATTTTTAGTGAAGAGGAAGAAAGGTCTTATCCACTCGTCTTACTCGCTGAGAATGAAATAGGCTATCAAAATTTATTAAAGATTTCTAGCAGTATTATGACGAAGTCAAAAGAGGGTATTCCGAAGAAATGGCTTGCTCATTATGCGAAAGGATTAATTGCGATTTCACCAGGGAAAGATGGGGAAATTGAACAGTTATTATTAGAAGACAAAGAGAGTCAGGCTGAAGAAGTAGCCCGCACGTATCAAAATATGTTCGGCAATTTTTATATAAGTTTACAGTATCACGCGATTCAAGATGAACTGCTTTTGCAAGAAAAACTACCTGAATTTATTAATAAGGTAAACGTTCCAGTCGTTGCAACAAATGATGTGCGCTACATTAATCAAAGCGATGCACTTGTTCATGAATGTTTATTGTCTGTTGAGGGTGGAACGAAAATGACTGATCCAGATAGGCCGAGGATGAAAACGGATCAGTATTATTTAAAGTCGTCGGATGAAATGGAAGCACTATTTTCTCATACTGAGGAAGCGATTCAAAACACAATAAAAATCGCGGAGCGTTGCCAAGTGGAGATTCCTTTCCAGGTAAATCAACTACCTAAGTTTCCTATTCCATCTAACGAGACAAGTGATATGTACTTGCGCCGTGTTTGTGAAGAGGGCTTGCAGAAACGATATGGCGTGCCGAAAGAAGTGCATATAAAGCGTTTGGATCATGAATTAAATGTTATTTCCCGCATGGGATTTAGTGATTATTTCCTCATTGTATGGGACTTTATGAAATATGCACATGAAAATCATATTTTAACAGGACCAGGACGTGGATCAGCAGCTGGGTCGCTCGTATCTTATGTATTGGAAATTACAGATATTGATCCAATTGAATATGACTTATTATTTGAAAGGTTTTTAAATCCTGAACGTGTGACACTTCCAGATATTGATATTGATTTTCCAGATATAAGACGTGATGAGATGATTCGTTATGTAAAAGATAAATATGGTCAGCTTCGTGTTGCACAAATTGTAACGTTCGGAACCCTTGCAGCAAAAGCTGCAATTAGAGACATTGCTCGTGTAATGGGGCTACCGCCAAGAGATATTGATATATTTTCAAAACTTATTCCATCAAAGCTTGGTATAACATTAAAAGATGCATATGAGGAATCACAATCACTCCGTGAGTTTATACAAGGGAACCTTTTGCATGAGCGTGTGTTTGAAATTGCAAAACGTGTAGAGGGATTACCGCGGCATACGTCTATTCATGCAGCTGGCGTTATTATGAGCCAAGAACCGTTAACGGGAAGTGTAGCAATTCAAGAAGGGCATAACGATGTTTATGTTACGCAATATCCAGCTGATGTATTAGAAGAACTTGGCCTGTTAAAGATGGACTTTTTAGGTTTACGTAATTTAACGTTACTTGAAAATATTATGAAGTTTATCGTTAAAAAAACGGGGGAACAAATTGATATAAGAAATCTACCTCTTCAAGATGAAAAGACGTTTCAATTGTTAGGGAGAGGGGATACAACAGGTGTATTCCAGCTTGAATCAGGTGGTATGCGAAATGTACTGCGCGGGTTAAAACCGAATGAATTTGAAGACATAGTCGCTGTTAACTCGTTATACAGACCAGGACCGATGGAACAAATTCCAACCTTTATTGAATCGAAGCATGGAAAAAGAGGAATTGAATATTTACATCCAGATTTAAAGCCGATTTTAGAACGAACATACGGCGTAATTGTATACCAAGAACAAATTATGCAAATCGCATCGAAGTTAGCTGGATTTTCGCTCGGAGAAGCGGATTTACTGCGCCGTGCAGTGAGTAAAAAGAATCGTGATATTTTAGATCAAGAACGTAAACATTTTGTTCAAGGCTGTTTGAAAAACGGATATGACGAGACATCATCAGAACAAATTTACGATTTAATTGTAAGATTTGCGAATTACGGTTTTAACCGAAGTCACGCTGTAGCTTACAGTATGATCGGATATCAGCTTGCATACTTAAAAGCAAATTATACGCTGGAATTTATGACAGCATTATTATCAAGTGCAATTGGTAATGAAGATAAGATTGTGCAGTATATACGAGAAACGAAGCGGAAAGGTTTTCACGTCTTACCGCCGTCTCTTCAGAGAAGTGGTTACAATTTCCAAATAGAAGGAAATGCGATTCGTTATAGTTTACTTTCGATTCGGAATATCGGAATGGCTACAGTGACGGCGTTATTGGAAGAACGAGAGAACAAAATGTTCGAAGATTTATTTGAATTTTGTCTTCGTATGCCATCAAAGTTTGTCACAGAGCGAAATTTAGAGGCTTTCGTCTGGTCTGGATGTTTTGACGATTTTGGTGTTTCGAGGACGACTTTATGGAAAAGTCTTAAAGGGGCGTTAGAGTACGCAAATCTTGCACGTGATCTAGGAGATGCTGTTCCGAAATCAAAATACGTACAAGGAGAAGAGCTATCCTTTATTGAACAGTTAAATAAAGAGAAGGAAGCACTCGGTTTTTATCTATCTAGCTATCCGACAGCGCAGTATGTGAAGTTAGGAAAAGAATTAGAAATTCCATCTCTTGCTCAGGCGATGCGACATAAGAAAAAAGTACAAAGGGCAATCGTATATATAACAAGTGTGAAAGTTATTCGTACGAAAAAGTTGCAAAAGATGGCGTTTATTACATTCTGTGATCAAAATGATGAAATGGAAGCTGTTCTTTTCCCGGAAACATATATACATTTTTCAAACAGGCTACAAGAAGGAGAAATTGTTTTAGTTGATGGCACGATTGAGCAAAGAAATCATAAGTTACAATGGATTGTGAATGGACTATATCCGCTAGAAGAAATGGATGTTTATGAAGAGATGAAAGAAGCGTCTGTTTACGTGAAATTGCCGTCTCAGTATGAAAAAAAGCTTGTAAATCAAGTTACAAAAACATTGTTTGACTATTCAGGTTTTGCGAAAGTACTAATTTATTATGAAAAGGAACATAAAATGGTACAATTATCTCGAAGTTTATCAATTCATCCAAGTGAAGAATGTTTAGGAGCACTTCGTGAAATTGTCGGTGACGAAAATGTCGTTGTGAAAATATAATGGACAATTTCCCTACACTTCGATTATTATAGTAGTAGTGTTCGTGGTCAGACCACTTGGAGAAATTGATATCAGCAAGAATAATTTGAGGAGAGTGGATAGTTTGTCAACACTTCGTGAAGAAGCACTTCACATGCATAAAGTGCATCAAGGAAAATTAGAAACTGTATCAAAAGTAAAAGTAGAAAATGCAAAAGATTTAAGTCTTGCATATTCTCCAGGGGTAGCAGAGCCTTGTAAAGAAATTTATGACGATAAAAGTAAGGTATATGAATATACAATGAAGGGAAATATGGTAGCAGTTGTGACAGATGGAACGGCTGTACTTGGTCTTGGTAACATTGGACCTGAAGCATCTCTTCCAGTAATGGAAGGTAAAGCTGTATTATTCAAGAGCTTTGCTGGTGTAGATGCATTCCCAATTGCCTTAAATACAAACGATGTAGATAAAATTGTTGAAACTGTAAAATTAATGGAGCCAACTTTTGGTGGTGTAAACTTAGAAGATATCGCAGCACCAAATTGCTTCATTATTGAAGAACGTTTGAAAAAAGAGACAAATATTCCTATCTTCCATGATGATCAACACGGAACAGCTATCGTAACAGTAGCAGGCCTTGTGAACGCGCTGAAATTAGTTGGGAAGAAAATGTCTGACATTAAAGTTGTCGCAAATGGCGCAGGTGCAGCAGGTATTGCAATCATTAAACTTTTATATCGCTATGGTGTACGTGACGTTATTATGTGTGACCGTAAAGGTGCGATTTATGAAGGTCGTCCTGTCGGTATGAATCCCGTGAAGGATGAAGTTGCAAAATATACAAATAAGAATCGTATAGAAGGTTCTTTAGCTGACGTTGTAAAAGGTACGGACGTATTCATTGGTGTATCTGCAGAAGGTGCATTAACGGAGGAGATGGTTCGTACAATGAATGACGATGCGATTATTTTCGCAATGGCGAATCCGGTTCCAGAAATTATGCCAGAATTGGCAAAAGCAGCGGGCGCAGCTGTTGTTGGAACAGGTCGTTCTGACTTCCCGAACCAAGTAAATAATGTACTAGCGTTCCCTGGTATTTTCCGCGGTGCACTTGATGTACATGCGACACAAATTAATGAAGAAATGAAGATGGCAGCTGTACAAGCCATTGCAGAGCTTGTATCAGAGGATGAGTTGAATGCAGACCATATCATTCCAGCGCCGTTTGACGCGCGTGTAGCGCCTCAAGTAGCGGCTTACGTTGCGAGAGCAGCAATGGAGACAGGAGTAGCTCGCCGTCAAGTAGATCCAAATGAAGTCGCTGAGAAAACAAAACAATTAGCGCTGATTGGTAAAGAATAAGCGAGGAATTCCCATTGACATCATCAAATACAAAAGTATATCTCGAAATTGTAAAAAAAATCCGTTCCATTATGGAAGAGGATGGTTTAGTAGCGGGGGATCGTTTGCCGTCTGAGCGTGAGTTAAGTTCACGTTTAAACGTTGGACGTTCCTCTGTAAGAGAAGCATTGCGTGCTTTAGAATTGGTAGGGTTAATTGAAACAAGACGCGGTGAGGGGACGTTTATTCGAAACTTTTACGATAACGGTCTTGTACAATTAATTGCTCCGTTTCTACTGCAAGATGAGAAAACAATTCGTGATTTATTACAAACAAAACGATTGCTTGAGAAAGATATGATTCGCATTGTATGTAATTTACCGAAAGAAGCGTTTTCTAAAGTGCTAAGTAAATTACACCAAGTGCTTGAAGAAAACGCAAGTTCAATTCCGATGCTTCATCAAACGTTCTTTAAAACACTTATTGAACAAGTCGATAATTATTTACTATATCGCATTTGGATGATCGTAAATGATTACGTTGCAACTCTTTCTTGTGAAGTTTCAGGAGATTCTATCGAATTGTATAGAAAGCTGTATGCTACTTTGGAAGTGAAACAAGAAAATGATGCGTTAAAAATTTACGATGAATTAGTAGAGAATATACAGTTTCACTCGTAATGTATAAAATTTGTCGAAATGACCATGACACGTTATGACAAACATTCTACCGCATAGCGGTTAAAGTTAAACGTAAAGAGAGAGGTTATTAGACAGATTGAGAAGATAAGGCTAACATCAAACTTTGGTGTTAGCCCCATTTTCTTCTTACGCTAACCTTAGCTCTCAACGAAGGGGGTCAAATTGTGCTAAGAGATTTATTCGTGAAAAAGAAAAAGTACGCTGCAATACCTTCAGAACAAGTACGAAAAGATGTACCAGATGGCGTTATGACAAAATGTCCGAAATGTAAAAAAATCATGTATACGAAAGAGCTTCTTAAGAATTTAAAAGTATGCGTAAATTGTGGATATCATCATCCAATGAATGCATGGGAACGTCTTGACAGTATATTGGACGAAGGTTCATTTCGTGAGTATGACAAAGAGATGGTTTCATTAAATCCACTTGAGTTTCCAGGATATGAAGAGAAACTAGAAAACGATCGTAAGAAGACTGAATTGAATGAAGCGGTTGTAACTGGTGAAGGAACAATTGATGACATGCTTGTTGTTGTTGCAGTAATGGATTCTCGTTTTCGAATGGGCAGCATGGGCTCTGTTGTAGGAGAAAAAATTGCCCGTGCAGTTGAAAAGGCATACGACTTACAAGTTCCATTTATTATCTTTACTGCGTCGGGTGGTGCCCGTATGCAAGAAGGGATATTAAGTTTAATGCAAATGGCGAAAACAAGCGTAGCTTTGAAAAAGCATAGTAATGCAGGAGGGTTATTTATTTCTGTTATGACTCACCCGACGACAGGCGGGGTTTCAGCGAGTTTCGCTTCACTTGGTGATTATAATCTTGCAGAACCAGGTGCACTTATCGGATTTGCTGGTAGACGTGTAATTGAACAAACAGTGCGTGAGAAACTGCCGGAAGATTTCCAAACGGCAGAGTTTTTACTAGAGCACGGTCAATTAGATGCGGTGGTGCATCGTGATGATATGAGAGAATCACTCCGTAAGATTTTAGAAGTTCATCAAGGAGGGGAAATGGCTGTATGGCAGAGCTAGAATTTGAGAAACCAGTTGTTGAGCTAAGAAATAAGATTCACGAACTGAAAGACTATACGAAAAACAGCCAGATGGACTTCAGTGAGGAGATTCGTATTTTGGAAGACAAGCTAGAACATTTAGAGGAAGATATATACGGCAATATGAAAGTATGGGACCGTGTTCAAATTGCTCGTCATGCAGAACGACCGACAACGCTCGATTATATTGAGCACTTATTTACTGATTTTTTTGAATGTCATGGAGATCGCCTATTTGGCGATGATGCAGCGATTGTCGGCGGCATTGCGAAATATAAGGGAATGCCTGTAACTGTAATTGGGCATCAACGCGGAAAAGATACGAAAGAAAATATTCGTCGTAATTTTGGGATGCCTCATCCAGAAGGATATCGAAAAGCACTGCGTTTAATGAAACAAGCGGAAAAGTTCAATCGTCCAATTATTTGTTTCATTGATACGAAGGGAGCTTATCCTGGTAAAGCAGCTGAAGAGCGTGGTCAAAGTGAAGCTATTGCCCGTAATTTATTTGAAATGGCCGGTTTAACTGTACCTGTTATTTGTATTGTTATCGGTGAAGGTGGTAGTGGTGGTGCGCTAGGTCTTGGAGTAGGAGATTACATTCATATGCTAGAAAATTCCACTTATTCTGTTATTACACCAGAGGGTGCGGCAGCAATTCTTTGGAAAGACGCTGGAAAAGCGAAAGAGGCTGCAGAAGCGATGAGAATTACAGCATTAGATTTGAAAGAATTAGGTGTAATTGACGAAATTATTCCAGAGGCGCGAGGCGGGGCGCATCGTAATGTTTTGAAACAATCAGAAAATATAGATTTAATGCTTAGAAAAACTTTTGAACAATTAAGCGGAATTTCGAAAGATGAATTAATCGAAAAACGTTATGAAAAATATATGAAAATTGGGCAAGTTTCGTTTTCAAACGCTTCCATTTGGATAAAATAAGAAAAGCGTGCGTTCCTCTTCGCGAATGCACGTTTTTATTATGAAAAGACACATCTTCTCCATTGTGTTTTTATATTTTTTCGTGTTATTTTATTATAAGGCAAATAATCTTTATGAGGTGAGTACAAATGAAACGTATTGGTGTATTAACAAGTGGTGGAGATTCACCTGGTATGAATGCTGCCATTCGTGCAGTTGTTCGTAAAGCGATTTTCCATGATATTGAAGTATATGGTATTTACCATGGATACGCTGGTTTAATTTCTGGTCATATTGAAAAATTAGAACTTGGTTCTGTTGGCGATATTATCCACCGTGGTGGTACAAAATTATATACAGCAAGATGTCCTGAGTTTAAAGACCCAGAAGTACGACTTAAAGGAATCGAGCAATTAAAGAAACATGGTATTGAAGGACTTGTTGTTATTGGTGGAGATGGTTCTTACCAAGGCGCAAAAAAATTAACTGAGCAAGGATTCCCATGTGTAGGTGTACCAGGTACAATCGACAATGATATTCCTGGAACAGACTTCACAATTGGTTTCGATACAGCTTTAAATACTGTTATTGATGCAATTGATAAAATTCGTGATACAGCTACATCTCATGAACGTACATATGTTATTGAAGTAATGGGACGTCACGCTGGAGATATCGCATTATGGGCTGGTTTAGCTGATGGTGCAGAAACTATCTTAATCCCAGAAGAGAAGTATGACATGGATGATGTTATCGCTCGTCTGAAACGCGGTAGTGAACGTGGTAAAAAGCATAGTATTATCGTTGTAGCTGAAGGTGTTGGAAGTGCAATTGATATCGGTAAGCACATTGAAGAAGCAACAAACTTTGATACTCGTGTAACTGTATTAGGTCACGTACAACGTGGTGGATCACCAAGTGCACAAGACCGTGTATTAGCAAGTCGTCTTGGCGCAAGAGCAGTTGAATTATTAATTGCTGGTAATGGCGGACGTTGTGTAGGTATTCAAAATAACAAACTTGTTGATCATGACATTATCGAAGCGTTAGCTCAAAAGCATACAATCGATAAAGATATGTATCAATTATCTAAAGAATTATCCATCTAATTGACTTAATGTCAGATATTTGGGAACGGTTTCATAATTTTCGGAGGTGCAATATGCGTAAAACTAAAATTGTATGTACTATAGGTCCTGCTAGTGAAAGTATTGAGAAATTAGAGCAATTAATCGAAGCGGGTATGAACGTTGCTCGTTTAAACTTCTCTCACGGTAGCCATGAAGAGCATGGAGCTCGTATTAAAAACATTCGTGAAGCTTCAAAGAAAACTGGTAAAACAGTTGGTATTTTACTTGATACAAAAGGTCCAGAAATCCGTACTCACGACTTCGTAGACGGACAAGCTGAGCTTGTAACAGGTGCAGAAGTAGTTCTTTCTACTGAACAAGTATTAGGAACTGCAGAGAAGTTCTCTGTATCTTATGCTGGTCTTTATGATGATGTAGACCCAGGTTCTCGCATTCTAATCGATGACGGTCTTATCGAACTAGAAGTAATCGAGAAAGCTGACGGAAACATCCGTACAAAAGTATTAAACAGCGGAACTGTAAAAAATAAAAAAGGTGTTAACGTACCAAACGTAAGCATTAAGCTTCCTGGTATCACTGAAAAAGACGTTAAAGATATCGTTTTCGGTATCGAACAAAAAGTTGATTTCATCGCAGCATCTTTCGTACGTAAAGCATCTGACGTATTAGAAATTCGTGAATTATTGGAAGAGCATAACGCTCAATACATCCAAATCGTACCAAAAATCGAAAACCAAGAAGGTATCGACAATATCGATTCAATCTTAGAAGTTTCTGACGGTTTAATGGTAGCTCGTGGTGATATGGGTGTAGAAATTCCACCAGAAGAAGTACCATTAGTACAAAAACGTCTAATCAAAAAATGTAACGTATTAGGCAAACCAGTTATTACTGCAACGCAAATGTTAGATTCTATGCAACGTAACCCACGTCCAACTCGTGCGGAAGCAAGTGACGTAGCAAACGCAATCTTCGATGGTACAGATGCAATCATGCTTTCAGGTGAAACTGCTGCGGGTCAATACCCTGTAGAAGCTGTAACAATGATGGCTAACATTGCAGTACGTGTTGAAAAATCATTACAATATGAAGATATGTTCAAAAAACGTATTAAAGAGTTCACTCCAACAATTACAGATGCAATTAGCCAATCTGTTGCGCACACAGCACTTGCTCTTGATGTAGCTGCAATCGTAGCTCCAACAGAAAGTGGATATACTGCGAAAATGATCTCTAAATACCGTCCGAAATCTCCAATCGTAGCTGTAACATCTGACGAGCAAGTAGGACGTCGTCTTGCACTTGTTTGGGGTGTTCAAGCGTTTATGGCTGGAAAACGTGCAGCTTCTACTGACGAAATGTTAGATACTGCAATTCAAACAGGTATGGATGCAGGTCTAATTGGACTTGGAGATACTGTAGTAATCACTGCTGGTGTTCCAGTTGCTGAAACTGGTACAACAAACTTAATGAAAATCCACGTTGTTGGTGAAGAAGTTGCTAAAGGGCAAGGTATCGGTCGTAAAGCAGCAAAAGGTAAAGTAGTTGTAGCGAAAACAGCTGCTGAAGCTGTAGCGAACGTAAACAAAGGTGATATTCTTGTTACAACAAGCACTGATAAAGATATGATTCCTGCAATTGAAAAAGCTGCTGCTCTAGTAGTTGAAGAAGGTGGCTTAACAAGCCATGCAGCTGTTGTAGGTGTATCAATCGGTATTCCTGTTATCGTTGGTGTAAACGGCGTAACAACAACTTTAAAAAATGGCCAAGAAGTAACAGTTGATGCAGCACGCGGAATTGTTTATAATGGACATGCGGAAGTGCTATAAGAAGTAATACGGAGAGAAGGAGCGGAGTCCTTCTCTTTTTTTTACACGAAAAAGGGTAGAGGTAGCTTTAAATGCCTGAAATTGCTTTGGGAAACGTTTGTTATAATGTTTAACGCCCCCCAAAGGAAAAGGGTTAGTTATCTTTTGTAGAGCTTATATGAGCGTTGTGAGGGGCTTATAAAGCCATGATAGATGTGATGAGGGAGAGGCGATATTTGAGCCTTTTGAATGAAATGTGAAAGGAATGTGGAACTATGAAATGGTTGTTGTTCTTGCTTATTTTAATACCGGCGATTGAGATTACGGTATTAATTGTGTCGAGTCATGTAATAGGTTTATGGTCTACGTTCGCTATGATTGTATTTACGGGCATTGTAGGTGTGTATTTGGCGAAACGACAAGGGTTTAAAGTGCTTAGAGAGATTCAATTTAGGTTAAATAGAGGAGAAATGCCGGGTGATGCGGTTTTAGATGGTATTTTTATATTCGTAGGAGGTATTCTTTTGGTGTTACCTGGATACGTAACGGATATACTTGGTTTTATCTTTGTTGTTCCTGCGACGAGGGCTTTATTAAAACCGCTTGTTATGAAGTGGATTGATTGGAAATTTAGAAAGAGAACTACTATTATTGTTCAAAAATAAAGCGTGGATCATTATGATCTACGCTTTATTTTTTTTGTTTGTTAATTATGGCTGCTTAGACTTCAGTTGGAATATGATTTTTTTGTGAAAGTTAGATTGTTGTCAGCTGATAATCAATAGGGATAGAGAGTGGTTCTTGTAAATTAAATGTTTACTTTAGGGAATGTTCTTTCCTCTGTCGAGGTTTGATTAGTGCAAAGAAGATAGGTGAGGGGAGGGGAAAATACTGATTAAAAGGTACTCTTACCTCACTTTTGTATATTTATTCATTTACATAAAAAGTAATAAATGTAAGTAATAATTATAGAGTAAATAGAATAAAAATGTAATTTCAACCTAAAACATGCGTTTTTATGCAAAAAATAAGAGAATTATCCTTTTTTAGGAAATTCTCTTTCGGATGTAGTTATTACAAAAAAAGTACAGTGAATAATCAGTGGGAATTTCCCACTGATTACAGTTAATTTTTTTATTGTGTATGAATTAGAAAATATTATTTTGATGGTGAGCCTTTAATGAATTTCCATAAGTCATGGAATACATGAGCTTTGTGTAATGTATTAAGTAGTACTAATGTGACTGGACCGATGATTAATCCTAAAAAACCAAAGAGCTTAAAGCCGACAAATAAAGCGATGAGTGTCGCTAATGGATCAAGTCCAATATTAGATGAAAGTACTTTCGGCTCCATGATTTGTCTTTGGACAATCACGACGATGTATAGGATGAGAAGACCGATGGCGAATGCAGTGTCGCCTGTGAAAAATACGTATATAACCCAAGGAACGAAGACAGCTCCTGTTCCTAAATACGGGAGTAAATCTACAACTCCTGTAATAATCGCGATAGTAATTGCGTATGGCACGCGTAATATTAAAAGACCGATTAGTACAATGATAGTTGTCATAGATACGAGTGTAAGTTGCGCTTTAACAAAACCGAACAAAGCTTTTCTTAAATCGACAAAAATAGTTTTTCCGTATCCATGTACACGATTGGGTAGGAGTTTTCTTGCTTTATGAGCAAGACGATGCCAATCGTAACTAATGAAGAAAGTGGCTAATAAGATGAATACAAGGACAGTTAAAGTTGTTGGTAATGCACTAATGAAATTTGTTAATCCACTTATGATGGCGGTTAAAAGTTCTTTCATTTGTGTCGTTGCTTCGGTACCTAAGTTTTGAATATTTTGTGTAATAGTGTATCGCTGTGGTTCTCCGAGATGATTAAATTTAGAGATTAAATCATCATAGAGAGGCATAATATGATTAAGTGCAAATTCTTGGGCGAATGCAACGATATCTGGAAACTTCACTGTAACAATTTGTAGTAAGTATGTTGTGGCAGATATTGCTTCAGTTACAAGGTATGTAACAAGTCCGACGATAGCCCCGAACACGAGAATTAAGCTAACGAGTACCGATAACGCACGAGGAAATTGTAGTTTTTGATTAAGGAAATTGACGACAGGATTAATCAAATAAGCGAATGCAAAAGCGATAATAAAAGGGTAAATAAGGCCTGACATGTAAAGTAAGGCATAGAACCCAACTACCGTTGCTACAATGACAAATATGAGTCGTAATATCATATATAGTAAGTTTCGGTTCAAAGATGTATACCTCCCATTCCAATTTGGATTATTCTAATTCGTTCAACTTATAACTAGTGAGATTCACTGATCAAAGTTTCACTTTATGTTATAGTGGAATGATGGATTTAGCCTGCTTTTGCAGTGGAATAATGACTGTAAAAGCTTGTTGGTGATGCTTCTACTATATGGTAAAAACTTCATTTTCTCTCCTTTTTATTTTACCTGTTTCTTATTAGAAAAGAAAGGAGAGACAGCCGGTGTATGCATGCTTTAGTTTTTTTCTGGTTAAAGTCTTGTTTGTAATTTTGAAACGCATATAAAAATTAATTTGTTGCTTTATTATAATTGATAAATGTGTATCGATATAGCATGTATAACGATAGGTTTAAAGGTATTTTTGTTTGGAAACAAGTTCATTATTTTCAGAAAGGAAGTGCAATCATGATTAGTCAGTCAACGTTATTTTTATTCATACTACTTATTATAGGACTAATTGCTAAAAACCAATCGCTTACTGTAGCTGTTGGTGTGTTATCTTTATTGAAGTTTACGTTTTTAGGAGACAAGGTTTTTCCTTATTTACAAACGAAGGGAATTAACCTCGGTGTGACGGTTATTACAATTGCGGTGCTTGTACCAATTGCGACGGGTGAGATAGGGTTTAAACAACTTGGAGAAGCGGCGAAATCGTATTATGCATGGATTGCCTTAGCTTCAGGGATAGCAGTTGCTTTGTTGGCGAAAGGTGGAGTGCAATTATTAACGACTGACCCTCATATTACAACTGCGCTTGTTTTTGGGACAATTATAGCTGTCGCTTTATTTAATGGGGTCGCTGTAGGTCCGTTAATTGGGGCTGGAATTGCCTATGCAGTTATGAGTATTATACAAATGTTTAAATGAGAAATTTTATAGTAATATAAAATTTTTGAATTCTTTCTGTTCACAAAAGTCAGATAATTGTTTATAATAGGATTAGAAACTTTGAAAAGTTACATAACAGCAAAGACTTTACACCAGATAAAATAAAAACAACATAAAACAATTTTATAATGATATTGTTTTATGTTGTTTTTATCATAAAACTCTTCGGAATTAATTTTCCTCACTAACTTGTTGTTCTGAGCGTGAGGATTCGGGGAGACATTCACGCTCATGCCTTCCATGTAAGCAATGGACAATAAGAGGGGAACATCGCAATAAATTTGCATGATCGTGCATTTTGCTTGCCTAAAGAGTGAACGAGCGTTCATAATTTATAAGGGGAGCAAATAGATATAAGGAGCAAGATTGGGAGAATTTTCAGGAAAAGGAGAGAATGTCATGACTGTTATTCGAGGTTTAGAAGGGGTAGTAGCAACAACATCATCTGTGAGCTCTATTATTGATGATACATTAACTTATGTTGGGTATAATATTGATGATTTAGCTGAGAATGCTACATTTGAAGAAGTAGTGTACTTATTATGGCACCGCAAGCTTCCTAACGAAAAAGAACTAGCGGAATTTAGTGAAACTGTGTCTCAATACTATAAAGTTCCAGGTGAGATTTTAACATATTTAAAACAAGTAGATTTAAAAATTGCGCACCCGATGTCTGTTTTACGAACTGCAATTTCCATGCTATCATTATACGATGAGAGCGCTGAAATAATGGATGAAAAGTCCAATTATTTGAAAGCGGTTAAATTACAGGCGCAAGTGGGGACTCTAGTTGCGGCTTACGCAAGAATTCGCAAAGGTTTAGATGTTGTTGAGCCAAGAAAAGATTTATCATTAGCTGCAAACTTCTTGTACATGTTAAATAATCGTGAGCCAAATGAAGTTGAGATTGAGGCTTTTGACAAAGCGCTTGTACTTCATGCAGATCATGAGTTAAACGCTTCTACATTTACTGCACGTGTTTGTGTTGCTACGCTGTCGGATGTATATTCTGGTATTACAGCTGCAATCGGTGCGTTAAAAGGTCCTCTTCACGGCGGGGCAAATGAAAATGTAATGAAGATGTTAACTGAAATTGGCGAAGAAGAAAATGTAGAATCATATATTCATAATGCTCTTCAAAATAAAGTGAAAATTATGGGATTTGGCCATCGTGTGTATGAGCATGGTGATCCACGCGCGAAACATTTACGTGAAATGTCTAAGAGATTATGCGTGCTTTTAGGAGAAGAGAAATGGTATAATATGTCTATCAAAATTGAAGACATTGTAACAAAAGAAAAAGGTCTTCCACCAAATGTTGATTTCTATTCAGCTTCTGTATACCATTGTTTAGGAATTGACCATGATTTATTTACACCTATCTTTGCAATTAGCCGTATGTCAGGCTGGTTAGCTCATATTCTAGAACAATATGAAAATAACCGTTTAATCCGTCCGCGTGCTGATTATAATGGACCGACACATCAAGTGTATGTTCCGCTAGCACAACGATAAGCGAAAAACACTATTTTGATAGTGAAAATACGCTTTCAAAAGTCTGACTTTTTTGGGAAGATGTAATGATTAGAATATTTTAATTTGACTAACGGTTTGAACTGAGGGGTTACTCCCTCAGTTTCATACATATGAAATTTCAAACATGGGGGTTATCACATTGACAACAGGTGAAAAAATTACTGTAACTAATGGTGTTATGAATGTACCAAACAATCCGATTATTCCATTTATCGAAGGAGATGGAATTGGTCCTGATATTTGGGCAGCTGCATCTCGCGTACTAGAAGCAGCAGTTGAAAAAGCTTATGATGGTGAGAAAAAGATCGTTTGGAAAGAAGTGCTTGCAGGGGAAAAAGCATTCAACCAAACAGGCGAGTGGTTACCAGAAGAGACATTAAATGAAATTCGTGAGTATTTAATCGCGATTAAAGGTCCACTTACAACTCCAGTTGGTGGTGGTATTCGTTCTCTAAACGTAGCACTTCGTCAAGAATTAGATTTATATGTATGTCTACGTCCAGTTCGTTACTTTGAAGGTGTTCCTTCACCTGTAAAGCGTCCGGAAGATACTGATATGGTTATTTTCCGTGAAAATACAGAAGACATTTATGCTGGGATTGAATATGCACAAGGATCTCCAGAAGCAGAAAAAGTTCTTGCTTTCTTAAAAGAAGCAATGGGCGTTAATAAAATTCGCTTCCCAGAAACTTCAGGGATTGGTATTAAACCAATTTCAGAAGAAGGGACAAAGC
This sequence comes from Bacillus sp. H1a, assembly GCF_000633475.1. Classification (NCBI taxonomy): domain Bacteria; kingdom Bacillati; phylum Bacillota; class Bacilli; order Caryophanales; family Bacillaceae; genus Bacillus; species Bacillus sp. H1a. The sequence goes on along the minus strand of NZ_AYMH01000010.1, from coordinate 133,571 downwards.
GTCTTGTTCGTGCTGCAATTCAATATGCAATTAACGAAAAACGCTCTTCTGTTACATTAGTTCATAAAGGAAACATTATGAAATTTACAGAAGGTGCTTTCAAAAACTGGGGTTATGAAGTAGCGGAACAAGAATTTGGCGATAAAGTATTTACTTGGGCTGAATATGACCGTATTGTTGAGAAAGATGGTAAGGATGCAGCGAATAAAGCGATGGCTGAAGCAGAATCTGCTGGAAAAATCATCGTAAAAGATTCTATTGCAGATATCTTCTTACAACAAATTTTAACTCGTCCTCGTGAGTTCGATGTTGTTGCAACAATGAACTTAAACGGAGACTATATCTCTGATGCGCTTGCTGCACAAGTAGGTGGAATTGGTATTGCACCTGGTGCAAATATTAACTATGTTACTGGACATGCTATTTTTGAAGCTACACATGGTACAGCTCCGAAATATGCAGGTTTAGATAAAGTAAACCCATCTTCTGTTCTTCTTTCAGGTGTATTATTATTAGAACATTTAGGATGGAATGAAGCAGCGAAATTAGTAACAGCTTCAGTTGAGAAAACAATTGCATCAAAAGTAGTAACATATGATTTCGCACGTTTAATGGACGGTGCAACAGAAGTGAAATGTTCTGAATTTGCTAATGAACTTATTAAAAACATGGATGTAGCGATAATCAAAAACGCATAATTAAAGCGGGGGGTAAATTATGACAATCAAACGCAAAAAGGTTTCAGTCATCGGTGCAGGATTTACAGGAGCAACAACGGCATTCTTATTAGCGCAAAAAGAGCTTGCAGATGTTGTGTTAGTGGACATTCCACAGCTGGAAAATCCAACAAAAGGGAAAGCGTTAGATATGTTAGAAGCGAGCCCAGTACAAGGTTTTGATGCTAACATCATTGGCACATCTGACTACGCGGATACTGCTGATTCTGACGTTGTCGTTATTACAGCAGGTATTGCGCGTAAGCCTGGTATGAGCCGTGATGACTTAGTAGCAACAAACTCTAAAATTATGAAAAGTATTACGCGCGACATTGCAAAACATTCACCAAATGCGATTATTGTTGTGTTAACAAATCCAGTTGATGCAATGACATATTCTGTATTTAAAGAGGCTGGGTTCCCGAAAGAGCGTGTTATTGGTCAATCAGGTGTATTAGATACAGCTCGTTTCCGTACATTCATTGCGCAAGAATTAAATCTATCTGTTAAAGATATTACAGGATTTGTTCTTGGGGGACATGGTGATGATATGGTACCTCTTGTGCGCTACTCATATGCAGGTGGTATACCGTTAGAAACATTGATTCCGAAAGAGCGTTTAGAAGCAATCGTAGAACGTACACGTAAAGGTGGCGGTGAGATTGTAGGCTTATTAGGAAACGGTAGTGCATATTATGCGCCAGCAGCATCTTTAGTTGAAATGACAGAAGCAATCTTGAAAGATCAACGCCGTGTATTACCAGCTATTGCATACCTTGAAGGTGAGTATGGTTATAGTGACCTTTACTTAGGGGTACCAGTAATTCTAGGTGGTAACGGAATTGAAAAAATTATTGAATTAGAACTTCTTGAAGATGAAAGAGAAGCGTTAGATCGCTCTGTAGAATCTGTACGTAACGTTATGAAAGTTCTTGTTTAATAATTAAATATAGGCGGAAAAAGATTCGGGGCCCCGAATCTTTTTCTACTATTTACTGAATTGTTTTTTTAAAATAATATGAAAACGCTATCATTTGTAGGATCCTATAATGAAACTATAGACTTATACTATACATTGCCCTCATCATAGTAATTTTCGGATAAGGTATCGCTTTTAGTAGGATAATAAGGTGAAAAAATCGGAGGGGGTTGTAACATGTTAAAGAAAAAAGTTCAAATTGGTCGTAGAATGGATGAAATTACAGTAGGAGAGAAACTATCTATCACTGAAAAAATTGAGGATAAAGATTTGTTATTGTATTTAGGATTAACGAATGATGCCAATCCATTATATATTCAGCATGATTACGCATCCCAAACTCCGTATGAAAAGCCGATTGTACCAAGCATTATGCTAACAGGGATGATTACAACGGCGGTTACGAAATATTTGCCAGGTCCAGGTAGTCATATTATTAGGAAGGACCTTACGTTCGTGAAGCCTGTTCACCATTATGAAACGTTACAAATCCACTTTGAAGTTGTGGCTGTTTCTGAGGAGGAACATACAATTGATATGCTTGTATCAGCTTATGATGAACAAGAAGAGAAGGTTGTAAAAGGTTCATTAACAGTAACGCCACCTTTTAAATCTGTCTCTATTATGGAAAAAGCATTAGATAATTTTTAAAACATGAAAATATGAATAGCGCTAGCATCCCTGTATTAAAGAGATGCTAGCGCTATTTTTAGTTGAAGAATCCATCTACGAATCCTTGGGCGTAATCTGAGCAGTTAGTTTTAATTGTATCCCAGTTTGAGATGTTAAAAGTAAGAATACATGTTACCACTAAAGATAAAATAGGTAGTACTAGTCGCATAATAAAACCTCGTTACTTTTAAATTTTTATATAGTGATTTTTATCTTTAATTTTCGCATTATGAAATAATGGAAGTCAAATGAAGGAGTGGTTTTTAGAGGGATGAGATGGAAAAGTGAAGACACGATCTTTGAAACGATGAGAGAAGCTGAAGTATGGGCGGATTCGATCGCGAATGAAATGTATGGGAGAGTATTTGATGGATATGAAACACCAGATTATAAAATAGCATATGCTCTTTCGTTTTTCCTAGCGCAAAATCAAGATTTTATAGTTTGTACAGAAGTGAGTTGTAAAAAAGATAGGGTGATTTATAAGATTTGGATAACAACTGGATCACTAAAGTGAAATTGTAATTATTTTGATTTTTCGGAACGATTTTATTGTAATCGAGCTTCATGAATAGACAATTTTATTGAGGGGGAACCTGTTTTCTAGTATGATGAGAATAACGGGGAAAATACTAGGGTGAAGAAGGTTTCAAGTCTATAACTTGGAGGAAAAGAATGAACAATCGTATTTTAGTAGTTGATGATGAGGAGTTTATCTTAACTTTAATTGAATTTAATTTACAACAAGCTGGGTTTGAAGTTATAACGGCGATGGATGGAGAAATGGCGCTTCAAAAAGCGACTACAGAACGCCCAGATTTAATTATATTAGATTTAATGCTTCCGAAAATGGATGGTATGGAAGTGTGTAAAGAATTACGATTGCAGCGCGTTATGACGCCGATTCTAATGCTAACAGCAAAAGATGATGAATTTGATAAGGTGCTAGGTCTTGAACTTGGGGCTGATGATTATATGACGAAGCCATTTAGTCCAAGGGAAGTTGTTGCTCGTGTGAAGGCGATTTTGCGTCGTACGAAATTACAACAGGAAGAACAAGTTTCAGAAGCGCCAGATGAAGATAGCATCATGATTGCAGAACTGAAAATTTTACCTGAGTTTTATGAAGCGTACTTCCAAGAGAGAAAGCTGGAGTTAACGCCGAAAGAATTTGAGCTGCTTGTTTATCTTGCGAAAAATAAAAGTCGTGTATTAACTCGTGATCAATTATTAAGTGCTGTATGGAATTATGATTTTGCCGGTGATACAAGGATTGTTGATGTCCATATTAGCCATTTGCGCGATAAAATTGAAAAAAATACGAAAAAACCGACGTACATTAAAACGATACGTGGTTTAGGTTATAAATTAGAGGAGCCAAAAGGGGATGAATAAATTTCGCTCCAGGCTTCTTTTTACATTTGTTTCTCTCATTGTTTTTATTTTAGTTGGACTAGGTGTGTTATTAGAAACTGTATTTGAAAATTACTATATAGATCATGCTAAAGAGAGAATGGTAAAAGAGACGCAGTATGTTGCGTTATTAGCAGAAGAGCAAGGGTTTGATGCTGTTTTAAAAAAGCCGTATGTATTTGAAAAGTTAGAAGAACAAATACCAGCTTCTATTCTATTTGTTGATGAAAAAAAGAAGGTTCAATATAGCGGTGGGCAACAATCTGCATTTAGTCAAGAGACGATTAAAGAACTTTCTTCCGAAACAGCAAACCAAAGAAATAAAGTCATTACGAAAGAAACAGATCAAAAGAATGCATTTTATCATGCGGTGTTCGTTCAGGATGTAGCAGGGAAACAAGGATATATTTTGGTGAAAAGTACGATTGAACCTTTGAGGGACATTCACCAAAAAACGTGGGGATTATTAATTATCGGATTTGTCATCGCTTGTCTCGTAGTTGTATTCCTTGGTATGAAAATTACAGGGCAATATATTAGGCCGATTGAATCGGTTACGAAAGTTGCGATTGAATTAGCGAAGGGGAATTATAAAGCGCGTGCATATGAAAGTCATTCAGATGAAACTGGAATGCTGAGTAAAGCGATTAATATTTTAGCTCGTAATTTACAAGAGATGACACTCGAACAAGAAATGCAACAAGATCGTTTGCACACATTAATTGAAAATATGGGAAGCGGAATGATTTTAATTGATAGCCGTGGATATATAAACCTTGTAAACCGTTCTTATAAGGAAACTTTCCACGTAACTGATGAAGAATATTTAAATCGTTTATATTATGAATCGTTTCACCATACGGAAATTATTGAACTTGTGGAAGAAATTTTTATGACGGAAGTGAAAGTGCGTAAACAAATGTTATTGCCGCTTGGCATTGAGCGGAAGCATTTCGAAGTATATGGAGCGCCAATTATTGGGACGAACCATGAATGGAAAGGAATTGTTCTCGTATTCCATGACATTACTGAGCTAAAGAAATTAGAACAAATGAGAAAAGACTTTTTAGCGAATGTTTCTCATGAATTGAAGACACCGATTACTTCTATTAAAGGTTTTTCAGAAACGCTCTTGGATGGAGCGATGGATAACAAAAGATTTTGTGAACATTTCTTACATATTATTCTAAAAGAAAGTGAACGCATGCAAGGATTAATTGAGGATTTATTAGATTTGTCAAAGATCGAGCAACAAGGATTTAAGTTGAATATGGGTACGGTTGATATGAAGGGGCTTCTTGAAGACATTCACATGGTGCTTGATAATAAAGCGGGAGAAAAAGAAATCTCTTTACAAGTGAATGTATTGAAACGAGTTTCTGTTATTGGAGATCCTAGCCGCTTAAAACAAATCTTTATTAATTTAATTAATAATGCAATCGTATATACGCCAGCAGGAGGGGTTGTTTCTGTTGAATTATTAGAAGATAAATATAATGCGTATATAAAGGTATCTGATACGGGAATCGGTATTAGTAAAGAAGAAATCCCTCGTATTTTTGAACGTTTTTATCGAGTAGATAAAGCGAGAAGTAGAAATACAGGTGGAACAGGTCTTGGCTTGTCCATTGTTAAACATTTAGTGGAAGCACATCAAGGTACGATTACAGTGGATAGTGAGGTTGGAGAAGGAACAACGTTTACAGTTGTTTTACCAAAATCAGCTACTGAAAAATAGGATGAAGGATGTTTACAATATATTAACATTGGCTCAATTAAATATTAATAAAGCTCTGTTAATATAATACATGAAAACCCCTTCATCCAAGGAGTAATTTTGGACGAGAATAGTTACGCTATTCTCGTCACTTCCCTTTTGTAAAAATAAAGATATTGATATATATTTCCGTTTATATGTGATAGAAAAAACCGTTATTTTTCTTCTCTCTATTAGTCATGTTAATATAGAGAGAGGAAAGGAACGGTTTTTTTCTGTGGAAAAATCGTTTCAAATTTGTATGGGGAGGTTTGTAGTTTGGAAAAAAAAGTCGTATTAGTAGATGGTAATAATATCGCGTATCGTGCTTTCTTTGCACTACCGCTTTTAAATAACGACAAGGGTATACATACGAACGCAATTTATGGTTTTACGATGATGTTAATGAGAATATTAGAGGAAGAAAAACCGACGCATATGCTTGTAGCATTTGATGCGGGAAAAACAACATTCCGTCATAAAACATATAGTGATTATAAGGGAGGGCGTCAAAAGACTCCACCTGAACTATCGGAGCAATTCCCGTTTATTCGTGAACTACTTGATGCATTTAATGTTCCGCGTTATGAGTTAGAAAATTATGAAGCGGATGACATTATGGGGACGTTAGCGAAAGAAGCGAGTGAACAAGGGTTTCATGTTAAAGTTATTTCAGGAGATAAAGATTTACTTCAACTTGTTTCAGATAATACACTCGTATGTATTCCTCGCAAAGGGATTACGGAAGTAGATGAATATACGAAAGAAGCTTTATTTGAGAAATATAGCTTGTCACCAAAACAAATTATTGACATGAAAGGTTTAATGGGAGACCAATCAGATAACATTCCTGGCGTACCAGGTGTTGGTGAAAAAACTGCAATTAAATTGTTAACACAATTTGAAACAGTAGAAGCTGTATATGAAAACTTAGATCAAGTAAGTGGCAAGAAATTAAAAGAAAAGTTAGAAGCAAATAAAGAACAAGCTCTTATGAGTAAAGATTTGGCGACTATTATTACGGATGCACCAATTACTGTGCATGTAGATGATATGGAATATAAAGGATACGAAGCAAGTGATGTTATTCCGATGTTCGAGAATTTAGGATTTACATCTCTTTTAAATAAGTTAGGTGTTACACCAGAAGAAACAGCGCCAGCTGAATTAGATGATATTACATTTGATATTGTGGAAGAAGTTACGGAAGAAATGCTTCAGCAAGATAGTGCGCTTATTGTAGAGGTACAAGAAGATAACTATCATAAAGCGGACATTCAAGGTTTTGGTATTCAAAATGAAAATGGTTGTTACTTTATTCCGACAGACGTCGTTCTTAAATCAGATGCTTTCAAAGAGTGGCTTGCGAATGGAGAAATGAGGAAACATACATTTGATGCGAAGCGAGCTATCGTTGCTCTCAACTGGAAAGGTGTAGATATTCAAGGGATTGACTTTGATTTATTAATTGCTGCTTATTTACTTGATCCAGCTGATACAGATAAAGATTTTCGCGCTGTAGCAAAAATGAAAGAAACACATGCGGTAAAGTCTGATGAAGAAGTATACGGTAAAGGTGCGAAGCGTGCTGTTCCAGAACAAGAGGTAGTAGCTGAGCATGTAGCTCGTAAAGTGCATGTATTATACGATGTGAAGCAAACATTCGAGGAAGAATTAGAAAAGAACGAGCAATATGAACTGTTTACCGAATTAGAATTACCGCTTGCTCGAGTATTAGCTGATATGGAAGTAAAAGGTGTGAAAGTTGATACGGGGCGTCTTCGTAATATGGGAGAAGAGCTAGCTGGCAGACTGAAGGAAATGGAACAAGAGATTTATGAGCTTGCAGGAACAGAGTTTAATATTAATTCACCGAAGCAGCTTGGAGTTATCCTGTTTGAGAACTTAAACTTACCTGTTATTAAAAAGACGAAAACAGGTTATTCTACGTCTGCTGATGTACTAGACAAGCTTATGGATCATCATGCGATCATTCCGAATATTTTACACTATCGTCAATTAGGGAAACTAAATTCAACATACATTGAAGGTTTATTAAAAGTTGTACATGAAGATTCATCTAAAATTCATACTCGTTTTAATCAAGTGTTAACGCAAACAGGGCGATTAAGTTCAACAGATCCGAACTTACAAAATATCCCGATTCGATTAGAAGAAGGTAGAAAGATTCGTCAGGCATTCGTTCCATCAGAAGAAGGATGGGTTATGTATGCGGCTGATTATTCACAAATTGAGCTTCGTGTGCTTGCTCACATTGCAAATGATCCAGGATTAGTTGAAGCCTTCAAACATGATATGGATATTCATACGAAAACAGCTATGGACGTATTCGGCGTTGGAAAAGATGAAGTGACATCTAATATGAGACGACAAGCAAAAGCTGTAAACTTTGGTATTGTGTACGGTATTAGTGATTACGGACTTTCGCAAAACTTGGGGATTACTCGAAAAGCGGCAGGAGAATTTATTGAGAAGTATTTAGAAAGCTTCCCAGGTGTGAAAGAATATATGGATGACATTGTAAAAGATGCGAAGCAAAAAGGATATGTTTCAACGCTATTAAATCGTCGTCGTTACATTCCAGAAATTACGAGTCGTAATTTTAATTTGCGTAGCTTTGCAGAGCGTACTGCAATGAATACACCAATTCAAGGTAGTGCGGCGGATATTATTAAAAAGGCTATGATTATTATGGCGGATCGTTTAGAAGAAGAAGGATTAGAAGCGCGTCTACTTCTGCAAGTACACGATGAATTGATCTTTGAAGCACCAAAAGAAGAAGTGGAAAAATTAGAGAAGCTTGTACCAGAAGTAATGGAGCATGCAATTGAGTTGGCAGTTCCATTAAAAGTTGATTATTCTTACGGCCCAACTTGGTACGACGCGAAATAAGGAAGGGATAAAATGCCTGAATTACCAGAGGTTGAAAACGTTAGACGGACACTTGAAAATCTTGTAACGGGAAAAGTAATTGAAGATGTAATTGTCACTTATCCAAAAATAGTGAAACGACCGGACGATGTAGAAATCTTTAAAGAAATGCTGAGAGGCGAGACGATTGGAAATATAAAACGAAGAGGTAAGTTTTTACTTCTATATGTAACGAACTATGTAATTGTTTCACATTTGCGTATGGAAGGTAAGTTTTTACTTCATCAAGAGGATGAGCCAATCGATAAACATACACACGTGCGTTTCTTATTTACAGATGGAACTGAATTGCATTATAAAGATGTGAGAAAGTTTGGTACGATGCATCTCTTTAAGAAAGGTGAAGAATTTGCTCAAATGCCTCTTGCAGATTTAGGGCCAGAACCATTTGATGCTGAATTGACACCGCAGTACTTAAGGGAAAGACTACAAAAGACAAATCGTAAAATAAAAGTTGTATTATTAGACCAGCGTCTTTTAGTAGGGCTTGGAAATATATATGTAGATGAAGTTTTATTCCGTTCGCGCATCCATCCAGAACGAGAAGCATCGTCTTTAACAGAAGAGGAAATCGAAAGAATTTACGAGGCGACTGTCACAACACTAGGTGAAGCTGTTAAACGCGGGGGAAGTACAATTAGAACTTATATTAATTCACAAGGTCAAATCGGTTCGTTCCAAGAGCTTCTAAATGTATATGGGAAAAAAGGAGAACCGTGTGTAACTTGTGGCACGATATTAGAAAAAACGGTGGTTGGTGGAAGAGGAACGCATTACTGCCCAATTTGCCAGCCTAGAATATAGAAAAGAGATAACATCGGATAGGCATTTGTCATATACATACAGCAGAGCTATGTATAAGGGAGGAGCTTACCGATGTACCTTTATTTATCTCTTATTTTATTAGCTTTTACATTAAGCTTAGATAGCTGTAGTGTAGGGCTGACATACGGGTTAAGAAGCGTAAGAATTCCGCTAAGATCTATTATAATTATCGGGATCTGTTCAGCAGCTGTAATGCTCGTTTCCATGGGAATTGGACATATGATCGCGAAAATATTTTCACCTGTTATCGCAACGCGTATCGGTGGGCTTGTTCTTATTGGAATAGGTATTTGGGTGTTATATCAGTTTTTTCGGGGCGATAAAAAAGAAGAACCGAAGCAAGAAGAGAAAGTTTGGAAGTTAGAAATTGCTTCGCTAGGGCTAGTCGTTCAAATTTTGCGAAAACCGACTGTTGCGGATTTTGATAAATCAGGAATCATCTCTGCAGGAGAAGCGCTACTTCTCGGTATTGCTCTTTCTGTGGATTCGTTTGGTGCTGGAATTGGTGCATCTTTATTAGGGTATGCACCTGCGATGATGGCGACGATAGTTGCGGTTATGAGTTCTTTATTTTTATTTATTGGAATGAAGCTCGGTACGGTTTTATCGAATATGAAATGGTTACAAAAATTTACATTCCTGCCTGGGGTTTTACTCATTATTATTGGAATTTGGAAAATGTAAGTATGGGCGTGGAACATTAGTTTCGCGCCTATTATTATGAGGAGGATTATTATGACAGTTGTAGTTGGATTAACAGGAGGCATTGCGAGCGGGAAAAGTACAGTATCACAAATGTTTCGTGAAATAAATATACCAGTCATTGATGCCGATATTATTGCGCGAGAAGTTGTAGAACGTGGAAAACCAGCATATAACAAAATTGTAGAAGTTTTTGGAACAGAAGTGTTACAAAAAGATGGAGAACTTGATCGACCGAAGCTTGGAAGTGTTGTTTTTTATAATGAAGAAAAACGATTGCAGTTAAACAAAATTGTTCATCCTGCGGTGCGTGAAGAAATGAATGAACAAAAGGAGATGTACATAAAAGAAGGTATGCAAGCGGTTGTGTTAGATATCCCTCTTTTGTTTGAAAGTAAATTAACAAATCTCGTTGATCGAGTATTAGTTGTAGCGGTTACGCCGAATACGCAATTAGAACGTTTAATGAAACGGAATGATTTTTCAGAAAAAGAAGCAACGGCACGTATTCAATCTCAAATGCCACTAGAAGAAAAGGTAAAGATGGCGGATGAAGTAATTTATAATGATGGCACAATTGTTGAAACGAAAACACAATTAGCTGCTATTTTGAAAGAATGGAACATTATTGATTAAAAAATTGTGAAATTAATGAAAATGCTTAGTGACATATCTTCTTTTTGTGTTATACTATTATTGGGATTGGAGATAAATAGTATAACGCATTCAAGGGGGATAACATATTATGACTCGTGTGGCAATTAATGGATTTGGACGTATTGGGAGAATGGTATTTCGTCAAGCAATAAAAGAAAGCGCATTCGAAATTGTAGCAATCAATGCAAGCTATCCATCCGAAACGTTAGCACATTTAATTAAATATGATACAGTTCATGGCAAGTTTGACGGAACAGTAGAAGCATTTGAAGATCACCTACTAGTTGATGGGAAAATGATTCGCCTTTTAAACAACCGCGATCCAAAGGAATTGCCTTGGAAAGATCTAGGTGTTGAAGTTGTAATTGAAGCAACTGGTAAATTTAATTCGAAAGAAAAAGCAATTCTTCATGTTGAAGCTGGAGCGAAAAAAGTTATTTTAACAGCGCCTGGTAAAAATGAAGATGTAACAATTGTAGTTGGTGTGAACGATGACCAATTAGATATTACAAAACATACTGTTATTTCAAATGCATCTTGTACAACAAACTGTTTAGCGCCTGTTGTAAAGGTGTTAGATGAGCAGTTCGGAATTGAAAACGGTTTAATGACAACTGTTCATGCTTATACAAATGACCAAAAAAATATTGATAATCCACATAAAGATTTAAGAAGAGCACGTGCTTGCGGACAGTCTATCATTCCGACAACGACGGGTGCTGCGAAAGCGCTAGCAAAAGTTCTTCCACACTTAAACGGAAAACTTCATGGTATGGCACTTCGTGTACCAACACCAAACGTGTCTCTAGTTGACCTAGTAGTAGACGTAAAACGTGATGTGACAGTTGAAGATATTAATGAAGCGTTCAAAACTGTTGCAAACGGTGCATTAAAAGGAATTGTAGAATTCAGCGAAGAGCCTTTAGTGTCTATCGACTTTAATACAAATACACACTCAGCTATTATTGATGGTTTATCTACAATGGTAATGGGTGATCGTAAAGTGAAAGTGCTTGCTTGGTATGATAACGAGTGGGGCTACTCTCGTCGTGTTGTAGATCTTGTAACGTTAGTTGTTGGTGAATTAGCGAAACAAGAAAATGTTCAACACATTTAAGTGAAATAAAGGAAGGCAAGTAAATATTTGCCTTCTTTTTTATTTTTTTCTGAAAAGGAAAAAAATTATATGAGTATATTTTCAAAAAGTGGACATACCAAAAAGCATTGGGATTACTGCATTTGTGAATGGTTTATTTTTTTTAGGGAAAAGTAAAGAGGAAAATATGACAGAAAATCGAAAAAACTGTTGTTGCAAAATGAAAATAAACAAAGTATACTAACACTCGTAAACTTAAGAGCTGAGGTACGTAGTCACTACTTAAAGGGTTAGGACCTCTCTGGACTAACTTTCCCCCGTGGTAGTGGAGCAAGCCAAATTGCAAATTAGTTTTCAATTCGAACAGTTAGATTAAATTTACAAGGGGGAACTGTAGAATGGATACTATGGATACGATGGGTCGTCACGTGATCGCTGAACTTTGGGATTGCGATTTCGACAAGCTTAATGACATGCCGTATATTGAACAATTATTTGTGGATGCAGCACTAAGAGCTGGTGCTGAAGTACGTGAGGTTGCTTTTCATAAATTTGCACCACAAGGTGTAAGTGGAGTAGTAATTATTTCGGAATCACATTTAACAATTCATAGCTTTCCGGAGCACGGTTACGCAAGTATTGATGTTTATACTTGTGGGGATCGTATTGATCCAAATGTTGCTGCAGAATATATTGCAGAAGGTTTAAACGCGAAAACGCGTGAGAGCATCGAGCTTCCTCGAGGCACTGGTAGCTTCGAAATTAAGCAGAGAGAAACAAAAGCTCTTTAAAAAAGAACATAATTGATTTAAAATGTAAAGAGGTGTATAATGCACCTCTTTTTTAGTTTATATAAAATAAGATCATGATATGTATTAACTTAGAGTGGTCAGTGTAGAAGAATGAGTTATATAATATTGTATATATATTTTCACGTGTAGATGAATCGTAAAAAATAAAGAGTATATTGTAAAGGAGTGAATGAATTGCGTTGTCCATCCTGTTTTCATAATGGCACAAGAGTGTTAGATTCGCGTCCGGTAGACGAGGGGCGCTCTATTCGAAGAAGGAGAGAGTGTGAAAGTTGTTTAAGTCGCTTTACGACATTTGAAAGGGTAGAAGAATCACCTCTTATCGTTGTTAAAAAAGAAGGAACACGAGAAGAGTTTAATAAAGAGAAGATTTTACGCGGGTTAATTAAAGCGTGTGAAAAAAGACCTGTATCTTTAAGGCAGTTAGAGGAAGTAACGCAAAGTGTAGAGCGTGAACTTCGTAACTTAGGTATATCAGAAGTGAAAAGTGATATGATTGGTGAAATTGTTATGGAAGAACTTCGCGATATCGATGATGTTGCTTACGTACGTTTTGCTTCTGTATATCGTCAATTTAAAGATTTAAATGTATTTATTGAAGAATTAAAAGATATACTGCAAAAAGAGAGAGAGTAGAAGGTGTAATCCATTCTCTTTATATACTGTAAGTAAACGAGATAAGAGAGCTAGAAGCGGAAGCTAATAGCTCTTTTTCGCTAAGAAATTATATAATGAAGATAGAACGAATGAAATATAGGTTAGATTAGATGAGAGAAAGGAAAGCAAGAATGGAAAAACAGTCATGGATGGAGCTATTGCCGATTGATCGTTATAAAGTAAGTGCGAAAGGGTTGCTACATAATTACGACCGGAAAGTGTTAACGATGTTGTATCAGCCGCTAGTAGGTAGTAGAGCTTTTAGCTTATACATGACGCTATGGGGAGAGTTAGAGCAAGATCGTGTGTTTGGAAAAGAGAATACACATCACTCCCTTATGGTGACCATGCAAATGCAACTTCCTGAAATATATGAGGAACGAGTAAAGTTAGAGGCGATTGGGCTTTTAAATGTATATATTAAGAAAGAAAAAGATATTCGAATGTTTATATATGAATTGCAACCACCTTTATCTCCGAAGCAGTTTTTTGATGATATTGTTTTAAGTATCTTTTTATACAATCGATTGAGTCGGACAAAATACAACCAAGTAAAGCAATATTTCTTAGAAGAAGAATTCGATTTTGCTTCTTATGAAAATGTTACGCGCTCCTTCAATGATGTATTTGATTCATTTAACCCAGGTCAGTTTGAGTATGCGCAAGAAGAACTTCGTATCCCGAAAACGACAACTATGCCAAGTAATGAGAAGGGGGATGCTCCGAAAGTTTGGAATGATTTCTTTGATTTCTCTTTATTTGTAGAAGGATTATCAGCGCTTGTTCCTAAAAAGGCGATTACAGATCAAGTGCGAGAATGTGTCATTACACTCTCTTATGTGTACGGTGTGGATGTGTTATCGATGCAAAATATCGTTCTTGGCGCAGTGACAGAGATGCAAACAATTGATATTGAAAGGCTTCGAAAGGGAGCACGCGATTGGTATCAATTCGAAAATGGTCAAGCATTACCTGTATTAAGTGAAAGGGTGCAACCTCATGCTGCTCGTACAATGAAAGAGAAAGAGCCATCTACGCAAGAAGAGATGCTAATGAAGCAGTTAGAGGAAATCTCGCCAAAACAACTATTGAAGGAGATTTCGGGCGGTGCAGAGGCGACGAAGGCGGACTTGCAAATTGTCGAGGATGTAATGATAAACCAAAAATTAACGCCAGGGGTTGTGAATGTACTTATTTATTACGTTATGCTACGCTCAGATATGAAGCTTGCTAAAACGTATGTTGAGAAGATTGCTGGGCATTGGGCGCGAAAAAAGGTTGGTACAGTAGGCGAAGCAATGGCGCTAGCAAAAGAAGAGAATCGTCAATATCAAGAGTGGGCTGAGACGAAGAAGAAAGGCCGTACGACCAAGAAAACGGTGCGTAAAGAAATGGTACCTGATTGGCTTAAAGAAGAGCCGAAAGAACAAGCGAAAGAAACTGTGAAAAATGACGTGAGTGTGGAAAAAAATGCAAGTACGTTAGAAGATGAACGAAAACGATTAGAAGAAGTGTTGAAAAAATATAAGCGTGATTAATAGAAGAGAATGAACGCTCTTTGAGGTGAGGAAATGGAGCATATTCAAAATTCGTTTGCGAAATTAATGGAGAATGAAAACTTTAAGAATAGATATGAAGTCTTAAAGGCAGAAGTGATGGCGCACCCTCGTGTGAAAGAATTTATAGACGAACATAAAGGTGAAGTAACGACTTCGATGATTGAACGAAGTCTTGTGAAGTTATATGAATATATTGGGCAAAGTGTAGGGTGCGCTGATTGTCCAGATTTAGGGTCATGTAAAAATATGCTGCAAGGATATGAGCCGAAGCTTGTCATCCAAGGTAAGATGATTGATATTCAATATGATCGCTGCGTAAGAAAAGTAGCATATGATGAGAGAAAGAAACATGAAAAACTTGTTCAAAGTGTGTATATGCCAAATGATATTTTACAGGCGTCTATGGAAAACTTAGACCCTTCAGATTTAGATGCGCGTATTGATGCAATTGGTGCAGCGAATGAATTTTTACGTGCATATGAACCAGGAAAAAAAGTGCAGGGCTTATATCTTTACGGTAAATTTGGTGTAGGGAAAACATATCTTTTAGGGGCGATTGCAAATGAGCTTGCTCTTAGGAAAATAAGTTCAATGATCGTATACTTCCCAGAATTTTTACGTGAAATTAAAAGCTCGATTCAAGATAATACGATTGGTGAAAAGATTGATGCGGTAAAACGCGTACAAGTATTAATGTTAGATGATATCGGAGCGGAAGCAATGTCAAGTTTTGTGCGTGATGATGTTCTTGGTGCAATCTTGCAATTCCGTATGTTAGAAAACTTACCGACGTTCTTTACGTCTAACTTTGATTTCAAACAGTTAGAACATCATTTAACGTATACACAGCGTGGTGAAGCAGAAGAGATGAAAGCGGCCCGTATTATGGAACGAATTCAATATTTAGCGAAGCCAATTTCTATTGGTGGGAAGAACCGTCGTCATAAGTAAAGAGCAAGCTGAGAAGCTTGCTCTTTTTTATTATAGTGTTATTTTCTTTTCAAATATGAGCTCGAAATATTCAGGTTGTCCGGAATTACCGATTGCAGGGGCGGAAATCCGTACGAACTTCCATCCGTCTCTAGCATGTTCTTGAATAATTTTTTGATAATCTTCAGTTGGTTTCGAGCGGGTAAAACCCCAGGTTAATTCGATTTTCACAAACTTATATCAAAACATTTGTATACATCATTTTAGTGATGAATAAATTATACAATAAAAAAATTAAATTGGCTTGTATCATTTTTTTCTCTCTCCTTTAATATATATGAAATTAGCAAGTTGTATCGAGTGGGTTGTCTAATGGTAGAAGATTGTTTCTGCTGAGAGACTTTGCCACGGATCGGACTCTTATAGGGTTTTTAAATCCTTTAGAGCGGGGATAAAAGGGGGGACAAAAGTGATTGAAATTTGCTTCGAAGAAAAAAATGATGCTGTGCACGTATACAGACAACTAACGAAAAAAATGGAATCCTTATACAAGGAAACAAGTGTATATTTAAATGAACAAAAGGTTGTTATTCATATACCATTATGTGAATCGAATTATATTGAAAAGATTTTATTGCCAGTATTACTATATTTCATTATGAATGTGAAACAAAATGAATGGATTCATACCATTTTAAAGGAAAAGTTTTTTTATGAAGAACAAGAAGAGTGTCATCAAATATTGCATATGGCACATGAGATTTTAAAGGAAAGAAGAAAAGGGGTAGCTAGTGATTTAACGCGTCATAAATTTGAATCTTATATTGCGTCGTCTTTAAATGATTGGCTTTGTGATCCGCTCTCATTTTCGTTTTCATCATACGTTCGCTTTCGTCTTCGTACATATAGGGAAATGGTAGATCGGCTTGCTGAAGTTGCAATTGATGAGTATAAGATGGAGCAGGAATATCAAATGTTCATTGAGACACTTCGCCAACAAGTAAGGAGCCGGAAATCGCGATTGTCCTGTGTGCATCTTATTTTTGATGAGAGTTTTATTTTCTATGATGATAAAGGTAGACGTTTAAAACAGGAGAAATTGGTTCAATATATAGATGAAGAATTATTAAAGCAAAAGGATGTATATATCGATACGAAAGTAATTGCACCACTTCTTTCCATTTCGCCGAAAAAGATTTATTTATATACGAAAGAACAAGATCATAATATGATTATTACTTTGCGAAATGTATTTCAAGAGCGAGTACAACTACATGGATTACATGAATTTGAACGCAACGTGAAAAATTTAAAAAATAAGGGTAACGCCCTTGATTTTCTAAGTTTTTGAGCATATAATTACCTACATAAATGAAATATATCGAAATGTTATGATGAGGACATGAGTAGTTTTCTACGATTTTCAGAGAGGGAAGCCTTAGGGTGTGAGCTTCCTAGTACGGGATTATTACTTACCACCTCTAAACTTTAGCAGTGAACCTTTTTCTAGTAATTGCTAACGGACAACACCGTTATGTTGAACTTGAGCAATTAACAATAAAGTTAATTGGAACAAGGGTGGAACCACGAATTCAACACTCGTCCCTTTTTATGGGATGAGTGTTTTTTATTTTGAAAAAAAAGAGGAGTGACCAGTGATGGCAGATGTAGTTAAAATTACTTTCCCTGATGGAGCTGTGAAGGAGTTTCCAAAAGGAGTAACAACTGAAGAAATCGCAGCTTCTATTAGCCCAGGCTTAAAGAAAAAAGCTGTGGCTGGAAAGTTAAATGATGAGATGATCGATCTTTCTACACCAATTGAAGAAGATGGTGCAGTTTCTATCATTACATTAGATTCTGAAGATGGCTTATATATTTTACGCCACTCAACAGCCCACCTTTTAGCGCAAGCGTTAAAACGTTTATATAAAGATGTTAAGCTTGGTATCGGTCCAGTAATCGAAAATGGCTTCTACTACGATATCGATATGGAAGAAGCAATTACAGTTGAAGATTTCAAGAAAATCGAAAAAGAAATGCAAAAAATTGTGAACGAGAACTTAGAAATCGTTCGTCATGAAGTACCACGTGTAGAAGCACTTCGTCGTTACGAAGAAGTTGGCGATGAGTTAAAATTAGATTTAATTAACGATCTTCCAGAAGATGCAGTTATTTCAATTTACGAGCAAGGCGAATTCTTCGACCTTTGCCGTGGTGTTCACCTTCCATCTACAGGAAAGATTAAAGTATTTAAATTATTAAGCGTTGCAGGTGCTTACTGGCGCGGCGATAGCAATAATAAAATGTTACAACGTATTTACGGTACTGCATTCGTTAAGAAAGCAGAATTAGATGAGCACTTACGTATGCTTGAAGAAGCAAAAGAGCGTGATCACCGTAAATTAGGTAAAGAATTAAAACTATTTACTAATAGCCAAAAAGTAGGACAAGGTTTACCACTTTGGTTACCAAAAGGTGCAACAATCCGCCGCATTATTGAGCGTTACATCGTTGATAAAGAAGCAAGCTTAGGATATGACCACGTATACACTCCAGTACTAGGAAGCAGAGAGCTTTATGAAACTTCTGGTCACTGGAACCACTATCGTGATGGCATGTTCCCATCAATGGAAATGGATAATGAGGAATTAGTTCTTCGTCCAATGAACTGTCCTCACCATATGATGGTTTATAAAAATGATATTCATAGCTACCGTGAACTACCAATCCGTATTGCGGAACTTGGAACAATGCACCGTTATGAAATGTCTGGAGCATTATCTGGATTACAACGTGTACGCGGGATGACTTTAAATGATGCGCACATTTTCGTTCGCCCAGACCAAATTAAAGAAGAATTAAAACGCGTTGTAAACTTAACTTTAGAAGTATACAAAGATTTCGGCTTAGAAGATTATTCATTCCGTCTATCTTATCGTGACCCAGCAGATACTAAAAAGTATTATGCTGATGATGAGATGTGGGAAAAAGCACAAGGTATGTTAAAAGAAGCTATGGATGAAATGGGTCTTGAGTACTATGAGGCTGAGGGTGAAGCAGCGTTCTACGGTCCGAAACTTGACGTTCAAGTTCGTACTGCACTTGGAAAAGACGAAACACTTTCAACTGTACAATTAGACTTCTTACTTCCAGAACGCTTTGAATTAACTTACGTAGGTGAAGATGGTAAACAACATCGCCCAGTTGTAATTCACCGTGGTGTTGTATCAACTATGGAACGCTTCGTTGCCTTCTTAATTGAAGAATACAAAGGTGCATTCCCAACTTGGTTAGCTCCAGTTCAGGCGCAAGTAATTCCAGTTTCTCCGCAAGTACATTTAGACTACGCGAAGAAAGTACAAGAAGACCTGCAACGTGCTGGTATCCGTGTTGAAGTAGATACTCGTGAAGAGAAAATTGGTTACAAAATCCGTGAAGCACAAATGCAAAAGATCCCGTACATGCTTGTAGTAGGTGACAATGAAGTGACTGAAAATGGCGTAAACGTACGTAAATATGGTGAACAAAAATCAGAAACAATCGCATTAGATGCGTTTGTTGACATGATTAAAGTAGAAGGAAAACGATAAGAAAGAGCCGCGGTATACCGCGGCTTTCTTATGTATTATAAATAAGAAAATCTAGAAAAAATAACCAAACAATACTTATCATAAAAAAGTATTGCATGTATGCCAGTTGTTTGTTACAATATTTCTTGTTGTTAGTAAAACACATCGCGTCTTCTTGACAGACGTCATGTCCTATGATAAACTCATCAAGGATAATAGAATATGGTTTTGGAACAAGTAGAAGCACCCGCTTCTCACCTGATGGACGCATTCGCAGTTAGCAGGTAAATGTATTTCTTACTAAAGATATTACAAGTGTGGGTGCCGTATGCCCGCACTTTTTTTGTTCGGGTTCTACAATTACAAAACGTATTCTGAGAAAACCTTGGAGGTGGCTTACTATTAGCAAGGATATGATGATTAACGAGCAAATTCGTGCACGTGAAGTACGCTTAGTTGGCGCGAACGGCGATCAACTTGGAATCAAGTCTCGTAATGACGCTTTAGACTTAGCTGCAAATCTTAATCTTGATTTAGTATTGGTTGCTCCAAATGCGAAACCGCCAGTATGCCGCATTATGGACTACGGTAAATTCCGCTTTGAGCAACAAAAGAAAGAAAAAGAACAGCGCAAAAATCAAAAAGTAATTAGCATGAAAGAAGTTCGTTTAAGTCCAACAATTGATGAACACGACTTTAACACAAAACTTCGTAATGCTATCAAGTTTTTAGAGAAAGGCGACAAGGTTAAAGCGTCAATTCGCTTTAAAGGACGTGCCATTACTCATAAAGAAATCGGTCAACGTGTTTTAGATCGCTTCTCAGAAGCTTGTGCTGAAGTTAGTACAATTGAATCTAAGCCTAAAATGGAAGGACGTAGTATGTTCTTAGTTTTAGCACCGAAAAACGATAAGTAATAGATAGAGGAGGAAATACCTATGCCTAAACAAAAAACTCATCGCGGCGCTGCAAAGCGTTTCAAAAAGACTGGATCTGGTAAACTGAAGCGTTCTCACGCTTACACAAGCCATTTATTCGCTAACAAATCTACAAAAGCTAAACGTAAATTACGTAAAGCTGGTGTAGTAAGCGCTGGTGACTTCAAACGCATTCGTCAAATGCTTGACAACTTAAAATAAGTTCGGCTGATATATAGAACAAATAGGAGGTAATATTATGCCAAGAGTAAAAGGTGGTACAGTTACTCGTCAACGTCGTAAAAAAGTTATAAAATTAGCAAAAGGTTACTACGGTTCTAAGAGCACATTATTTAAGGTTGCTAACCAACAGGTTATGAAATCTCTAATGTATGCATTCCGTGACCGTCGTCAAAAGAAACGTGACTTCCGTAAATTATGGATTACACGTATCAACGCAGCAGCTCGTATGAATGGTCTTTCTTACAGCCGCTTAATGCACGGTTTAAAAAATGCTGGCATCGAAGTTAACCGCAAGATGCTTGCTGACTTAGCTGTTCATGACGAAAAAGCTTTCGCTGAATTAGCAACAGTTGCAAAAAACAACATTAACTAATTGTTTAAAACCTTAGAAGATTTTTCTTCTAAGGTTTTTTATTTGTATTCATTATAATTATTCAATAATTAATAAAATTCCCTACGTGATATCGTCACAATTGAGTGCGTTATTTCGCACCTCAGTATATTAATATGTGCTTGTAAGAACTTTTGGAAAGATAACGAGGAGGCGTTTACATGAAAGCAGGAAAGATCTACGGGCGTGTCGTTATCGATATGACAAAATCAATATAAAAGTTATAGCAATATAGAAGAATATACATATGAAGTCAGGGGAATTCTCTTGGCTTTTTTATTTGTACTCATTCGTGAGGAAGTGTACCTTTCCTAGCAGAAACGACACTGCTATAATGGAAAGATGATATGGAACTTTCATCAGATGAATAATCTATGAATGATGATTGAAACGTATTTGCAAATTAAGGACAAGCTATCTTTATAAAGATGTAGGTAGCTGACTTGTTAATAAGAAACGAAAAATAATAATGAACTTTGAGATGAAACAACATTGTTGCGGAAAATGCGATGTTGGAGGAGGACAATAGAATGGACTTACTACAACTATTTAAATTACAAAAAGAATTAGACGATCGTATTGTGAAAGAGCATGACTTACAACCGAAGAAATTGTTAAAAGAAAAAATGTTAGCTCTTCTTGTAGAAATTGGAGAACTTGCAAATGAAACACGTTGTTTTAAATATTGGAGCAATAAACCAGCATCAGAACGTGAAGTAATATTAGAAGAATACGTAGATGGCCTACATTTTATTTTATCAATCGGAATCGATTTAGGAATTGATAAAAACTTCTTATTCTATAAATGTGCGCAAACGAATAAAACACAAGTAGAAATTTTCTTAGACACATATGCGAAAGTCATTCGTTTTACAGATCAACCATCTATTACGAACTATATTGAATTATTTACAAGCTATCTTCGCCTTGGACAAGCGCTTGAATTTGAACAAGAAGAAATTGAAAAAGCATACTTAGATAAAAATGAAGTAAATCATCAGCGTCAAACACAAGGATACTAAGCTGATTTTTGAATATTTCAATTTACTTATTGTATAATGAAGTGACTGAAGAAAAAGGAGGGTGTTGGCAATGACAAAATTAGACGCGACATTGACAATGCTAAAAGAATTAACAGATGCACGCGGTATTGCGGGTAACGAGCGCGAACCACGTGAAGTAATGAAGAAATATATTGAGCCGTTTGCAGATGAACTTTCTACTGACAATTTAGGAAGTTTAGTTGCGAAAAAAGTTGGGGAAGAAAACGGCCCGAAAATTATGGTTGCAGGTCATTTAGATGAAGTTGGCTTTATGATTACGCAAATTGATGACAAAGGATTCCTTCGTTTCCAAACGGTTGGAGGCTGGTGGTCACAAGTTATGCTTGCACAGCGTGTAACGATTGTAACGCGTAAAGGAGATGTAACAGGTGTAATTGGTTCCAAACCACCGCACATTTTACCTCCAGAAGCTCGTAAAAAGCCAGTTGACATTAAAGATATGTTCATCGATATTGGTGCTTCTAGCCAAGAAGAAGCGATGGAGTGGGGCGTACGACCAGGAGATCAAGTTGTACCTTACTTTGAATTCCAAGTAATGAAGAATGAAAAAATGTTACTTGCAAAAGCATGGGATAACCGAATTGGTTGTGCAATTGCAATTGACGTATTAAAACAATTAAAAGATGAAAAGCATCCAAACGTTGTATACGGCGTTGGGACTGTACAAGAAGAAGTTGGTCTTCGTGGTGCGAAAACATCTGCAAACTATATTAAGCCAGATATCGCATTCGCTGTAGATGTTGGTATTGCTGGTGATACACCAGGTGTAACGGCGAAAGAAGCACAAAGTAAAATGGGTGATGGCCCACAAATCATTTTATATGATGCTTCTGTTATTGGTCATACAGGTTTACGTGATTTCGTTGTTGATGTTGCTGACGAATTACAAATTCCGTATCAATATGACTCTGTAGCGGGTGGCGGAACGGATGCAGGAGCAATTCATATTTCTGTAAACGGTATTCCGTCTATGGCAATTACGATTGCGACACGCTACATTCATTCTCATGCAGCGATGTTACATCGTGATGATTATGAAAACGCAGTGAAGTTAATTGTAGAAGTTATTAAACGTCTTGATAAAGAGGCTGTACATAACATTACATTTAATTAATAGAAAAAAGCGAAGAGGAATTTCCTTCGCTTTTTTTTATGTTAAAACGGTCTTTCTAATCCCGCTGCTGTATGAGCTCCTAAAATAATTAAGCGCGTCAACTGCATCGCCATAAAATGCGGGGTATAGATCATGCCCTTTTTTAGCCATGACATAATCATTCCGAGATGAGCACCAGTAACATAACTAATGAGAATATCACGAGGGACCATAAGCTTTTCATCGTTAGGCTGTGAAATGGATAAACTTAACGTTAAATGTGTTTGAATTGCTTTCATCATTTTATAAGTATAGTTTCCGGCTGCTTTATCACCGAGCATAATGTTATAGAAATTAGCATTTTCTGCGATATGCTCAAATAAAGCTAAAAAGGTCGGATGTGGAGAATCAAACGTAAGCTGAAAGTCTTCTTTACTGCGCTTCTCTGGCTTAATCACCTCGACTAGCTTTTCTAGCATCTCTTCTATGCTTTTTTCTAATAAGTCATATTTATCGTGATAATGGCTATAAAATGTAGCGCGATTTACAGGGGCGCGTTCCGCGATATGTTGAACGGATACATTTTCAAAGCCCTTTTCGCCTACTAAAGCGACAAAAGCATCCTGTATGAGTTGTCTCGTTCGTTTCACGCGTGGATCATTTGTATTTTTAATAGACATTTTTACTTCACCTCGTTTAATTTTTTTCACTTAAACAACACATATATAGTGTAATGTTGTTTAAACAACATATATGTTTAAATTGTCGGTTGTAGATTCGGAATAATTATTTATAATTATAAACGATAGTCCTTTAGAAATCAGCACCGCTCGCAGGCAGACAAATTAGGTTTATACTGCAGATGGTGTGATTTTTTTGGTTAAAAGTTAATATAATTAACAATTAAGCAATCTAAACAAAAAGGATATAAATAGTTTAGAAAAAAATTATATGCGATATAAGGAGAGGAATGCAATGAATCAGTTTCGAAGAATGGTAATTATCAACATTATCACATTAATTGTATTAGTTGGCGGCGGTATCGGCGGTTATTACTATTACAATCAAACGGAAAACTATTTAAAAACAGACAATGCAAAAATTGACGGAAAGGTAATTCCAATTGCGTCACCAGTAGCGGGTAAATTAACAGACTGGAAAGCTGAAGTAGGTAAAAATTACAATGAGAACGATAAATTAGGTGCTGTTACTGTAGCGGCAGCAAGTGGAGAACAAACAGTAGACGTAACGATTCCACAAAATGCGACAGTTGTACAATCAAACGCAACAACAAATGCATTCGTTGGAGCGGGAAGCCCAATTGCTTACGCATTTGATATGAATAATTTATGGGTAACAGCAAACATTGAAGAAACAACTATTGATGATGTTCAAAAAGGCCAAACAGTAGATGTGTATGTAGATGCATACCCAGATACAACGTTAACAGGAAAAGTAGAACAAGTTGGATTAACAACAGCAAATACATTCTCGATGTTACCATCAAGTAACGCAACAGCGAACTATACGAAAGTAAAGCAAGTTGTACCAGTTAAAATTTCTTTAGATCACAGTAAATCAGTAAATATTGTTCCTGGAATGAATGTGTCAGTTCGTATTCATAAGTAAGGGGGAGATGAGATGTCCTCAATTGCAATTGTAGGATATGCACTATTTTGTATAATCGTCTTCTTCCTTGTAAATCGTCTTTTACGAAAGAAAAAAACGAACGTGGGAGAAGAACAAGTCCCAGCCGTAAGTAAAATAGAAGTAAGTAAGGTAGAAACAGAAGAGAAAGAAATTGAATCAAAACAAGAAACAGAAGTTTCTAATGTAGTTGAATTAGGAACAGGGAAGCAAGAAGAAGTAAAACAAGAAACAGAAGTGCCGAAAAAGCAAATGTCTATGCCTCTAGGGAATGTAAACGTGAAGGCAGTCGTAGCTGTATTAATTCTCGGTATGTTCGTTTCTATTTTAAACCAAACAATCATTAATGTTGCACTACCGCCATTAATGAACGAATTTAACGTATCAACTTCAACAGCACAATGGTTAATTACAGGTTTCATGCTTGTAAACGGAATTTTAGTACCGATTAGTGCGTTTTTAGTTTCACGATTTACGTATCGTAAATTATTCGTAGCAGCAATGTTATTCTTCACGGTAGGATCTATCATTTGTGCTACATCAGGTAATTTCACAATGATGATGACAGGCCGCATTATTCAAGCGGTCGGTGCAGGTATTTTAATGCCGGTTGGTATGAATATCTTCATGACATTATTCCCGCCTCATAAGCGCGGAGCAGCGATGGGATTACTAGGTGTTGCAATGATTTTAGCACCTGCTATCGGGCCAACTGTAACAGGTTGGGTAATTGAAAACTATAGCTGGAACTTAATGTTCTACGGTATGTTTGTTATCGGTTTAATTATTACGTTCTTATCTTTAAAATTCTTTACACTAGCTCAGCCAGTGTCTAAAACAAAGTTAGATGTATTCGGTGTTATTAGTTCAAGTATTGGACTAGGTAGCTTATTGTACGGATTTAGTGAAGCTGGAAATAATGGCTGGACTAGTGCAGAAGTTGTTATAACACTTATCATCGGTGTCATTGGTTTAGCAGTATTTATTTGGAGAGAGTTAACAACGGATAATAAAATGCTTGATTTACAAGTGTTTAAATATCCAACGTTCACTTTCACATTATTAATTAACGCAATCGTAACGATGGCATTATTCGGAGGTATGTTATTGCTTCCGGTATATCTGCAAAATATTCGCGGCTTTACGCCGATGGAATCTGGTTTACTACTCCTTCCGGGATCATTAATTATGGGGATTATGGGACCAGTTGCAGGTAAACTATTTGATAAGTATGGCATTCGCCCGTTAGCAATTGTCGGGTTAGCGATTACGACATTTGCGACATATAAATTTACTACGTTATCGATGGATACACCGTATAGCGTTATTATGACGGATTATATTATACGTTCAATTGGTATGTCATTCATTATGATGCCAATTATGACAGCTGGTATGAACGCGTTACCGATGAAATTAATTTCTCACGGTACAGCAACGCAAAATACGTCAAGACAAGTAGCTGGTTCAATTGGAACAGCGATATTAATCACGCTTATGACGCAACAAACGACTGCTCACGTAGCAGATTATGGCAATATGTTAACAACATCAAACCCAATTTTAGTTGATAAAGTGCACGGCATGGGTCAAAGCCTAGCTGCGGTCGCTGGATCTGCACAAGCAGGAGACGCGATGAGTGCGCAACTATTATTCGGACAAATTTCAAAGCTATCTGCAATTAATGGTATTAACGATGCCTTCTTAATTGCAACGATATTAGCAGGCGTTGCTTGGGTGTTATCGTTCTTCTTACCATCAGGCAATAAACCAAATAGAAAAGCAGGGAATTAAATTCCCTGCTTTTTATGTTTTTATGTAGTTAGATATAAAAGATGATAAGCAGTCAAAGAGCATAATCCCGTTATAAATAAAATTATCCCCATAGAACGAATATGTGTTAATTGTCTCCCGCTTATAATAGCTAATAGTCCAGCTAAAAGGAAGAAGCTCCAATATAAAGTTCCTGAAATTAGGAGTTTCTGCTCTAAATCTATTCCGATTCCTATACAAATGATAGGAACACCGATAAATAATACGCTAATCAATCCAGCTATAATGGTAAGTAATTTACGATATTTAATTCCGGCAGCAATTAAAAAAATGCCAACGATGAATTCACATAACAATAAAATAGGGGCTAAGATAAACCAAATAAATAATCCGGTAGATTCCATGTATAATAACTCCTTAACGAATGAAAAATGAATCAGGCATAGACATGAGCTGATAACAAATAGCTGCGAACAGTCCTATTGAGAAAATAATGAATCCCATGTTGCGTATACTATTAATTTTTGAACGTGCCCCATTCATTCCTGCTAATAAACCAGCTAGAGAGAAAAGCATCCAATATAGAACAGTTGGAATGTGAAGAACGTCCTCTCCTTTGATACCTTTGTTCAAAAAAATAAAAGGCATTGTAACGAATGAGAAGCAAATAATCCCCATTAAGATAACAAGTAATTTTCGATGAATAATTCCTGTTACTACTAAAAAAATACCACCAGCAATTCCACATAATAAGAGAAGTGGCATAAAGAGCATCCAAATAATACTGAACATATATAAACTCCTTTATATTAATTAAGTTATATTTTACTACATGAGGTTTATTTTGGATATTATTAATAAATATGTATAAATTGATAGAAATGAGAAGTAACGATACGAATTAATAGATGTAGAGAGCGTTAGAGAGGTATCGTGATGATACCTCTCTTTATCCTAAAAATGCTACCATATTATTTATAATATGAAATAGTATGGTTGGAATGATGGAATTTGTTTTCTTGTATAAAATGGCCATCATTAGTCCTGCGAAGAAAGCACTCACCATTATCCCGAGTGAGTATGTATGGGCGACTCCGAAAAATAAACTTGTCAAAATTGCAGCAATCCAGAATGGGAACCGCTCTGAGAAGAAGCGAAGCATAAAACCTCTGAAAATAAGTTCTTCAAAAATGGGTGTAAGTATTGCGGACCCAATAAGTAACAATATTTGATATTGCTCTAAAATATGTAAGTTTAATGCAGTCGTTTGTTCTTCTAATGCATCTGGAAATACGTGTTCTAATACGAATAAATTGAAAAGGATATTTAATGAGAAGAAAATGAGTAAATATGCGTATGTACGCCATCCTTTTAATACTCTAAAGTTAAATGATGATAATAATAACCTTTTGGCAGGCTCGTATTTAAATATGAAGAACAATAGAATAGTCAGTTGTAGTGCAATGCTAGTCGTATCTATAATAGATTCGAATAAGGCAATTTGTGATTTATCTGCAAAAAAACTTTTATAAATTATTAGTGGGAGTATAAGGAATCCAGTTATAAAACCAGTGCCCCAAAATGCAAATAGAGCAGAGGGAATAAACTGTCCCCATGACATGGATTGTTTTTGAGTATCTGAAAACTGTGCATTTGATTGCATATGAAAAACCCTTTCTTTTTTATTTATATATTGATTTTATTTCTTGATAGTAAAAAGGTGGAATGGGGATGTCTTCAATAAATTTGATTTTTAAGTGAGAAATGATCAGTGGAGGATAAAGAATTCACCACTGATGGAAGTTTTATAATAATGCTAGGGTATTATTCAGCATGTGCAATAAAATAGCTGGAATAATTGAATTTGTCTTTTTGCATAAAATAGCCATAAATAGACCCATGATGAACATACTAAACATAACACCAGTTGAATACGTATGACCTATTCCGAAGAGGAAGCTAGACCCAAGTACTGCAATCCAAAAAGGGAAGCGCTGTTGTAGGAAGTGAAGAATAATACCGCGGACTATAAGTTCTTCAAAAATAGGTACAAAGATAGCGCTGCCTAGTAGCAATAATAGTTTGTATTGTTTTAACATTTCCAGGTTTAAAGCGGATGACTGTTCTTTTGCCGCATCAGGAAAAAGATTAGTAATTATAAATATATCACTAACAATATATAGTCCATAGAAAAGGATTATATATATATATGTGCTTACTTTTTTTAATGGTGTAAAGTTTAACGTTGGGACAATTAAATTTCTTAATGGTTTGTATGAATAAATTAAAATTAATAAAATGCACAATACAAATAAATTCCTTCCAGAAGTAGTAAGGGATTTGGTTAAAGCAATTTGTTTTGGATCGGTTAGGCCTTCTGTATAAATAACAGTAGGAAGGCCTATGAAAAGGTCGGCCAGGAATCCTGTTCCCCAAATCGCAAAAACGATTGAAAATAGAAATTGTGAGAGTGACATAGGATGTTTTTGTGAGTAAGTTAGTTGTGTGGCTTGTTGTATAATAGTGAATCACCTATCCTTATATATATTAAAAATGCATATAAAGATTATAGAATATGTATAAGGAAAAGTCATTACTATAGTAAAAGGTATATTTTTTAAGGTAAAATAATAAAAGAGGTATCACTCTGTAGTGATGCCTCTTTTTCATTGGTAAATGTGTTCTGTTGTTTTATTCAATTTCTTTTGCTCTATTTGTAATTCACGCTCTACCAATCGGTCTAATTGCTGAATTGCCTTTAGGGCTTTTTCATAAGAAATAGTTCGGTAATGGTGAGCTCCGCCTGGTTCTTCGTCTGCTTCATCCGCCCGCTTAATAATGTTTTGTAGAGGTGTTCTTTCAAGTGTTTGTTCTACTAAGAAAGAATCAGTGTGCAATAGAATTGCAACAGAAATTTCTTTTGCTTGCTTCGGATGTTCTCCTAATCGGATTAATAATTTATGAGCTCTTTCCGCCCCTTTAATTGCATGTATATCATTCTTTTTATACAATTCATAGTCCCATTCTCCGCCTGTATACCATGTATGATGTCCGATATCATGAAGGAAACCAGCTTTTGTTGCAGCATCGACTGAGGCGTGATGCTTTTTGGCTAAGTGAAACGCATGGTAAGCGACAGCAATCGCGTGGACCATCCCAGAACGATTTACGTATTTTTGTGTAATATGATGTTTAAAAATTTGTTCAAGCGTAATACGGTGCATAAAACATTCACTCCTTTTATCTATTGATGTATATGAAGAAAATCGATCGGTTTAAATGTATTTTGAACATTGTACTCCATCAATCAGCGTTAGTAAAGTAGAAATGTTTAGGAGAAGAAAAATTTTATAGACATAAAAGGTCACCTTAGTTTTTTCTAAGGTGACCTTTTAGTGTTTATTTTTTTAATCCTTGCTCCAGCGTTTCTAACATTTCGTGTTTTTCATTTTCATCAGCATTTTTCCAAATGACTTCGAATAAAACGCCAAGACCTGGAAGCATTTTTTCTTCCCCGCTTTGAATTGCATCGACAATCGTTTCTTGTAATTGGTCTTGTGAATTTCCAGATATATTCGCTAATACAGCGCCGCGTAAATTAAAACTCATTATTTTCACCTCTTCTTCAGAATTGAAACTGACGTTAGTTTTTGTTCTTTTTTATGTAAATATGTATGAAAAATAGGCTATAATGATAAGACAAGAAGAGAGGGAAATACATATTATGAAAAACATTGATTCAGTACAAAACCCGCGTGTGAAGCAGTGGAAAAAGCTGCAGACGAAAAAAGAGCGCGATAAAAAAGGTTTATTTTTTGTAGAAGGATTCCATTTAGTAGAGGAAGCTTTAAAGGCAGGAGTTGTAACAGAACTTATCGTTTCAGATCAGACAGACCTTCCGAAAGATTGGACAGTTAATGATGTTGAAATGTATATCGTGCCTGAAGCAATTGTAAAAGTACTTCGTGAAACAGAAACAACGCAAGGTGTATTTGCTGTTTGTGAAAAACAGGAGAAAGAAGTAGCTCTTACTGATGGGAAATTCCTTTTATTAGACGGTCTTCAAGACCCAGGTAATTTAGGGACGATTATTCGTACAGCTGATGCAGCTGGTATTCATGCCGTTGTGCTTGGAGAAGGTTGCGTTGATGTTTATAATAGTAAAGTACTCCGCTCTACACAAGGTTCTATTTTCCACTTACCGATTGTGAAAGGGAACTTAGAAGAATGGGTAGACAAGTTAAAAGAAAATAACGTCCCTGTATATGGAACAGCTCTTGAAAATGGAGTTCCATATGGTGAAGTAACACCAACAGGAAGTTTTGCATTAATTGTAGGAAATGAAGGAAGTGGCGTACGCCAAGAAATTCTTGCGAAAACTGATCAAAACTTGTATATTCCGATTTACGGCGGGGCAGAATCACTAAATGTTGCGGTTGCAGCAGGGATTTTAACGTATTATTTACAAAGCCCAGTTGCGAACAAATAAAAAACTTCTTATAATAAGTTGAAGTACATGTTCGTAAGGAACATATAATAAAAGTTAAATAATGAAAAACGTTGATAGAGAAGAGTAGCTTACAAAATCGCCATATAGGGAGAGAGTGCCGTAGACTGAAAGCATTCTTATGGTAGACGAAAGTGAATTCACCTCTGGAGTTGACGCCAGGACCATGTATATGTAAAGGCGTTCCGGCCAAAGCTGGTCGTTATAACTAATGAAGTGGGCAGACTTGTTCTGTCAATTTAGGGTGGTACCGCGAATTTACCTCGTCCCTTTTTGGGAGCGAGGTTTTTTTATTTTTAAAATTAGGAGGGTTCCAAATGGAAGCACGTTTAAAAGAGCTAAAGCAAAAAGCGTTAGAGCTTATTGAAGAAGCGAAAGAGCTAAAGGGCTTAAACGACGTACGCGTAGCGTATTTAGGGAAAAAAGGTCCAATTACAGAAGTATTACGCGGCATGGGAAAATTATCAGCAGAAGAGCGTCCACGTATGGGAGCATTAGTAAATGAAGTACGTGAAGCGATTCAAACGCGTCTAGAAGACAAAATTAGCAACTTAGAAAAAGCAGTGATCGAAGCAAAATTAGCTACTGAAACAATTGATGTTACACTGCCAGGTCGTCCTGTTGAAACAGGTTGTCATCATCCGTTAACAGCTGTTGTTGAGCAAATTGAAGATGTATTCATCGGTATGGGTTATGAAGTAGCTGAAGGGACAGAAGTAGAAAAAGACTACTACAACTTTGAAGCATTAAACTTACCGAAAGATCACCCAGCGCGTGATATGCAAGATACATTCTACATTACAGAAGAAACGTTACTACGTACACATACATCTTCTGTGCAAGCACGTACGATGGAAAATAATAAAGAAAAAGGCCCAATCAAAATTATTTGTCCTGGTAAAGTGTATCGCCGCGATGATGATGATGCGACGCATTCACACCAGTTCATGCAAATTGAAGGTCTTGTAATTGATAAAAACATTCGTATGAGTGACCTAAAAGGTACACTACAAGTATTCGTGAAAAAGATGTTCGGTGAAGATCGCGAAATCCGTCTTCGTCCAAGTTTCTTCCCATTCACAGAGCCATCTGTAGAGATGGATATTTCTTGTATGATGTGTCACGGCAAAGGTTGCGGCACTTGTAAAGGAACTGGCTGGATCGAAATTTTAGGCGCAGGTATGGTTCACCCGAACGTACTTGAAATGGCTGGTTATGATTCAAAAGAATATCAAGGCTTCGCATTCGGTATGGGCGCAGAGCGTATCGCAATGCTGAAATACGGCGTAGATGACATTCGTCATTTCTATACAAATGATGTACGTTTCTTACAACAATTCAAACGAGCGTAAGGGAAGGAGAGGATAAATATGTTCGTATCATATCGTTGGTTACAAGAGTATGTAGATATTAAAGATGTAACAGCACAAGAACTAGCAGACAAAATCACGAAAAGTGGTATTGAAGTAGAAGGCGTTGAAGTATTAAATAAAGGTGTAAAAGGTGTTGTGGTTGGCCACGTATTAGAATGTGAAAAACACCCAGAAGCTGATAAATTAAGCAGATGCTTAATCGATATCGGTGAAGAAGAACCAGTACAAATTATTTGTGGTGCTGCTAACATTGCAAAAGGTTTAAAAGTACCAGTTGCAAAAGTTGGTGCTGTACTTCCAGGTAACTTCAAAATTAAAAAAGCGAAACTACGCGGGGAAGCTTCTCACGGTATGGTTTGTGCTCTTCAAGAGCTTGGTATTGATGGGAAACTAGTTGCGAAAGAATACGCAGATGGTATCTTCATCTTCCCAAGTGACGCTGAGGTTGGTGCAGATGCACTTGAGATTTTGAACTTACATGATGAAGTACTTGAGCTTGGTTTAACACCAAACCGTGCAGATTGCTTAAACATGCTAGGTGTTGCATATGAAGTAGCTGCTATTTACGGCCGTGAAGTAAAACTTCCAGCTATCAACTTACAAGAATCAGCTGAAAAAACATCTGATTATATTTCTGTAAGTGTAGAAGCGAAAGAAGAGAATCCATTATATATTGCGAAAATGGTTAAGAACGTAAAGATTGGTCCATCACCAATGTGGATGCAAACTCGCCTTATGGCAGCTGGCATTCGCCCGATTAGTAATGTAGTTGATATTACAAACTACATTTTAATGGAATATGGTCAACCGTTACATGCATTCGATTACGATAAATTAGGTTCAAAAGAAATCGTTGTTCGTCTAGCTAAAGAAAGCGAAAAGATTCAAACGTTAGATGATCAAGAGCGTACATTACAAAGCCACCACCTTGTTATTACAAACGGTGAAAAAGCTTTAGCTGTTGCTGGTGTAATGGGCGGAGCGGATTCTGAAGTTGATAGCGATACAGTGAACGTTTTAATTGAGTCTGCATACTTTGCAGGTCAAACAGTGCGCCGTACATCAAAAGACTTAGGTCTTCGTAGCGAATCAAGTGCACGTTTTGAAAAAGGAATCGACCCAACACGTACATTTGAAGCGATTCAACACGCCGCTGCTTTAATGGCAAAATATGCTGGCGGAGAAGCGCTTGAAGGTGTAGTAGAAGTTGATAACTTACAAGTAGAAGAGCGTACAGTATCTGTTACAGCTGAGAAAGTAAATCGTGTATTAGGTACAGACATTTCTACAAGTGAAATGGGTACAATGTTCACAAACTTGAAATTCCCATTCACAGAAGTAGAAGGAACATTCCATGTGAACGTACCAGCGCGCCGTCCTGACATTACAATTTCAGAAGACTTAGTAGAAGAAGTAGGTCGTCTGTACGGTTATGATCACATTCCAGTTACATTACCAGCTGGAACAATGACACGTGGTAAGTTAACATCAGCTCAAACGAAACGTCGTAAAGTACGCCGCTTCCTAGAAGGCGCTGGTTTATATGAAGCAATCACATATTCATTAGCAAGTGCTGAAAAAGCGAAACAATATATGGTTGAGCCGAACGAAAAAGCACCTGTAAATCTTGCGCTTCCAATGAGTGAAGAGCGTAGCCAACTTCGTTTAAGCTTAGTGCCACAATTGTTAGAAGCAGTTTCATACAATGTTGCACGTAAAAACGACAGCGTTGCTTTATACGAAGTAGGTTCTATCTTCTTACCAACAGTAGCAGGAGAACTTCCGAAAGAAGAACAACATCTTGCAGGTGTTATGACAGGTCTTGCTCTTCACCATGCATGGCAAGGTGAGAAGAAAGTTGTAGACTTCTTCGTTGTTAAAGGTGTGTTAGAAGGATTATTCGACGTACTTGGCGTTGCAAACCAAATCACTTATGCACCAGCAAAACGTGAAGGTATGCATCCAGGCCGTACAGCTGACATCTTATTAGATGGCGAAGTAATTGGATTCATCGGTCAATTGCACCCAGAAACAGAAAAACAACTAGATGTGAAAAATACATTTGTATTCGAACTATCTCTTGTAAAAGTATTCGGTGCAGACGTTGAAGAAACTTACTACTCAGCAATTCCACGTTTCCCATCTATGACACGTGATATGGCTGTTGTGGTAACAACAGAAACAAAAGCTGGTGAAATGAAGCAAGTCATTGCTGAAGCTGGCGGAGAACTTCTGAAAGAAGTAACACTATTCGACTTATACGAAGGTGAGAAGATGGAAGAAGGCAAGAAATCACTTGCATTCTCTATGAACTACTTCGATGCAGAACGTACATTAACAGACGAAGAAGTAACAGAAGCACATAGCCGTGTATTAACAGCGGTAGAAGAAAAATTTGGTGCGGAGTTACGTAAGTAATAAAAACAGCTGCCGGAATATTTTCCGGCAGTTTTTTTATGGAACGATTGTCGAAAGGTGTCGGTAAGCCGATATATTATAAAAATCGCTGATATATTTTCCGACATCTTGCATCTTTCCCTCGAATGTAGTACATTAATTTTAGTTTAACAAAATGAAAGACGATGATAAGGAAAAGTAGTATATACTATAATCCAAAGCGAGTCAGGGGCGGTGAGAGCCTGATGAGGCGGTATATGTGAAGAACACCTTGGAGTTGCTAACCGAAATTGAAGCTTGTATTCAAGAGTAGACTTAGACGGGAATCCGGCCTGTTACAAACCGGGAAGTATGTATTACATACGAGTTAAAGTTGGTCTTTATGACAAATTGGGTGGTACCGCGAAGTTTAACCTTTCGTCCCTTTATGGATGAAAGGTTTTTTTGTATTTAAATATATCAGCAAAGGAGAATTTCACTATGGAAAACACATTAGTAAAAAGTCTGTATAGAGATACAGAGAAATACGCAGATCAAACAGTACAAGTATCAGGTTGGATTCGTAACTTACGTGATTCAAAAGCATTTGGTTTCATCGAATTAAACGATGGTAGCTTCTTCAAAAGTGTTCAAATCGTTTTCGATACAGAATTAGATAACTTCAAAGAAATTGCGAAGCTTCCACTAAGCTCTTCAGTTAAAGTAGAGGGGAAAGTAATTGCAACACCTGGAGCAAAGCAACCATTTGAAATTAAAGCAGAAAAAATTGAGGTTGAGGGCTTATCAGATTCTGATTACCCACTTCAAAAGAAGCGTCACACGTTTGAATACTTACGTACAATCGCTCACTTACGTCCAAGAACAAATGCATTCTCTGCAACATTCCGCGTGCGTTCTATCGCAGCGTTTGCGATTCACCAATTCTTCCAAGAGCGTGGATTCGTACATGTTCACACACCAATTATCACTGGTAGTGATACAGAAGGCGCAGGCGAAATGTTCCGCGTAACAACGCAAGATTTAAACAACGTACCAAAAGGTGAAGACGGACAAGTTGACGAATCAAAAGACTTCTTCGGTAAAGAAACAAACTTAACGGTAAGTGGACAGCTGAATGCTGAAGCTTATGCATTAGCGTTCCGTGATGTGTACACATTCGGACCTACATTCCGTGCAGAAAACTCTAACACAACTCGTCACGCAGCTGAGTTCTGGATGGTTGAGCCTGAGATTGCATTCGCTGAATTAGGTGATGTAATGAACCTTACAGAAGATATGCTGAAATATGCAATGAAATACGTATTAGAGCATGCACCAGAAGAAATGGACTTCTTCAATAGCTTCGTTGATAAAACAGTTCTAGAGCGCATGAACAACGTAATCAACTCTGACTTCGGTCGCATCACATATACAGAAGCAATTAAAGTACTTCAAGAGTCAGGCGCTGACTTCAAATACCCAGTAGAATGGGGTATCGACTTACAAACAGAGCACGAAAGATACTTATCAGAAGAAATCTTCAAACGTCCTGTATTCGTAACTGACTATCCGAAAGACATTAAAGCGTTCTACATGCGCCTTAACGAAGATGGAAAAACAGTAGCTGCTACTGACCTTCTAGTTCCTGGCATCGGCGAATTAATCGGCGGTAGCCAACGTGAAGAAAGAATGGACGTTTTAGTAGACAGAATTAAAGAATTAGGTATGAACGAAGAGGACTACTGGTGGTACTTAGAACTTAGAAAATACGGCGGTACAAAACACGCTGGATTCGGTCTAGGTTTCGAACGCTTCCTAATGTACATCACTGGTATGGCTAACATCCGTGACGTAATTCCATTCCCAAGAACTCCAGGTTCTTCAGAATTCTAAGATAAAAAAGCGAGAGGGAATCCTCTCGCTTTTTTATTTTGAATAGTTTATTACCTCGCAGCAAATAGTAACGCGAAGGGGTGAATGTAAATGGGTAAAAAAGTGAAAAAAGATCATTCTAGATCAAGCCTAGGTTCTCCAGAAGTGGAAGGACAAGGAACAACGACACATGAAACTGGTTCTCATAAAGTATCTTCATCAAATAAGAAGCAAAAACGAAGCTAATATAAAAGGGAGAGTCGTGGTGACTCTCCCTTTTATATAGGGAAATTAGTAAAAATGAGGTGGTTGAGCGATATGTTAGAGAGGAAAATAGTAAATGCAACTATATTGAATCGAGGCAATATGAAACAAAAAACAGGAGTTTGTAGGCTCCTGTTTTTGTCGATACTATTTTAATAAGCGAAACGCCTTTTCTGTATTAGCAAAATGCAGTTTCACAAACTCAGGTAGTCTTTCTTTTCCAAGCTTCTGAATGAGTTTAGCAGCGGCAATATCTACTTGTTTGCCAGCACCTTTCGGAAGTGGCATACCAGCTTTTTTGCTTAGTTCGTCAAATTGTTTTACGAATGAGTAACGAGCCAAAATGGAAGCAGCGGCTACCGCTAAGTGAACGCTCTCACCTTTCGTAGCGAAATAAACATTTTCACGCTGTACCTGTTTTTGTTTCGCTAAATATTTATAGTATGTATCAGGCTGTGTAAATTGGTCGATTAAGATGCCTTCTGGTTTTGTAGGCGCGATTTTTGCTAATAAGTTTGTGATGGCTTTATTGTGTAGTAAAGCTTTTAGTTTACCTTGGTTGTTTCCTTTATCAAATAGCTCATTATACTTTTCGTTGTGAAGAACGAGAGAGCTATAAGGAACAACGTGAAGGAGTTGTTTTGCAATCTCAGCAATTTGGGCATCGTTTAAGTTTTTGGAATCTTTTACACCGAGTTCTTTTAAGAGCGGAATTTGCTTTGCATCCACATATACAGCAACTACTGTCATCGGTCCGAAATAATCGCCAGTACCTACTTCATCGGATCCTACAATAGACATTGTACCGATGGAAGAGGGCGGGGCATAACGATGTGAGTTAGCCGATTTTTTTACAGCTGATTTTGGTGCTTGAGAGACAGTTTGCCAACGAGTAGCTTCTGCTTCAGCACGACCACCTTGGAACATCACTTTGCCTGATTTATATGCTGTAATCGTGCAAGATGGAACTTTTGCCATAAAGATACCGCCTTGCGGAATTTTCGGGCTAAGCGCCTGTTTATATTGTTGTTTCATGTCTTCAATTACTGTAGAACTTGTTTGTAATACGATAGAATTTGACAAGATGGTCGCTCCTTTTTTATATTGTTATTTTTATCATATCGGATTGTTCTTTCTGTTTCCATATTATGATGGTTCATGGTATGATAAACTTTAGGATTCTGTACGTGATTGGAGGCCGGTGAGTTGTCACAACAAAAGGGAAAGAAAAGTCGAATTAATGTAGAAATCTATGGTCAGCAATATTCAGTTGTTGGCGATGAAAGTACAAGTCATATCCGCATGGTAGCAGCGATTGTGGATGATAAAATGCGCGAACTCAATGCCAAGAATCCTTCGCTTGATACGAGTAGACTAGCGGTATTGACGGCGGTAAACGTCATACACGATTACATAAAATTAAAAGAAGAACATGAGAAGCTGAAAGAAAGTATGACAAAAAAAGGAATGGAATAACATGATTGATATTATTATCATTTTACTGCTTGTTATGGGATTTTTCCTTGGCTTACGCAGAGGGTTCATCTTACAACTTATAAAGTTAACAAGCTTTATTATCGCATACCTTGTTGCATACTGGTACTGTAAAGATTTAGCGCCAACACTTGCGAAATTTATTCCGTATCCATTTGATAAAAACGTATCTGTTCCAGAATGGATTGATGCAAATAATATTGAAACAGTATTTTATCAAGCAATTGCGTTTATCGTATTATTTATTATTACAAAAATCGCACTTTCATTACTTGGTAATTTGTTAAATATGTTTGCAGAAATACCGGTTTTAAAGCAAGTGAATGCACTTGCGGGGGCAATCCTCGGATTTTTAGAAGTGTATATTATTTTGTTTGTCTTAATTATTGTTGGAACAATTCTTCCAATTGAACAATTGCAAACACCATTACAAAAATCATCAATTAGCAAAATAATTATAGACGATACACCGATTCTTTCTGAAAAGGTGAAGGAACTATGGCAGACAGGTAGCAGAGTATAACTTCTCTTTTTTCGGAAAGAGGAGTTTTTTTCTATGAAAGAAAGGCGGGGGCAATGATGAAAGTAAATAAAAAACAAGTTATTAAATTATTGGAGACAATCGGCCTGTTTATGGAATTAAAGGGCGCGAATACATTTAAAATATCTGCATTTCGTAAAGCAGCGGCAGCGCTAGAAAGTGATGATCGTAGTCTTTCTGAAATTGAAGATTTCACAAAGATTCCAGGCATCGGAAAAGGAACGGCAGCAGTTATTCAAGAATATATAGAATCAGGAACATCTGAAGTACTACAAGAACTTGAAAAAGAAGTACCGAGCAGTTTATTACCGCTATTAAAACTACCAGGCCTTGGGGGTAAGAAGGTAGCTAAGTTATACAAAGAGCTTGGTGTTGTCGATATGGAAACGTTAAAAGCTGCTTGTGAGGAAAATAAAGTACAAGCTTTAGCAGGTTTCGGTAAAAAAACAGAAGAGAAAATATTGGAAGCAATTGATCAAGTAGGATCTCGTCCAGAGCGTTTACCAATTGCGATGGTATTGCCTATTGCCGGGGAAATAGAGGAGAAATTGTCGAATATTGCTGAGGTGATTCGTTTCTCCCGCGCTGGTAGTTTACGCCGTGTTCGTGAGACAGTGAAGGATTTAGACTTCATCATTGCAACTACAGAACCAGCTGTAGTACGTGAACATTTACTACAATTTGATAATATGATTGAAGTAATTGCGAGCGGGGATACGAAAGTATCAGTTCGTCTTCAATATGAATATGATATTTCAATTGATTTCCGTCTTGTAAAACCAAAAGAATTTATTACAACTCTTCACCATTTCACAGGATCAAAAGACCATAACGTAAAAATGCGTCAAATTGCAAAAGATAAAGGCGAGAAAATTAGTGAGTACGGTGTAGAAAACTTGGAAACCGGTGAAGTGAAAACTTTTGAAACGGAAGAGGAATTCTTTGCTCATTTCGGTCTTCCATTCATCCCGCCAGAAGTGCGTGAAGATGGAAAAGAAATTGAATTAATTAAAGAGTATCCGAACTTAATTCAGTTCTCTGACATACAAGGTGATTTACATATGCATACAACGTGGAGTGATGGTGCTTTTTCAATTGAAGAAATGGTACAAGCATGTCGCGCTCGTGGATATAAGTTTATGGCAATTACTGATCATTCACAATACTTGAAAGTAGCGAATGGCTTAACGAAAGAGCGTCTTCGCGAGCAAGCAAAAGAAATTGAACGTATGAATGAAAAGTATCCTGACATTACAATTTTACGCGGAATTGAAATGGACATTTTACCGGATACAACACTTGATTTTGATGATGAAGTATTAGCAGAACTAGATTATGTCATTGGAGCCATTCACTCTAGCTTCTCACAAGACCGTGAAACGATTATGAAACGTCTTCGCACTGCGCTTGAGAATAAGCATGTCACAATGATTGCCCATCCGACAGGGCGTCTTCTTGGGCGCCGCGAGGGCTATGATGTAGATACAGATTTATTAATCGAACTCGCAAAAGAAACAAATACAGTTTTAGAATTAAATGCAAATCCAAACCGTTTAGATTTAAGCGCGAAATTATTAAAACAAGCACAAGATGCTGGTGTAAAAGTAGCGATTAATACCGATGCCCATACACTTGAAATGTTAGAAGATATGGAAACAGGTGTAGCAGCAGCACGTAAAGGTTGGATTCAAAAAGATAACGTGATTAACACATGGGATATTGAACGTTTATTGGACTATATTAAACGTAATAAGTAACACAAGGGGGACCTGCAACATGTTAGAAAGAACGTTGCGTGTATTAGAATACAATAAAGTAAAAGAACACTTACTTGAACATACAGCCTCTTCACTTGGCCGTGATAAAGTGAAGAATTTAGTGCCGAGCACTGATTTTGAAGAAATTGTAGAAATGCAAGATACAACGGATGAAGCAGCGAAAGTCATTCGTTTAAAAGGTAGTGCACCATTAGGTGGTATTACGGATATTCGCTCAAATGTGAAGCGTGCAAAGATTGGAAGTATGTTAAGCCCAAATGAACTACTTGATATTGCCAATACGATGTATGGTAGTCGCAATATGAAACGTTTCATTGAAGATATGGTTGATAATGGTGTCGAGCTTCCAATTTTAGAAACTCATGTCGCTCAAATTGTATCTTTATATGATTTAGAAAAGAAAATTACAAATTGCATCGGTGACGGCGGTGAAGTAGTCGATAGCGCAAGTGATAAACTGCGTGGTATTCGTACTCAAATTCGTACTGCGGAAAGCCGTATCCGTGAGAAGTTAGAAAACATGACGCGTTCTTCAAATGCACAAAAAATGTTATCAGATGCGATTGTAACGATTCGTAACGAACGCTACGTAATCCCGGTAAAACAAGAATACCGCGGCGTATATGGCGGTATTGTTCACGATCAATCAGCTTCTGGACAAACTTTATTTATTGAACCACAAGTCATTGTAGAATTAAATAACGCACTTCAAGAAGCACGAGTGAAAGAAAAACAAGAAATCGAACGCATCTTATTGATGTTAACAGAAGAAGTAGCAGTAGAAGCGGATATCGTTTTATCTAACGTAGAAGTAGTTGCCAATCTTGACTTCATTTTTGCGAAAGCTTTTTATGCGAAGCGAATTAAAGCAACGAAGCCAATCGTAAATAACGAGCGGTACATGGATTTAAGACAAGCACGTCATCCGCTTATTGATCCGGAAATTATTGTGCCAAATAACATTATGCTCGGTAAAGACTTCACAACAATTGTTATTACAGGGCCGAATACAGGTGGTAAAACAGTTACGCTGAAAACAGTTGGTATTTGTGTATTAATGGCGCAATCTGGTCTTCACATTCCAGTAATGGACGAGTCAGAGATTTGTGTATTTAAAAATATCTTTGCTGATATCGGTGATGAGCAATCGATTGAACAAAGTTTAAGTACGTTCTCCTCACATATGGTGAACATTGTAGATATTTTAGAAAAAGCTGATTTTGAAAGCTTAGTTTTATTCGATGAATTAGGTGCTGGAACAGATCCACAAGAAGGGGCTGCACTAGCAATTTCAATTTTGGATGAAGTATGTAACCGCGGTGCTCGCGTTGTTGCAACGACGCATTACCCGGAATTAAAAGCATACGGATATAACCGTGAGCAAGTTATTAATGCGAGTGTTGAGTTCGATGTGAATACATTAAGCCCAACGTACAAATTATTAATCGGTGTACCAGGACGTAGTAATGCCTTTGAAATTTCGAAGCGCCTTGGACTATCTGATCGAGTTATCGATCAAGCACGTAACCATATTAGTACAGATACAAATAAAATTGAAAATATGATTGCGAAGTTAGAAGAAAGTCAAAAGAACGCAGAGCGTGACTGGAACGAAGCAGAAGCGCTTCGCAAGCAATCTGAAAAACTTCATCGTGAATTACAGCGTCAAATTATTGAATTTAACGATGAGCGCGATGAAAAATTATTAAAAGCGCAAAAAGAAGGGGAAGAAAAAGTCGAAGCTGCAAAGAAAGAAGCAGAAGGCATTATTCAAGAACTTCGTCAATTGCGTAAAGCACAGCTTGTAAACGTGAAAGACCATGAACTTATTGAAGCGAAGAGCCGTCTAGAAGGGGCAGCGCCAGAGCTTGTGAAGAAACAAAAAGTAAACGTGAAAAACACAGCGCCGAAACAACAATTACGAGCAGGCGATGAAGTAAAAGTGTTAACGTTCGGTCAAAAAGGTCAACTACTTGAAAAAGTAAGTGATACAGAGTGGAGCGTACAAATTGGTATTCTGAAGATGAAAGTGAAAGAATCCAATATGGAATACATTAATACACCGAAGCAAACTGAGAAAAAAGCAGTTGCAAGTGTGAAGGGTAGAGATTATCACGTTTCATTAGAGCTTGACCTTCGCGGTGAACGTTATGAAGATGCAATGGTGCGCGTTGAGAAATATTTAGATGATGCACAGCTTGCAAGTTACCCTCGTGTATCAATCATTCACGGTAAAGGAACAGGAGCACTTCGCCAAGGTGTACAAGATTACTTGAAGAAACACCGCGGTGTGAAAAACTTCCGTTACGGTGACATGGGCGAGGGAGGCCTAGGTGTAACAGTTGTCGAATTAAAATAGCAAACAACCAAACAAAAGGGGAACCATTATATGTTTATGGACAAACTTGCAAAAGTATTGTTAGCTTGTTGCGGAATATTTTTGGTGATTGGGGTTATTTATTTAGTTGTTTTTGCGAAGTAAAGGAGCGTCAATCTTGGCATAATGATATTGCCATGGATTGACGCTTTTAATCTATAAGAAAAGGAATAAAACATGAAAATCAACCAATACATAAGCGAAGCAAAATCCTGCTCAAGACGCGAGACAGATCGTCTCATCAAAGCAGGGCGTGTCGCGATTAACGGTGAAATATGTACGCACGGTACAATCGTTAACGAAGGTGATGTTGTAACGATTGATGGACAGGTAGTTGCAAAAGAAGAGAAAGAAAAAGTGTATATTGCTTTCCATAAACCAGTTGGCATTACTTGTACGGCAGCCGATCATATTGAAGATAATATTATTGATTATATCGATTATCCAGAGCGAATCTTTCCTGTTGGGCGGTTAGATAAAGCATCGGAAGGACTCATTTTATTAACGAATGATGGTACGATCGCGAATCAAATTTTGCACGGTGATCATGAGCATGAAAAAGAATATGTTGTTACGGTCGATAAGCCTTTTACAGATTGGTTTATTGATATGATGTCCAGCGGAGTGAAAATCAAAGATGGAATGACGAAACCATGTAAAGTGACGAGAGTTGATCAATCTACATTTCGCATCGTTTTAACACAAGGAATGAATAGGCAAATTCGTAGAATGAGCCGTGCTTTCGGGTATACAGTAACAAAGTTGAAGCGAGTTCGCATTATGAATATAGAGCTAAATGAACTTGAAACCGGAAAATGGCGGAACATTACAGCTGAAGAATTAGAAAGATTGATGGGGCAAATATAGGGGGGAATGTTTTCTCCCTATATTTTTTTGTCAGAAAAAATAAAACTATTGATTTTTTAAAAAATAGCCCATATAATAAAAAACAACAAGTTTCGACAAGATATTTTATAAAAGTAATGATGAGGACACGAGTTGTTTTTTACGATTCTCAGAGAGGGAAGCCTTAGGCTGTGAGCTTCCTACTACGGAAAGACATACTTACCACCTCTAAACTTCAAGAGTGAACTGCATGATGCATTGTAATTCTTGGCGGATAAAACCGTTATCAATTTACACGAGCTATAAAATGAGCTTATTTCGTTATAAATTCATTTTATTAGAATAAGGGTGGAACCACGATTTCAACACTCGTCCCTTTGTTAGGGACGGGTGTTTTTTGCGTTCTTTTATGGGGAAGTATGCTTGAAAGAGGAGATGTGACGGAATTTAATTCAGAATATTTTGTTAATCTGATAATTATTTAGGAGGTTAGTAGAAATGAAATCGTCTTTAAAGTTTTCTGAGATGTTTGCAATAAGTTTAATGTTATTTGCATTGTTTTTCGGTGCAGGTAATATGATCTTCCCACCAGCGTTAGGACAAGGTGCTGGAACGGATGTATGGATTGCGTTGTTTGGTTTTATCGTAACAGGTGTGGGACTTCCTTTATTAGGGGTTATTGTTATAGCTTTAAAAGGAGATATTAATGAACTGGCAGGACGTGTACACCCTGTATTCGCACTTATTTTTATCACTGCAATTTATTTATGTTTAG
The DNA here is from genome assembly GCF_000633475.1 of Bacillus sp. H1a. Taxonomy (NCBI): domain Bacteria; kingdom Bacillati; phylum Bacillota; class Bacilli; order Caryophanales; family Bacillaceae; genus Bacillus; species Bacillus sp. H1a. Next base: position 88,945 of record NZ_AYMH01000010.1, on the reverse strand, counting down.
GTGTATTTGTTAGTGTACCACGTACAGGAACTGTTGCTTATGAAATGAGTGTTGCACCGTTTTTACCAAGTGAGGTAGCTGGTCAATCATATCCACTTGTTATCTTTACATTTATTTTCTTTGCAGTAACTTTCTATTTAGCTTTAAACCCATCGAAATTAGTGGGCCGCATCGGTAAAGTGTTAACACCAATTTTATTAGCTGTCATTGCAATTATTGTAGCGAAAGCAATTATGACACCAATTGGAGAGTTTGGTGCACCGACAGAAGCGTATAGTGCTCCACTCTTTAAAGGCTTTATTGACGGATATTTAACTTTAGATGGACTTGCAGCACTTGTTTTCGGAAATGTTGTAATTAATGCTTTAAAAGCAAAAGGTATTACAAATAAAAATAGCATTGCGAAAGTAACAATTTTTGCAGGATTTATTGCAGCACTTGGCTTACTACTTGTTTATTTAGCGCTTGCTTACCTTGGAGCTTCTAGTGTTTCACTTGGCATGGGAGCAAACGGCGGAATTATTTTAACAAACGTAGTGACTCATTTATTTGGCAATTACGGAACGTTATTACTTGGTATCGCAATTACAGCAGCATGTTTAACAACTTCTGTAGGTATTGTTGCAGCTTGTGGCGAATACTTCTCTTCTTTATTACCAAAGCTTTCTTATCAAAAAGTTGTTTTCATTTTCTGTGTATTAGCATTTATGGTAGCAAATCTTGGTTTAACTCAGTTAAATGCATTAGCATTACCAATTTTAATTGCAATTTACCCAATTGGTATTGTACTTATCGTATTATCACTCGTTGAAAATTACGTTCGTCTTCCATTAGCAATGTATGTAGGCGGTATTATAGGGGCGTTCGCGATTAGCTTCTTTGATGGATTGCACAATGCAAATCTTCAAATTGCCGCATTAGCACCTATTTTAGATAAGATTCCATTATATAGTGTAGGGATTGGCTGGTTAGTTCCAGGTATGATCGGTATAGGAATTGGTTATATAGTTTCTAAGTTTCAAAAGCAAGAAATTGCTGTAGAAAAATAAAGAAAGTCTCTTTTATATAAGTTTTTTCAGTTATTGTAGATAGTAAGATGTTCACTTCAAAAGTTAGTAAATATATAGCGGTTATGCGAGAGGATAGGCTAGTTGTACTAGCAAAGCAATAATATGGTATAGTGAAACGAGGCTGTTTTTTCAGTCTCGTTTTTTAAATGCTTACTATAGTTAGAAAGCATTCAAATGGAAAGGAAGACATTACATGCGATCTGAAGTAACTATAAAAATAAAACCGAAGTTTATAAAAGAAATTAAAAGTGGATATCCGCTTATTTTAAAAGATGCTATTCAAAATTTAAATGATGTACGTGAAGAAGGGACAATCATCAAAGTAGTGGATGAGAAGAACCAATTCATCGGAAAAGGCTATTATGGAAAACAAAATAAAGGATATGGATGGATTTTAACGAGAAAAGAGAAGGAGCAAATTAATCAACCTTTCTTTGAAAGTAAAATCAAATCTGCTTTACATAAACGAAAAGATTTTTATAAATCAAATGATACAACAGCATTCCGTGTTGTGAATGGTGAGGGTGATGGCCTTGGTGGTTTAATCATCGATTATTATGACGGTTATTACGTAATAAGTTGGTATAGTGAAGGGATTTATACTTTCCGCGATGAAATCGTAGAAGCACTTCAAAAAGTAGCAAACTTTAAGGGTATTTATGAGAAAAAGCGCTTTGATACGAAAGGGAAATACATTGAAGATGATGATTTCGTAGCAGGAGAGCGCGGTGAGTTTCCACTTATCGTAAAAGAAAACGGTGTAAACTTTGCTGTATATTTAAATGACGGGGCGATGGTTGGTGTATTTTTAGATCAGCGCAACGTTCGAAAACAAATTCGTGATAAATATGCAAAAGGAAGAACAGTTTTAAATATGTTTTCCTATACTGGAGCTTTTTCTGTATTTGCAGCACTTGGCGGCGCAAGTAAAACAACGAGTGTTGACCTTGCAAATCGTAGTTTAAGTAAAACGATTGAGCAGTTCAGTGTAAATGAAATTGATTACGAAGCGCAAGATATTATTGTAGAAGATGTATTTCTATATTTCAAATATGCAGCTAAGAAAAAGATGAAATTTGATATGGTTGTACTTGATCCTCCAAGCTTTGCACGTTCGAAAAAATATACATTCAGTGCAGCGAAAGATTATAAAAATTTATTAAAAGAAACAATTGCCATTACAGAAAATAACGGTATTATCGTAGCTTCTACAAATTGTAGCGCATTCGATATGAAAAAATTTAAAGGCTTTATCGATACAGCATTTAAAGAAATGAACGGCAAATATAAAATATTAGAAGAACATTCTTTACCCGAAGATTTCCGTACAATTGATCAATTTAAAGAGGGAGACTATTTAAAAGTAGTTTTCATCGAAAAAATTAAAGGGTAATGAAAATAAGAAAAGGAGCTCAATTTCAAATGAGCTCCTTTTCTTATTGAATAATATTTTGTACTCTGCCAATCTGTCCGTCCTGCAATCGTACTTTAATGCCGTGCGGATGGGAAGGTGAGTTCGTTAAAATATCTTTTACAATTCCTCTTGTTAACTTACCAGTTCGTTGATCTTGTTTTAACACAATATCAACTTCAAGACCTGGCACGATGTTAGATCGTTTTTGCCCGTTCATTTACACACCTGTACGTCTACGTTGGTTGTTTGTTTTCTTCGTTTGTTGGTTTTGTAATTTTTTCGTTGCTTGGCTTTGATTTGTATTATTTGAACCATTTCCATTTCCTTGCTTTTTCTTTGCAAGTTGTTCGCGCATTAAATCAGCTAAGCTTACTTTTTTGTTTTCTGACATGATAAGTCTCCTTTATATAAAGTTAATTATGAACAATAGTAGTGAATTTCATCATATCATTGTTAAGGAAGGAAGGGAAGTTGGTTTGAAAATTCATATAATTCTTTCCAGCATTCATTCGTTACGATACAATTGAAATGTTAATGTTTGTAAAAAGGGGATGAGAATATGTCACATCATATTTTATTAGTTGAAGATGATGTCTCAATTCAAGAGATGGTTGAAACATATTTAGTAAAAGAAGGTTTTCAAGTTACAATCGCATCTGATGGAGAAGAAGGAGTTACCGCATTTTTAAAAGGTTCATTTGATTTGATCATTCTCGATATTATGATGCCGAAGTTAGATGGCTTAGAGGTTGTGCGAATCATTCGAGAGAAAAGTGCCGTTCCGATTTTAATGATGTCAGCGAAGGATACAGATGTTGATAAGGCAGTTGGTTTAGGTCTTGGGGCGGATGATTACATTTGTAAACCGTTTTCTATGATTGAACTAGCAGCGCGTGTAAAAGCTGCTATTCGAAGATCTACAAAGTATTCAGCTGTGGAATCAAAAGATGAGACCATTCAGATTGGTGATTTAATAATTGACCCAATTAATTTTACTGTAGAGAAAAAGGGAAGACAGCTTAAACTTACTTTAAAAGAATTTGAGATTTTAAAACTGTTTGTAAAGAACCAAAATCGTGTATTTACGAAAGCGCAAATCTATTCACTAATTTGGAACGAAGAATATTATGGTGATGACAACGTTATTAATGTCCATATGAGAAGATTGCGCGAGAAAATTGAAACTGATCCATCTAACCCAGCGTATGTAAAAACATTGTGGGGCATCGGTTATAAGCTGGAAGGGATGTAGTATGGTTACTTTTTTAACGGCCGTTATTTTTATATTGTTAATAATAATTTATGTACAATATAAAATTCGAAAAAATAATAGTAGAAATTTACGTTATACATATGAAAAATTAGAGGATATTGTAAAAGAGAAAACTGGTGAGAAGCTATTAGTTATGACAGATGATAAAGAACTGCAAAAACTATTAGTTACTATTAATCATTTGTTAGATGCGAAACAGAAAACGAATGCAGATCATGCGAAAGTAGAAATTTCGATGAGAAAAATGCTTTCGAACATCTCACATGATTTAAAAACGCCGCTTACCGTCATTCTTGGATATACAGAAATGTTAAATATAGATAAAACGATAAATGAGGAAGAACGGCAATTATTATTACAAAAGGTACATGTGAAAACATTAGAAGTAATGGAACTGATTCATAAGTTTTTCGATTTAGCAAAATTGGAATCTGGTGATAAAGCAATTGAAATAACGAAGATAAACATGAATGAAATATGCAGGGAAAAGATTTTATCGTTTTATGATTTAGTAACCTCGAAAGGATTCGAGGTTCATATTGATATACCAGAGAGAAATATATATGCATTTGGAAATGCAGAAGTGATTGGAAGGGTGTTAAACAATTTAATATCAAATGCGATTGCCTATGGATATGATGGGAAGGCGCTCGGTATGGTATTAAGAGAGGATGAAACGAGTGTGTATATAGACGTATGGGATAAAGGGAAAGGAATTGATGAATCTCATATTGATAAAGTGTTTGAGCGTATGTACACACTTGAAGATTCAAGAAATAGATTGTACCAGGGCAGTGGTCTAGGTTTAACGATTACGAAAAGGCTTGTAGAAGCAATGGAGGGAAAAATTCATCTTTCTAGTAAGCCATATGAAAAAACAACCTTTACAATTATATTGAAAAAAATGGAGTTTTAGCTTGTAGAGAAGGTTATTCTACAAGCTTTTTTTCAGCGTAAGGAATTTGTAAGGAACGGGTAAGAAAAAAGAGATTTCCGTTGTCTATTATAGAAATATAGAGTAGTGCGAAAGGGGAAAATGACATGACATATATATTAAAAACGAATCAGTTAACGAAAGTGTTTAAAGGGAAAGCAGTTGTTTCTAGCGTTAACATGCATGTGAAAAAAGGAGAAATTTACGGTTTTTTAGGACCGAATGGTGCGGGTAAAACAACGATTATGAAAATGATTACAAACTTAATAAAGCCGACGAGCGGTGATATTGAAATTTTCGGTGAGAAATTAACAGATACATCTTATGAATTGTTAAAGCGTATGGGAACGATTATTGAATATCCGATTTTTTATGATAAATTAACGGCGAAGGAGAATCTGGATTTACATTGTGAATACATGGGTTATTACGATAAGAACGCAATTGATCATGCTTTGAATCTTGTTAAGTTGCATGGCATCGATAATAAAAAAGTAAAAGATTTTTCATTAGGGATGAAACAAAGACTGGGTATTGCAAGAGCAATCATGACAAAACCAGAGCTTCTTATTTTAGATGAACCGATTAACGGCTTAGATCCAATTGGTATTAAAGAATTACGAGATTTATTTAAAATGCTTTGTAAGGAATATGGCATTACTTTATTAGTTTCTAGTCATATTTTAGGTGAAATGGAACAAATGGCGGATACAATTGGTGTTATTCAAAATGGAAAACTAATAAAAGAAGTTTCAATGAAGAGTATTAACGGAAAACAAACAGAGTACATTGAAATTACTATTCCTGATGTGAAACGTGCAGCTTATATTTTAGAAGATAAACTCGGTATAAAAAATTACAAAATAATGAGTGGAAATATGATTCGTGTTTATGAAGTGGCGGTGACGCAGCAAGCGATTTCAAAAGCACTTATTATGAACGATGTGGAAATTGAAAGTATTAATAAGAAACATAGCTCTTTAGAAGAGTATTTCTTAAATGTCATGGATGGAGAAGGAATTCATGCTTAGTGGATTGTTGCTGAATCTAGTAAGTGGATTGATTGTAATACTCATAAGTGGAATTTTATATTATAGAAAACCAGAACGAAAGTGGATTCTAATTTTACTAGTAATAGGAATAGTAAGCGTAATTACAGCTGGAATTAGAATATTATTAGCGTAGAGATAATTATATAAGGAATGGAGGCGTGGCTTATATGTTTAAATTAATGAAGCTTGAATGGAAGAAACATAAATTATCTAGTTGCTTTAAAAGTGTAGCAATTTGTATTATCGCAATTTTTGCTGCGGTATGCCTTATGGCATCGGGGATTAAGGGTGAAGGAGATGCGGCGATCACTGACTTCACAAAATATATGGTGTTAGCAAATCTTGTTATTAGGATAACATTCACTATTTTTAGTGCGGTCATTTTATCACGTTTAGTAATTGATGAATACAAGAATAAAACAATGCAATTATTGTTTATGTACCCACTGCAAAGAAAAATGCTAATGAGAGCGAAATTAGCAATTGTTTTTAGTTTTTGCTTTGTGAGCATGATTATCGCTACTTTCACTATTAGTTTGCTCATATTCTTTATGAATCCAATGATGGGCCTACTTGAAACACCTGTTACGATGGGCGAAATAATAGCTACTGTTCCGGCTACTTTTATAAATGCATTTATGATATCTGGTATAAGTTTAATTCCATTATTTTTTGGGATGAGAAAGAAATCGGGACCAACAACGATTACTTCTGCAGTAATAATCGCGATGATAATTAACGGTAACGTAGGCGCCGATCAAACGAGTTTATATAATTTTATAGTTATACCTATTGCTCTCTGTTTATTAGGAATTTTTATTAGTTATCTTTCGTATCGTAAAGTCGATCAGGTTGATGTGGCGTGAAACAAGTTTTAAACAACGACGAACTGGGGTAGGAAGAGTGAAAAAAATAATAGTAATTGCAATTTATATCAATTAAATTTTAAGTGGTTTACATGGAAGGAGGACCATAATGCTACGTCTTATGAAGCTAGAACTGAAGAAGTTTAAGCTTGGATGGTATGTGAAGGGAGCAATTATTGCAAATATCACCATACTGGCACTATTAATCTTGGCTGGTTTCGTTGCTCAAATAGAAGGAGATCCAGAAATAAGGGATCCGCAAGCAATTTTGTCGATGGCTAGTGTGTCAGTAAGAGGAACATTTATTATTTTTGGTGGTGTACTAATAGCCAAGTTAATAATTGATGAATATAAAAATAAAACAATACTACTCATGTTTTCTTATCCTATTAACCGGAAGAAAATGATGATTAGTAAGTTGGCCATTACAGCAACATTAACATTTATAACAGTTATTTTATCTAACATTTTAGTAGTAGGAATTTTCTTTGGGATAGATAGTTATTTTTCAATTCTTCCTAATCCATTTACAGTAGATCAATTGATTCAAGAAGGGGTAAACCTTGTCCCTTTAGCAATTGCAACTGCGGGAATAAGTTTAATCCCTCTATATTTCGGAATGCGTAAACATTCGGTGCCAACTACAATTGTTTCATCTATTATCGTTGTAATAATCGCAATTAATAACCAGCCAATATTTCCTATAGCGACTTTTCTCCCTCTTCAATTCACATTTGCAGCGATCGGTATGGCGATTGCTTATTATGGAATTAGAAATATTGAAAGGGAAGATGTAGCAGCGTGACAAGAATATGTGAAAAAGAGCTGGCATGATGCCAACTCTTTTTGTATATGTATACTTTATTACTACTCTGTAAATTTGGAGTGTTTACTCAAATACTCTTGAACTCCTGGAGAAATGTTAAAGTGATTAGGACCTATATATTCGATAGTAAACTCTCCATCTTCATTTGTTTCAAAAGAGACCGCATAGCTATCCATTTTAGAATCGTAAGAAGTATTTTTGACTTCCGCATTTAGATTGAAGTATTTTGTAATATAACTTTTTGATTCCGCAATTGCTGTTTGTTTTCCCCAAGGAGTACCATAATATGTGAAGTAAAGGGATACACCGATAACTCCAATAATAGAAGTTAGTAAAAGAGTTCCCATAGCTATTTTTTTATTTTTTGTATTCAATTTGGTTGCCCCTCCTCATAATATGTATTCATTTTAACGTGTTTTTTCCATAAAACAACCATTTAGCAAAAAATAGTTTCACATGAAACAAGTTACAGAAAAAGACAAGATGTGTAAACACCTTGTCTTTTTTTGTTGTTACATTTTAGGAGCTTCCATTCCAGCCGCAGCCCATTCTTCTTTTGCAGGACCATATACGCCAGGAACTGTTAAGCCAGCTTGTCGCATTAAAACAGTCATTTGCCCGCGGTGGTGATTTTGATGATTAATGAGTGTCATTAAAAATATAGAATTCGGCATAGGGCGACCAAAGAAGTCATTGATAGTAGATAAGTCTTTATCTGTCCATTCACTTTGAAGTGCTTCAACAAAAGCAACATTCACTTTGCGATACCCATCTGCAATTGTTTTTGCTGAAGTTGGAACAGGATAATCTTTCGTTTCACCTTCAAACTTTAATCCTGTACCAGATAGCATAACAGGAATTGCAGTAACGATATGCCAAGCCACTCTTCCTAACGTCCAGTGTTCAGGTGCAATTTCTTGTGATAAAGATTCATCCGTTAATGCATCGAGCATCTTCTGAGTAGACTCAGCCTCGTATTTCCATGATCTTAAAAAGCCTTCAATTGTTTGGTACATTGTTATCCCCCCTATTTTCGTTCATAAATTAAATTCGTGAGAGATAATATAATCCCTGTTTAATAAAGAACACTTAATTAAGTATTGTTACAATATAGAAATAACTAGGAAATATTTGTGGAAGTGTCAGGAAACTGACGAGTTCATTCGTATACTTAGTGAGTAGAGAATGGAATAAAGGGTGGTGATAAGGATGAAAGAAATAGAGATAGTAGAGGGATTACGAAAAAGAGACATGTTAGCATTGCTTGCAACGAATTCCTTTAGTGCAACAATAATTACAACTCTTGCAGCTGGAAGTGCCATTAGTTTGCAATTATTTGGTTTGGTAGCTGTTGCAACATTATCAACAGCTACTCCAGAAGCGGTATTAACAATTATAAGATTAAGCTAAATACTAATAACTCTCTTATTCTATTAAAATTAGGAGAGTTTATACATATAAGAAGAAGTTAATGAAGTAAAGCATAGCTACACAGAAGTCAGAATATTATGATTGTAACGTTATGGTGACTATAATATAATGAAAACAACCATCATGAATGAACATTCATTTATTTTCTCAAATATTGGAAGGGGGAATGAGAGTGGAAAAACCTTGGTTGAAAAATTATCCAGAGGAAATTCCAAGTACGATTTCTTATGATATTCAGCCGCTTCATGGATATGTAGAACAGATGGCTTCTCGTTATCCAGAAAAGAAAGCGCTTCACTTTTTAGGGAAGGATATTACATTTTCAGATTTCCATGATAAGGTGAAGAGATTTGCAAATTATCTTCAAACGCTAGGTGTGGAAAAAGGGGATCGAGTTGCCATTATGTTGCCGAACTGTCCGCAATCTGTAATTGGTTATTATGGTACATTACTTGCGGGAGGAATTGTCGTACAAACAAATCCACTCTATACAGAAAGAGAGCTGGAGTATCAGCTTCGTGACTCGGGAGCAAAAGTAATTCTTTGCCTGGATTTAGTATTTCCGAAAGTGACGAATGTTCAAAATACGACAAAGCTTGAACATATTATCGTAACCCGTATTGCAGATTTTTTACCTTTCCCTAAAAATTTATTGTATCCATTTGTGCAGAAGAAACAGTCGAATTTAGTTGTGAAAGTATCAGAAAGTGAAACGATTCATCTTTGGGATTCAGTAGAAAGAGAAGTAAATACGGATGTTGAAGTACCGTGTGATCCTGCAAATGATCTAGCCCTTTTGCAGTATACAGGGGGAACGACAGGATTTCCAAAGGGGGTTATGTTGACGCATAAAAACCTCGTTTCGAACACTTTAATGGGAGCGCATTGGTTATACAATTGTAAAGAAGGAGAAGAAGTAATCCTTGGTGTCCTTCCGTTTTTTCATGTGTACGGGATGACAGCTGTAATGAATTTAAGTATTATGCAAGGATATAAAATGGTGCTTATTCCGAAGTTTGATATGAAAATGGTTTTTGAAGCAATTAAAAAACATAAAGTCACACTATTTCCAGGAGCACCAACCATTTATATTGCTTTATTAAATAGTCCCCTTTTAAAAGAATACGATATTTCTTCTATTCAGGCTTGTATTAGTGGATCTGCGCCGCTTCCGGTAGAAGTGCAGGAAGAGTTTGAGAGAGTTACAGGTGGTAAATTAGTAGAAGGTTATGGATTAACGGAGTCATCACCAGTTACACATGGGAATTTTTTGTGGGAAAAACGCGTGCCGGGAAGTATTGGGGTGCCGTGGCCAGACACAGAGGCAATCATTATGTCACTTGAAACAGGAGAGGCATTACCTCCGGGTGAAATTGGTGAAATTGTTGTAAAGGGCCCACAAATTATGAAAGGGTATTGGAATAAGCCTGAGGAAACAGCGGCTGTATTGCAAGATGGCTGGCTCCATACAGGTGATGTAGGATACATGGATGAGGATGGCTTTTTCTATGTGAAAGATCGTAAGAAGGATATGATTGTTGCTAGCGGTTTTAATGTATATCCTCGTGAGGTAGAAGAGGTTTTATATGAACACGAAAAGGTGCAAGAAGTGGTAACAATCGGTGTTCCTGATCCGTATCGAGGGGAAACTGTAAAAGCGTTTGTTGTTTTGAAGGAAGGCACTGAATGTTCTGAAGAAGAATTAGATCAGTTTGCACGTAAATATTTAGCAGCTTATAAAGTCCCGAAAGTATATGAGTTTAGAAGTGAGTTGCCGAAGACGACAGTTGGAAAAATTTTACGTCGGGTCCTAATAGATGAAGAAAAGAGAAAGAATGATGATGAACAAACGGGCTAAGGCCCTTTCTTTTTGAAAAAATAGGATTGACACTTTTCTAAATAGTCAGTATTATAAGAATATGAATGACTATTCATTCAGTCATCTTCTTGAAGGGGACAGTAAAGTGAAGAAAAATAGACCGAAATACAATCAAATTATTGATGCAGCAGTCATTGTGATTGCGGAGAATGGATACCATCAAGCGCAAGTTTCTAAAATTGCAAAGCAAGCTGGGGTAGCTGATGGCACGATTTATTTATATTTTAAAAATAAAGAAGATATATTAATATCCTTATTCCAAGAGAAGATGGGAGAATTTGTTGAAACAATTCGTCAAAAAACAGCAGGAATTGAAAGCGCTGTAGCGAAGTTATTTATGTTGGTAGAAACGCACTTCTTGCTGTTGTCGCAAAATGATCCTCTTGCTATCGTTACACAATTAGAGCTAAGACAGTCCAATCAAGACTTGCGCCTCAAGATAAATGAAGTATTAAAAGGCTACTTGCTAGTTATGGATGAGATTTTAGAGACAGGTATAAAGCAAGGTGAATTTCAGGCGGATTTAAATGTTCGCGTGGCAAGACAAATGATCTTTGGAACAGTAGATGAAGTTGTGACCAATTGGGTAATGAGCGATCATAAGTATGATCTGGTCGCACTTTCAAAAACGGTACATGGGCTACTTATTGCAGCTTGTGGTTATCGTCAATAATGGGAGGGATCATGTTGAAATTCCTATCTGTAAGAGTTGAAGACCATATCGCCGTGGCGACGTTAAACCATGCGCCAGCTAATGCGATGTCTTCACAAGTTATGCATGACGTTACTGAATTAATCGATCAAGTGGAAAAGGATGATAACATTCGTGTTGTTGTTCTACATGGTGAAGGGCGCTTCTTCTCAGCGGGAGCAGATATTAAAGAATTTACATCTGTTACTGAAGCGAAGCAAGCGACAGAATTAGCACAGCTTGGGCAAGTTACGTTTGAGCGTGTTGAAAAATGTTCAAAGCCAGTTATTGCGGCAATTCATGGAGCGGCACTTGGCGGCGGCCTTGAATTTGCTATGTCTTGCCACATGCGCTTTGTAACTGAAAGTGCAAAGCTTGGTTTACCTGAGTTAACACTTGGATTAATTCCTGGTTTTGCAGGTACACAGCGCTTACCGCGTTATGTTGGTAAAGCGAAAGCTTGTGAAATGATGTTAACAAGTACACCAATTACTGGTGCAGAGGCATTGAAATGGGGACTTGTTAATGGGGTACTTTCTGAAGAATCACTTTTAGAAGATACGCTTAAAATTGCAAAGCAGATTGCTGGAAAAAGTCCGGCAACAATTCGTGCTGTGCTAGAGTTATTACAAACAACAAAATCGTCTCATTATTATGAAGGTGTACAGCGTGAATCACAGATTTTTGGTGAAGTATTTACGGGTGAAGATGGAAAAGAAGGCGTAGCAGCATTTTTAGAAAAACGTAAGCCTTCATTTAGTGGTAGGTAGTCCAAATATTTTTTTAATATAAATTAACAGAATTTTAAAATTGATAGAATCTTTCTGAAAAATAAGGGGGTAAATGGAATGAACATCTACGTACTCATGAAACGAACATTTGATACAGAAGAAAAAATCGTAATTAAAAACGGTGCAATTTACGATGGCGAAGCGGAATTCATCATCAACCCTTACGATGAATATGCGATTGAAGAAGCAATTCAAGTAAGAGATGCACAAGGTGGAGAAGTTACTGTTGTAACAGTTGGTGGCCAGGATAGTGAAAAAGAACTTCGCACAGCATTAGCGATGGGCTGCGATAAAGCGGTATTAATTAATATTGAAGATGAGATTGAGAATGGTGACCAGTTTACAACGGCAAAAGTGCTTGCTGAATATTTGAAAGATAAAGAAGTAGATTTAATTTTAGGTGGAAACGTTGCGATTGACGGTGCATCTGGACAAGTTGGTCCACGTGTAGCTGAAGCGTTAAATATTCCATATGTAACGACAATTACAAAGCTTGAAATTGATGGTACAAATGTGAAAATCGAGCGTGATGTTGAAGGAGATACAGAAGTAATTGAAACATCATTACCGGTTTTAGTAACAGCACAACAAGGTTTAAATGAACCGCGTTATCCATCGCTTCCAGGTATTATGAAAGCGAAGAAGAAGCCACTAGAAGAATTAGAATTAGATGATTTAGATTTAGAAGAAGATGATGTGGAAGCAAAAACAAAAACAATTGAAATCTATTTGCCTCCTAAGAAAGATGCAGGAAAAGTGTTACAAGGCGAGCTGCAAGATCAAGTAAAAGAACTTGTATCGTTGCTCCATACAGAAGCGAAAGTAATCTAATAAAATACGAAATTATATATGCAGGAGGGAAAATCTATGGCTCGTAAAGTATTAGTAATGGGTGAAGTTCGTGACGGATCGCTACGTAACGTTTCGTTTGAAGCGGTAGCAGCAGCAAAAACAATTGCAGAAGGCGGTGAAGTGGTAGGTCTTCTAGTTGGAGACAGCGTTACCTCTTTTGCAAATGAATTGATTCATTACGGTGCAGATCGCGTTGTGACAGTTGAAAATGATAAATTAAAATCATATACATCTGATGGCTATGCACAAGCGTTTTTAGCTGTATATGCTGAAGAAAAACCAGAAGGAATTGTATTTGGACATACAGCACTTGGTAAAGATTTATCACCAAAATTAGCGGCGAAGCTTGAAGCTGGTCTAGTTTCTGACGTAACTGCTTTAGAGGTTGAAGGTGGAAATGTTATCTTCACTCGTCCAATTTACTCTGGTAAAGCGTTTGAGAAGAAGATTGTAACAGATGGTATCTTATTTGCGACAGTGCGTCCAAATAACATTGCAACTCTTGAAAAAGATGAGTCTCGCAGCGGTGACGTGTCTTCTATTACAGTAGATGTGAAAGATTTACGTACAATTATTCAAGATGTTGTCCGTAAAACTGCAGAAGGTGTTGATCTTTCTGAAGCGAAAGTTATTATCGCTGGCGGACGCGGTGTGAAGAGTGAAGAAGGATTTAAACCATTAAAAGAGTTAGCTGATGTACTAGGTGGCGCTGTTGGAGCATCTCGTGGTGCTTGTGACGCTGAGTATTGTGATTACTCATTACAAATTGGTCAAACTGGTAAAGTTGTTACACCAGACCTATACATTGCATGCGGTATTTCTGGTGCGATTCAGCATTTAGCTGGTATGTCTAACTCAAAAATAATTGTTGCGATTAATAAAGATCCAGAAGCTAGTATCTTCAAAGTAGCTGACTACGGTATTGTCGGTGATCTATTTGAAGTAGTGCCTCTTTTAACAGAAGAGTTTAAAAAGTTAAAAGTACATTCATGATTTGAGTACCCTTGAGTTCCAAGTGAAGTACCCCTATATATAGAAAAAGGTGAGAGATCCCCTGTCTCTCATCTTTTTAGTATTTAATCCGTATTTTTATATAGTATAAAGGAACATTTTTTTGTTACAATACATAACGATACATAATATTCGCCACGTATATAAGTTAATGATATACTCTTGGTAGAATATACTTGAAGGAGGAAATAAAATGGCAATTGTAAATGCAAATGACCAAAGCTTCGCAGCTGAAACTAGCGAAGGTGTTGTATTATTAGATTTCTGGGCGCCTTGGTGCGGACCTTGTAAAATGATCGCTCCTGTATTAGAGGAAATCGATGCAGAGTTAGGTGAGAAAGTAAAGGTAGTAAAAGTTGACGTTGATGAAAACCAAGAAACTGCTCGTCAATTCGAAGTAATGAGCATTCCAGCTCTTTTCGTGTTAAAAGATGGTAAAGTGGTTGATCAAGCGTTAGGTTACAAACCGAAAGAAGCGTTAGTAGAATTAGTTTCTAAACACTTCTAATAAAAAAAGCTGCCATGAGGCAGCTTTTTTTTATTTTATAATATTTTCTTTTTCTGTCGCTTTCCGTTACAATAAAAGAACGTATGTTGGGTGTTTTAGCATAGTATGTTTTCGTATGAAAATAAAAATGATAAGCATGTAGAAATGGAGGGAGACGAGTGCACGAGCATTTAAAAGAGAAGTTAGCAATTTTGCCCGATCAACCTGGTTGTTATTTAATGAAGGATAAACAGGGAACGGTTATATACGTCGGAAAAGCAAAGGTACTCAAAAATCGTGTGCGCTCGTACTTTACTGGTTCGCATGATGGGAAAACACTTAGGCTTGTAGGAGAAATTGTAGATTTTGAATATATTGTAACCTCCTCAAATTTGGAGGCTCTTATTTTAGAGTTAAATTTAATTAAAAAGTATGATCCAAAATATAATATTCAATTAAAAGATGATAAAACATATCCTTTTATTAAAATTACAGCTGAAAAGCAGCCGCGTTTACTCATTACGCGAAATGTAAAAAAGGACAAAGGAAAGTACTTTGGTCCTTATCCGAACGCCCAGTCAGCTCATGAAACGAAAAAGTTATTAGATCGTATGTATCCGCTTCGTAAATGTACCAATATGCCAGATAAAGTTTGTCTCTATTATCATATGGGACAATGTTTAGCACCTTGTGTAAAAGAAGTAACGGAAGAACAAAATAAAGAAATAGTTGATGAAATTATTAAGTTTTTAAATGGCGGACATAAAGAAGTGCGCTCAGAATTAGAGACAAAGATGTATGAGGCTTCAGAGAAACTAGAATTCGAACGGGCAAAAGAGCTGCGAGATCAAATTGCTCATATTGATGCAATTATGGAAAAACAAAAAATGATTATGAGTGACTTAGTTGATCGTGACGTGTTTGGATATGCAGTTGATAAAGGATGGATGTGTGTTCAAGTTTTCTTTGTTCGAAAAGGAAAATTAATTGAACGCGATGTTTCAATGTTCCCGATATATGATGAACCTGAAGAGGGTTTTTTAACTTTTATCGGTCAATTTTATGAAAACAGTAGTCATTTTAAGCCGAAGGAAATTGTAGTTCCAGGAAGTATAGATTCAGAATTAGTAGAGCGCTTTTTAGAAGTTGAAGCGACACAGCCGAAGCGTGGGAAGAAAAAAGATCTTGTGGAATTAGCAAATAAAAACGCGAGAATTGCACTAGAAGAGAAATTTTACTTAATTGAACGCGATGAAGAGCGGACGATTAAAGCTGTTGACAATTTAGGGAAGCAGCTCGGTATTGAAACGCCATATCGTATTGAAGCGTTTGATAACTCGAATATTCAAGGGACAAACCCTGTTTCAGCAATGATTGCTTTTATCGATGGGAGACCAGCGAAGAAAGAATATCGGAAATATAAAATTAAAACAGTCCAAGGGCCAGATGATTACGAGTCTATGAGGGAAGTTGTGAGGCGCCGTTATACGAGGGCATTAAAGGAAAATTTACCCTTGCCAGATTTAATAATTATCGATGGGGGAAAAGGACATCTCGCGGCTACAAGTGATGTTCTTGAAAACGAGCTTGGATTATATATTCCAATGGCAGGGCTTGTCAAAGATGAAAAACATAAAACATCACATTTAATTATTGGCGATCCACCTGAGCCCGTTATGCTTGCGAGGAATAGCCAAGAATTTTATTTATTGCAGCGCATTCAAGATGAGGTGCATCGATTTGCAATTACATTCCATCGTCAATTACACGGAAAATCTGTTATTCAATCCGCGTTGGATGAAATTCCGGGAATCGGTGATAAACGGAAAAAGGTATTGCTAAAACATTTTGGCTCATTAAAAAAGATGAAAGAAGCTTCTGTAGCAGAATTTGTCGAAGCGGGTATGCCGAAAAATGTAGCGGAGACGATTTATACTTATTTAACAGATAAGAAGACGTTGTAGTTTACAATGTCTTCTGTTTTTTGGTATAATTTCTGAAGATTTGAAATAAACACACCTGAATGAATATGCAAAAAAGTCAACTAAACGTATATGTCTAGTTGACTGTAGGTAAATGCTACACTTCAATGAGATCTTTTATATCCCATTTAACAAGAAATGTAATAGAGTCTGAACGTTTTTTCTGTTCTTCGTAGGACTCGGCAATGACGTTTCTTTGTCTTTGAATTTGCTCGGCGATAAATCCAGCTTCTAATTGATAAGAAGAATGTCTTTTTTGTTTTTGACGCTCAGCAATGAGTGCACTTTTAAGTTGGAACTGCATTTCACGACGTTTATGCTCAACGATGCTTAAAGTGCCCCAACCGGCTTTTTCGAAAAACTGAATAACTTCTTCAATGGTTTCTAGCGGATATTTTCTTGCAAGATTTCTACCGGACCAGTATAAAATTCCATCTAAATCATTACCAATTAAATCAGGTAGTAGTTCTTCACGCAGTAATTCATAAGCGAAGGCGTTCAATGAAACATCTTCTAAAGATGTTATATCGATTGTATTTTTGCTCACAATATTCCCCTCTTTCTATAGGGATTATTATATAACATTTCTCATTTATAAAAACAGATTTTTCTTTGGGAAATCTGAATATATAAGAAGAAAAAAAGAAATGGCAAATTATATGCAAATTATGTATACGTTTTCTTGACGCTTCGACAAAAATAGGAGTAAAATGAACTTGGTATCAAATTATGCTGAAATATTTCGAATAATTTTTTCAGTTTTTCTTATGCCAATAGTGAAAAAACATTATTGTTGTAAACTAATCTGAAAACAGCAGTCAAACATTCAAGGGGGGTAATGGGGACATGAAAGGCCGCGAGTATACGTTTCGTAAGTGGCACTCATTAATGGGGGTCATCCCGGTTGGTGTCTTTTTGACGCAACATTTAGTAGTAAACAACTTTGCAACAAGAGGAGCAGAGGCTTTTAACAAAGCTGCAGGCTTTATGGAGCTCCTTCCATTCCGGTATGCGCTAGAAATTTTCATCATCTTTTTACCTATACTGTACCATGCTATATATGGCTTATATATTGCATTTACAGCTAAGAACAATGCGGTATCTTACGGTTATTTCCGTAACTGGATGTTCGTCTTCCAACGAATTTCAGGTATCGTTACGCTGATATTTATTTCTTGGCACGTCTGGGAAACTCGTATTCAAGCAATGTTAGGTAAAGAGGTAAACTATGATATGATGGCAGATATTTTAAGCAATCCAGCTATGTTTGCATTCTACTTAGTTGGTGTTGTTTCAACTATTTTCCACTTTGCAAATGGACTATGGACATTCTGCATAAGCTGGGGAATTACAGTATCTCCACGTTCACAAAGAATCTCTACTTATGTAACATTAGCTATTTTCTTAGGTCTATCTTATGTAGGTGTGAGTGCATTATTAGCGTTCATCGATCCACAGCTAGCAAACCAGTAAGGAGTGGGAGAGCATGAAAGGGAAACTTATAGTAGTCGGCGGTGGCTTGGCTGGCTTAATGGCAACGATTAAAGCGGCAGAAGCAGGAGTAAATGTTGAACTATTTTCTTTAGTACCAGTAAAACGTTCACATTCTGTATGTGCCCAAGGTGGAATTAACGGTGCCGTAAATACGAAAGGTGAAGGGGATTCTCCATGGATCCACTTTGACGATACAATTTATGGTGGGGACTTCTTAGCGAACCAACCACCAGTTAAAGCGATGTGTGAAGCTGCACCTGGTATTATTCATTTAATGGACCGCATGGGTGTTATGTTCAACCGTACGGAAGAAGGACTTCTTGATTTCCGTCGTTTTGGTGGAACACAACATCACCGTACAGCATTTGCTGGCGCAACAACTGGTCAACAATTACTATACGCATTAGATGAGCAAGTACGTCGCCATGAAGTAGCAGGACTTGTAACGAAATATGAAGGTTGGGATTTCTTACGAGCTGTTGTGGATGACGAAGGTGTGTGCCGAGGAATCGTTGCACAAGACTTACAAACTATGGAGATTAAAAGTTTCCAAGCTGATGCCGTGATTATGGCAACAGGGGGCCCTGGTATCATCTTCGGGAAATCAACGAACTCCATTATTAATACAGGTACAGCAGCATCTGCTGTATATCAACAAGGTGCATATTATGCGAACGGTGAGTTCATTCAAATCCATCCAACTGCAATTCCTGGAGACGATAAGTTACGTCTTATGAGTGAATCTGCACGTGGTGAAGGTGGGCGTGTTTGGACATATAAAGATGGTAAGCCGTGGTACTTCTTAGAAGAAAAATATCCAGCTTACGGAAACCTTGTACCTCGTGATATTGCAACGCGTGAAATCTTTGATGTTTGCGTAGAGCAAAAACTAGGTATTAACGGTGAAAACATGGTATATCTAGATCTTTCTCATAAAGATCCAAAAGAACTAGATATTAAACTTGGTGGAATTATTGAAATCTATGAGAAATTTACAGGTGATGATCCTCGTAAACTACCAATGAAAATCTTCCCAGCGGTTCACTATTCAATGGGCGGATTATGGGTGGATTATAAGCAGATGACAAGTATTCCAGGTTTATTTGCAGCAGGTGAGTGTGATTATTCTATGCACGGTGGTAACCGTCTAGGTGCGAACTCACTATTATCAGCAATCTACGGTGGTATGGTAGCAGGACCGAATGCAATTGAGTATATGAAAGGTCTTTCTAAATCATCTGATGCTGTGTCATCTACTGTATATGAGCAAAATGAATTAATCGAAACAGAGAAATTTAACAATATTTTAACGCTTGATGGTAACGAAAATGCATATGTTCTTCATAAAGAGCTTGGAGAATGGATGACAGATAACGTTACAGTAGTTCGTGAAAATAAAAAACTATTAGAAACAGATGCGAAAATTGAAGAGTTAATGGCTCGTTACAAACGCATAAACATTAACGATACAGCAAGATGGAGTAACCAAGGTGCTTCATTTACACGCCAACTTGCAAATATGTTTGAGCTAGCGCGTGTTATTACAATTGGGGCATACAACCGTAATGAAAGCCGCGGAGCGCATTATAAACCAGAATTCCCAAATCGTGATGATGCGAACTTCTTAAAAACTACGATGGCAAAATTTGAAGGAGAAGGAAATGCACCAGCATTCCATTACGAAGACGTGGATGTTTCATTGATTAAACCACGTAAACGTGACTATTCTTCAAAACATGATGTAGCTGCTAAGGGTGAAGAGAAGGGGGATAAACAACATGTCTGAGAAAACAATCCGCCTCATCATTACGAGACAAGATGGACCAGATGCACAAGAGTTTGAACAAGAGTTTGAAATTCCGTATCGTCCTAATATGAATATTATTTCGGCGCTTATGGAAATTCGTCGTAATCCTGTTGACTCAAAAGGAAACCAAACAACTCCGGTTGCATGGGATATGAACTGTTTAGAGGAAGTATGTGGAGCATGTTCGATGGTGATTAACGGAAAACCACGTCAATCATGTACAGCTCTTATTGACCAATTAGAACAACCAATTCGCTTAAAGCCAATGAAGACATTCCCAGTTGTACGTGATTTACAAGTTGACCGTAGTCGTATGTTTAACGCGCTAAAACGTGTTAAAGCTTGGATTCCAATCGACGGTACGTATGACCTTGGACCAGGTCCAAGAATGCCAGAGAAAAAGCGTCAATGGGCGTATGAGCTTTCAAAATGTATGACATGTGGTGTTTGCCTAGAGTCATGTCCGAACGTAAATAGTAAATCTGACTTTATTGGACCAGCACCGCTTTCACAAGCGCGTTTATTCAACTCGCATCCAACTGGTGAAATGCATAAAGCAGATCGCTTACGTGCAATTATGGGTGATGGAGGACTTGCAAACTGTGGTAACTCTCAAAACTGTGTGCAATCATGTCCGAAAGGTATTCCATTAACAACTTCAATTGCAGCATTAAACCGTGATACAACAATTCAATCGTTCAAAGATTTCTTTGGTAGCGACAATAACTATTAATAAATATTGCCTCTTCATTTTGAAGAGGCAATATTTATAGCTTGTTTTTTCTGTTTATTCTGTGTATTTATAAAAGAAAAGGAGAGGGAACAATGAAGAGAATTTCTTATATTGAAGACTTTGAGCAGTGGGAAAGTGGTTTTTCATTTTATAATCCTGTTAAAGTTCGTTTTGGTGAAGTAGATATGTTTGGTCATGTGAATAACGTTGTTGCTTTTACATATTTTGAAGAAGCACGTATCGCATTGTTTAAAGAACTTGGATTTATGCAAGAATGGACACATGAATCTTCAGAAACGATGATAGTCGTCGCAGATCTACAATGCAATTTCATAAAACAAATTTATTTTGATGAGCAGTTGAAAGTATATGTAAAGGCAGGAGCGGTGGGGAATTCTTCTTTAGATTTACATTATATGGTCAAAAATGCAAAGGAAGAAGTTTGTTTAGTTGGGCGTGGAACAATGGTGCAAGCATCGAAAAAAACTGGAAGAGGCGAACCATGGCCTGAAGAATGGAAGAAGAAATTGCTACTTTAATATAGAAAAGAGAAAATAAGAGAGCAATTAGCTCTCTTATTTTTTGTCCTCCATCGCCTCTTCTAATGTTAGATGGTGCTTATATATGTATGTGGCGTATGGATTACCAACGTAGCGCAAGTGCCACGGTTCATATGCATACTCTGTTGTCTTTGTTTTATCCTCTAAATAACGAATGACAAATCCGAACTCATGGGCATGTTCTGCAACCCATTTTCCCTCTGCAGTCTCTCCGAAGATTGGTTCTAATTGGAATTTAGCAGATTTTGAGCTAATATCCATTGCTAGACCAGTTTGATGCTCACTTGTTCCAGGAATTGCACTTACTGAATCAGCTTCAGCTTTTCCTTGGCGTTTAATATATGTGTTATGTAGTGATTGTTGGCGTTTGTAAGAACGGTAGCCTGAAACTGCTGTAAGTTCTAAGCCTTCCTCTTTCGCCGCTTGGAACATTTTTTCGAGCGCGTCTGAAGCATCTTTACGAAGTAATGTTTTCTCCTTATCTTTTGGACTAGTAAATGGTACGTTCGGTTTAGTTAAATCTTCTGGAATGTACCCATCTGGTAATTTACGATGTTTATTGACCAATACAAGATCAGAATCTGGATTTGTTACAACGGAAAAATTATCATCTAGTTTCTTTGCATTATGATCAGCTTTTGGAAAAGCAGGAATCTCTTCTTTTTGATGGTTATTATGTTTTTGACTTTCGACAGCTTTCGCCTCATTCTGTAGTGGTGATTTAGAACCGAAGTAAGCGAAAGAGGTGATACCGATTACAATAGTAGCGGCAGAAATAATTACTATTTTTTTCATGATACCCTGTAATCACAGTCCTTTCTTAATAAAATTTGTAGCATTATTTATTATAAATCTAGTTTGTTGAAAAAGAAATATAAGAGTCGTAACGTAATAGAAATGCAAAGAAAATGTCAGAAAATGTGTGAAATTGTAGAATTTTTTCACATAATTCATTTCTTATCTTTCATGAAATTCATTTTTTATGTAATATATATGTATAAGAAGATGTAACGATTATCGAGAATAAAGGACTTCTTGTATAGACTAGGAGTGAATGAGAATGGATTTTGCAACAATTATTGGGCTCATTTTAGGATTTGTAGCGGTAGTAGTAGGGATGTTCGTCAAGGGCGCTGACGTAACAGCCTTATTGAATCCTGCCGCAGCATTAATTATTTTTATCGGTACATTTGCCGCAGTTTGTATTGCATTTCCGATGAATCAACTTAAGAGGGTTCCAAAATTATTTAAAGTTCTTTTTGGTTCAAATAAAAAAGATTTAAGTTATGAACAGTTGCTAGAATTATTTGTTCATTGGACATCTGAGAGTAGAAAATATGGTATTTTGTCTTTAGAGCAACAATTAGATAAAATTGAAGATGAATTTCTTTTGCGTGGTATGAAATTTGTTATTGATGGCGTATCTGCGGAAGATTTAGAACAAATTTTAGAAGCCGAATTAGAAGCAATTGAAGAGAGGCATGCAAAAGGTGCTGCTATTTTTTCGCAAGCTGGTACATATGCACCTACATTAGGGGTTTTAGGTGCTGTTATTGGTCTTGTAGCTGCACTTGGAAATTTAACTGATATTGAGAAGCTAGGGCATGCTATTTCAGGTGCGTTTATTGCAACGATTTTCGGTATTTTTTCAGGTTATGTGTTATGGCATCCATTTGCAAATAAACTAAAGCAAAAGTCTGCCGCTGAATTAGAGAAGAAACGTTTAATTATTGATTGTTTATTAATGTTACAAGAAGGTACATATCCATTTATTATGAAAAACCGCATTTTAGGTGCGCTTTCTGCGACTGAGCGTAAGAAGCTAGAAAAAGGAGCGGAGAAAAATGCGGAGTAAGAAAAATAGAAGAGGTAAAAAGAAAAAACACGATGAGCATATTGATGAAACTTGGTTAATTCCGTATTCTGATATGCTAACGTTGTTGTTTGCGCTGTTTATTGTTTTATTTGCAATGAGTAGTATAGATGCTGCGAAATTTAAACAGATGGCAGTAGCTTTTCGCAGTGAACTAGCAGGTGGAACAGGAAATAAAGAGTTTTTAAGTGATCAAAAACCGAAGAAAGAAAAGGAATTATCGGCAAGTAGTTTGGAATCTGAGAATATAAAAAAAAATGCTGAAGCTAAAGTGAAGCAGCAAGAAATGAATGAATTAAAAGCAGTACAACAAAGTATTGACAAGTATATTGCTGAGAATCAATTATCTTCTTCTTTTAAAACTGATTTAACAGAAAAAGGGTTAATGGTAACGATATTAGAAAATGTCCTATTTGATTCAGGAAAAGCGGATGTGAAGTTGGAATCGTTAGGGATTGCAAAAGAGATGTCTAATCTACTTGTTTCGGCATCACCTCGTGAAATCACAGTATCTGGTCATACAGATACTGTTCCTATCGCAAATGCTCAGTTTGCATCAAACTGGGAGTTAAGTACACAGCGTGCAGTAAATTTTATGCAGGTATTACTTCAAAATAAAGAATTGCAACCAGAAAAATTTAGTGCAATTGGTTACGGAGAATACCGTCCAATTGCAGCAAATGATACACCAGAAGGAAAAGCAAAAAATAGACGTGTAGAAGTATTTATTTTACCTTTAACAAGAAATATGCAATAAAAGAGGATGGCGAAAGCCATCCTCTTTTATTTTGCATCAAATGATTTTAAGTTATCACGACGAATTTTATCTTTTTCTGCATCTGATTTTTTGAAATCATAGTCATATAAAGCGCCTTCCCAATCACCATACATTGGATTAGGGAAAATGATGAATTTCTCACCAAATTGTGCTTTTGATTCTTCTACTGTTTGATTGCGATCTTTTACAGATTTTCCATCAAAACCAGTGAAATCAGATAAGTTATCACCGAAGAATAGGACAATATCATGTGTTTGAGAAACAAGTTCACGGCGTTTTTCTTTTCCTTTTTCTTTCGGGTCTTGTAGTAATATGTGTTCTTTCGTTGCTTGAGGAGCACCTACGCGCTCGAGATTTTTAATTGTTGCATCTAGTTGATTCGTTTTACGATTTGAGATGTAGTAAATATCTACACCTTTAGACTCTGTATATTTTAAGAAATCAATCGCGCCTGGAAGGGCTTCAGCTTCAGCCTTATTAATCCAATCGTCCCATTTATAAGGGTAGCCTTTTCCTGTTTTTACGCTCATTGCTTGATGAGGACTGTTATCTAAAACAGTTTCATCTAAATCAAGTACGATAGCAGGTTTTTTGTTTGTACCTTTTGCAAGAGCTGCATCAAGCTTCAATTGACCAATATTGTATCCTTGGTAGTACAGCGCTTTCGTTTCGCCAGCTGTTTGATACCATAAATCAGCCATCAATTGCTGGTCTGTTAATTTTACTTTTTCTTCTTTTGCCACTGTTTTCTCAGCTGTTCCTGAACATGCTACAAGCGATGTGGAAAGAACGGCTACAGATAATAAAGTGGTAATACCCCTCTTCATCTTCATATGTATCCTCCTTGATGTTAGAAAATCAATTAATATTATATATTAAAATATAATATTTTTTGCATTTTTTTTTATGAACATTTACATATTGTCTTTTGTATATATAGTAGTTTGTCCTATAGTAGATAAGATGCATAAAAAAGATGCGATAAAGACTAAGTAGCTGAAGAAAAGGAATGTATGTAAGAAGATGGAATAAGGTTACTATATGTTGTTTTTTAAACAATCATATTATGAAAGCGAGAATGCTATTGAAGGGGAGGATATATACATTGAGTTTACAAATTCAAAACTTAACGAAACTATTTGGAGAATCAAAAGCAGTTAATGGTTTGCAAATCTCGTTACCAAAAGGTGAAGTGTTAGGGTTACTTGGCCGAAATGGTGCAGGGAAAACAACGACGATTAAAATGTTACTAGGGTTATTAACGCCAAATGAAGGTTCTATTACGTGGGATGGAAAAGAATTTGGTAAAAGCGGGGTAACGATTGGATATTTACCAGAAGAAAGAGGATTATATACAAAAAGTAGAGTAATAGATCAACTACGTTATTTTGGTAGATTAGAAGGAATGACGAAGAAAGAAGTGGATCTTGCAATTGATCACTGGTTAGAGCGATTAGCAATCCCAGAATATAAATTCAAAACAGCGGGAGAACTTTCGAAAGGAAACCAGCAAAAAATTCAATTAATTGCTGCTCTTCTTCATGATCCAGAGCTTCTTATTTTAGATGAACCATTTAGTGGACTTGATCCAGTTAATGCTGGGATGCTAGCTAGTATTATTGAAGAACAAGTACAAAGGGGAAAGACAATTATTTTATCAAGTCATCGTATGGAGCAAGTAGAAGCTTTTTGCCAGCATGTATGTATTTTGAAAAAAGGTGAAGCGGTCGTAGAAGGTCAATTAAGTGATATAAAGAAAGAATATGGTTTTCGTAATTTAACGGTTGAAGATACAGTAGAGAATGAAAAAGGGCTCGAAGTTATAGATGTTCCGTATGAAAAACAACAAGGCCTTCTTTATGTGAAAATACAAGAAGATGCAGAAGCTCTAAAGATTTTGCAACAGTTGCAAGAACAAGGTGTTAGCTTACGACAATTTAAAATGTTAGAGCCGACATTAAACGAAATCTTTGTAGAGAGGGCGAAATAAAGATGCGTAAATTTTCTCATGTATTTTCATTTTATTTTAGGGAAGCGTTTTTATCTAAAAAATCATTAATTACAAGTGCGATTTTATTTTTAGTTGTGTTTGGTATTTTTGCATTTAATCATTTCACTTCAGGTGGAGATAAAAATAAGGATAAAGATAAAATTGCAGTTGTGACAGAGAGTTCCACGTATAAAATACAAAAAGAAGAGTTAGATAAGTTATTACCATCAGCAAAAATAACGGTTGGTTCAAAGGCTGATTTTGATAAACTGCATAAGCAAGTAGAAGAAGGCGATTTAGATGGTCTATTCCATGTGACGGAGAAGAATGGAGCCCCATCGGTTACATATATGTATAATGGATTCCCAAGCCAAGCAACTTCTGCAATTATGGCGGGGTATTTAAAACAACAATATACAATGGTGACGATTGCAAAAAATAATGTTTCGCCGGAAATTGCACAGCAATTACAAGCAGAAATTCAAGTAAAGCAAGAAGCGATAAAAGACCGTACGTCTTCTTTCGGAATTGCGTATTTCTTTACATTTGCTTTGTATATGTTTATTGTTGCTTTCGGGAATACAATCGCAATGAATATTGCATCTGAAAAGGCGTCACGCGTAATGGAAGTGATGCTTCCGAAAGTAAAACCTCTTACGATGATGTATGCGAAAATCTTAGCGGTTGTTTCAACGGCGTTACTACAACTTGTAATACTGGCGTGTGGTTATCTTATTCCTTATTTGTTAGGTTGGGTCGACTTAGAAAGTGCCTCATTATTTGGGATTCCAATTGACTTTACAAAATTAGATGCAAAAGTTATAAGTATGTTTCTTGTTTATTTCATTACGGGATATTTACTTTATGCGATGATGTACGCTGCGGCTGGAGCTGTTGTGTCTAAGACAGAGGATTTACAAGCTGTATCTTTCCCGGTAATGATTTTGATTATGGCTGCATTCTTCATTAGTATTAAATCATTAAGTGATCCGAATAGTACTATTGTCGTTGTAAGTTCGTATGTTCCGTTTTTCACGCCGATGGTTACCTTCTCGCGTATTGTAGCTGGTGAAGCAGGTATGTTAGAAATTACGATAACATTAGTAGTTTTATTGGCGACAATTGGTATATTAAATGTTATTACAAGTCGTATTTATGTAAACGGTGTAATGAATTACTCCGACAAAGTGAAATTTAAAGATTTAGCGAAATTTATAAAGCGTCAATAAGGAGAGAAAAGCATGATTTTCTAGTGGAATCATGCTTTTTCTTTATGTATAAATTAAAAATAGTATATAATAATAAGAGTTGTCTTTTAATAGAATGAATAAAAAGGAGGGTGTGCAGATGGGAATTAGTAGTCGTTTTACAGTAGGTGTTCATATGTTAACGTTACTTGCAATAGATCGAAACTCTCGCTGTACCTCTGAATGGATTGCTGGTAGTGTGAATACAAATCCAGTTGTGATTCGTCGCATTACAGGAATGTTGAAGAGAGCAGGATTTGTTGATGTACAAGCTGGTAAAGGTGGTACGACACTTGCTCGTGATTTAGATGAAATTACATTACTTGATGTATATAAAGCTGTGGAAGTTGTAGAAGAAGGACACCTATTTTCTTTCCATGAAAATCCCAACATTGAATGTCCAGTAGGAGCTAATATTCAATCGGTATTAGAAATTATTTTAATGCAAGCGCAAGAAGCGATGGAAAACGTACTTGAAAATGTAACGGTGCAGCAATTAGTTACAAATTTAAAGTCCAAGATTAAAGAATAAAAAAAGCGAGCCTTCTCATGAAGAGGGCTCGCCTTTTTTATTCGGAAATATTGAAAATTCTATTTTTCAGTATTTAAAATAAACTTTCCTACAACAGCTGCTACGATACCACCAAGAATTGGTGCAACGATGAATACCCATAGTTGAGAAATTGCTTCTCCGCCAGCGAATAAAGCTGGTGCGATACTACGAGCTGGGTTAACAGATGTTCCAGTTAACGGGATACCTAATAAGTGAATTAATACTAACGTGAAACCAATTACTAGTCCAGCTAAAGAAGAACTTCCTTTTTTACCTGTTACAGCAACGATAACTAAAACAAATACGAAAGTTAAAATGAATTCAACTAAAAATGCTCCAGATAAACCAAGAGTTCCAAAACTATTTTGTCCTAAATTATCTAAAGGTAATTTAGCAGATCGTAAAATTGTTACCAACGTTGCAGTTCCTAATAAACCACCTAAAATTTGAGCTAATAAATAATAGCTAAGTTCCATAGCGTTCATTCTTTTGTTGATGAACATAGCGATTGATACTGCTGGGTTAATATGACATCCAGAAATTGTTCCAATGCTATATGCCATAGCCACGATAGATAATCCGAAAGCCATAGCGATACCTAATGTTCCAATTCCTTCAATTCCGCCGCCAATGACAGCTACTCCAGTTCCAAATAGTACAAGTACAAATGTACCAATAAATTCAGCAATTGCTTTTTTTAACATAATTTACCTCCTATTAATGCACATGAAACGTATTATAACATAGGTTTTAGTATAAATAGCTAATGAAATTCTATTCTGATAAATCTGAATAGGGGGACAGTAAAAAAGCATGATTCTATAAAGAAGAATCATGCTTTTTTTATGCTAATTTTTTCTGTTTAACGACTGGAACAGAACGGTTTAAAACACTATTTACGACCATGCCTAGCATGATAATAATCATCCCAATTAGTGACAGACCACCAGGAAATGAACCATTTAAGAAAATAATCTCACCGAGCACGGTAAAGACCATCGTTCCAGCTTGTGTTGCTTCAACAGCTCCAAGTAAACCAAGATTGTCTTTTGCTAAGTCAGTAGCAAAGAAAAATGTCATCGTCGCAATAACTCCGGAACATAATGCTAACAAAAACCCTTGCAGCATTTGACTTGATGATGGAATACCAGTAGTGGAAAATCCGTATATACCAAGTAAAATTGTAATAGGGAGACTTCCGATCGCCATTCCTAATACACGTTGGAATGTATCAAGACGCCCGCCAACAAGTTCCATCATTTTTCGGTTACCGAAGGGATATAAGAAAGCTGCTAAAACGACGGGTAAAAAACCAGAAATGAACTGAGTCATTGTAATATGACCCGCTGCAGTAGCTTGCATACAAATTACACCAAGTAAAATAAATAATGCTACATATAAACTGCGCAGTGGAATTTTTCCGCGTACAAGTTTTGTACCAGACTTTGTTTCTATTTTAATGAAAAATAATGGTGATAAAAGTAAACCTGCTAATATCGTAACTTGCCAAGTTCCAGCAACGAGCCAAGCTGGAGAAAAAACAGCTGCGAAACTTAATAAAGAATAGAAGCCGATGCCAGCGACGGAGCCCCACCCAATCCATGCAAATGGATGTTTCTTTAACTCTGCCCATAAAGCTCCTAAGTTTTTGCGAAATAAAACGATAAGGAATAAAATAGGGAGAGCAAATAGAAAACGGAAGGAAGCAGTCCAAGCCCAGCTTGTTCCAGATACATTCATTGCTCTGTTAATAATAAAGGTTGCAGAAAAAAAGGCCGATGATAAAAGACCTAGTAATATTGCGCGCATGAAGTATAACACTCCTTTCGGAATTAAATAATTATGTATAGTATACTATACTTTAATTTAATAAAAGTAAACTATTTTATATTTTAAGGTGGTTTTATAGATGAAAGAAAATGAGGACATGCAAACGAAAGAAGTCATTCAGCAAGTAGGTCAGCTATTAAGACAAATTCGAAATGAACAAAAATTAAGTTTAGAAGATTTAGCCCAAAAGACAGGTGTTAGTAAATTAACGCTAGGAAAGATTGAAAGAGGTGAAACGAATCCAACATTAGCTGTCATTTGGAAAATTACGAAAGGGTTATCAATCCCTTTATCGAGATTGATGGTTGTTGGAGAGCCTGTAGCCGTTGCACGCTGCGGAGAAGGGTTTGCAGTAGATGTAGGACAAGCGTGGCACTTAGAAACAATGTTCCGTTACACGAAAGAAACGGGGATGGAAATGCACCGGGCTTGTTTAAGAGCGCATAGTATATATGAGCCTGAAGCTCATCATGAAGGAGCAATTGAGCTTGTAACGGTAATGAAAGGGAAAGTTTCTATTCAAGTTGAGAATGATGTGTATGAGCTAAATGAGTTTGATTCCATTCAATTTGAAGCGAATAAGAAACATAGTTATAAAAATGAAGAGGATGAAGTGGCGGTATTGCATTTAACGATGAAATATTCTTCATAAAAAAATCACCTATAGAATTCTATAGGTGACTTTTTTATATGCACTGCTAAAGTATATTGAACGATGTTATTAGTACGAACGTGGCATGAGTAATAAACAAATGAGATAAACTAAAAACCCTGTTCCAAAACATAGAACGGCAATAAGCCAGATGATCCGAATGAGAGTAGCGCTAATATCAAAATATTCGCCTAAACCTCCGCATACACCAAATAACATTTTGTCAGTTTCAGATTTACATAATTTCTTCGACATATAATGATCCTCCCCTTTTTATATCATCATTGTGAAAATTTTATGTGTGCGTATGTACTTTTATTCTATATGGGAATTTATGGGGGGACCATTTGATTATATTATTTTTTTCAAAGAGGTTCATAGTTTGTTAATTGTCTTAATTTTCAGTTGATATTAAAATGAAAATGAGGGTGTGACATATTTTCTAATATAAGGTGGGGAAATGGTAATGACATTGTATTGGTTGACTAATGTAAAGCTTGAAACAGGTTATACATATGAAGAAGCGAAAATTTCACAAACGGAAACAGAGATATACAGTCTTCTTATTGAAGATGGCATAATTAAAAAAATTATATCGGGAATCGTTCAAGAGGAAGGAACTTTAACTTTTGATGCTAATCGTTTATTAGTTTTACCAGCTTTCGAAGAGATGCATATTCATATCGATAAAACGTATTATAGTGGGCCTTGGAAAGCTTGCATGCCAGCAGAAAATATTTTTACACGTTTTAATGAAGAAGAAACGATTTTGCCAAAGCAATTAGCAACTGCTCAACATAGGGCGGAAAATATGTTAGAGTTACTGCTCCGAAATGGCGCAACGAATATTAGAACGCATTGTAATGTTGATCCAATTATTGGACTTCGTAATTTGGAAGCAACATTAGCGGCTTTAGAAACATATAAAGATCGGTTGTCTGGTAGAATAGTTGCATTTCCGCAACATGGATTATTGCGCAGTAATTCTGTACAGCTTGTGAAAGATGCAATGCGTATGGGCGCACAATTAGTTGGCGGAGTGGACCCAGCTACTGTAGATAATGACATCGAAAAATCATTACATACAATTATGGATATTGCAGTGGAGTTTAATGCGGATGTGGACATCCATCTGCATGATGCAAATAACCTTGGAACGTTTACGATGAAGAGATTGGCGAGCCTAACAGAGGAAGCAGGATGGCAAGGGCGTGTAACGATTAGCCATGCACTTGGACTTGGAGGCGTTACTGATAAAGAAGCTGAAGAAGTGGCAGAAAGATTAGCGGCATTAAAGATCGATATTACTTCAACTGTTCCAATTGGTAAACAAGTAATCCCAATTCCATTATTAGATCGAAAAGGAGTTAAAGTTTCATTAGGAAATGATAGTATTACAGATCATTGGTCTCCGTTTGGAACGGGGGATATGCTTCAAAAAGCGAATCGATTGGCGGAACGGTTTGGTTGGAGTGATGAAAGATCTTTAGGAAAAGCTCTTCGTTTTATTACAGGAGGGAAAGAAACGTTAAATAATGAAGGGGAGCGAGTGTGGCCTAATGTAGGGGATGAGGCAAGTTTTGTTTTAACGAATGCAACATGTGTCGCTGAAGCAGTAGCTCGTCAAGCGGAGAAGTGTGTAGTTATGTATAAGGGGAATGTCGTTATGGGGAATTTAGATCAAGTGAAATTAGATAATCTTGTATAGAAGAATCGTTTAGACGTTTTGAGAAGGGGGCTTATTTGCATGTGTGCTACTAGTTGTTATGTCGCTGTTTTCAAGTATTATCCGCTACCTAGCATCTCTGCCATCCGCGGTCGCATCTGCAGTTTTAATGGCTTCGTTCGTACAGTTCATTGGAATTGGGTTTCATAACATAAAAAAATACAACTTAGCGAAAAGAATGTAACGATTTTAGGAGTTGCGGTATTATTTGGCTGCGGCGTTATGTTTTTACCGTCTGGAGCACTCCAATCATTGCCTTCTGTTATGCAAAATATATTCGGTAATGGTTTGTTTGTAGGTACCGTTGTAAGTATATTGCTAGAACAAATATGGCGTACGGAGAAGTAAATGTATAAAACGAGTGCATAAACAGTATAAAAGTCTAAAATAACATAAGAAATAAAGCCCATTTTCATTCACCACCTGCACATTTCGTTCATACAATATCTTGACTAAATAAACACCCAACTTACACATACACAGCTCTGGCTTAAGCAAGGAGGGTTATACCAGTTGAAGGAAAAAGCGTATCAATCTAAACCTTTACTCACAAAGAGAGAGAGAGAAGTATTTGAATTACTGGTTCAAGATAAAACGACGAAGGAAATTGCAGGTGAACTTTTTATAAGTGAAAAAACAGTGCGCAACCACATATCAAATGCAATGCAAAAGCTAGGGGTTAAAGGACGTTCACAAGCAGTTGTTGAGCTTCTTCGTATGGGAGAACTCGAACTATAATAGAAGAAGCCGACTTTTATAAAAAGAGTCGGCTATTTTTCTGTTTATATTTTGAAATGAACTATTGAAGTGGGAAAAGGTTTTTGAACTTAAAAAGCAGGTATCTCAGATTTTGAGATAGAAGATATGTTATAGAAGAAGCCGACTTTTATAAAAAGAGTCGGTTATTTTTCTGTCTTGCAAATTATGAAAAAAAGGAGCAAAATAAAAAAGGTCCTGGTCTATACAGGTACAAATGAAAAATTTTATACAGGGGCATTTTAAGTTAGCGAACTTAAAGTGTGTAAAATATACTGATAAACATAAAATAAGATGATGAATGAGAAAACGGGTGATTAAGTTGAATAGAGCGATCGGTGTCATTGATTCAGGAGTAGGTGGATTAACAGTAGCGAAGGAATTAATTCGTCAGTTACCTAAAGAACGTATTATATATTTAGGGGATACAGCGCGATGCCCTTATGGTCCGCGTTCTCGTGAAGAAGTGCGTAAATTCACGTGGGAAATGACAGAACATTTGTTAGAACTAAACATCAAAATGTTAGTTATTGCATGTAATACAGCAACTGCGGTTGTGTTAGAAGAAATGCAAAAACAATTACCAATTCCAGTAGTTGGAGTTATTCATCCTGGATCACGTACAGCTTTAAAAATGACAAATACGTATCATGTTGGGATTATTGGAACGATTGGCACTGTGAAAAGTGGTGCATATGAAGAGGCGCTAAAGTCTATTAATAACCGTGTTATGGTAGAAAGTTTAGCGTGCCCGCCTTTCGTAGAACTTGTAGAGAGCGGAAATTTCGAAAGTGAAATGGCATATGAAGTTGTAAGAGAAACATTGCAACCGTTGAAAAGTACTGATATTGATACCCTAATTTTAGGGTGTACACATTATCCTATTTTAGGTCCTGTTATTAAAAAGGTAATGGGAGATCAAGTACAATTAATTAGTTCGGGTGATGAAACAGCACGTGAAGTAAGTACGATCCTATACCATAGTAAGATGCTAAATGAGGGAGAAGAACAAAGTGACCACCTCTTCTTAACAACTGGTAAAATAGGTTTGTTTAAAGAAATCGCTTCAAAATGGTTCGGTCAGCCGATTGAAAATGTGAAGCATATTAATTTAGAAACAGAATAATAGTAGATTCATATAAGAGAACTCCTGAGAAATCAGGGGTTTTTTCTGTATAAGTAGCCATAGCTTGTTCTAAAACATGAAACAGCTCGTATACATAATAGTACAAACTTAGATTTTAGGGGGGAATGGCATGCCTAAATCCACTTTTAAATGGGTTGTTGGTGCTACTATGAGTGCAATTTTATTAACAGGGTGTGGCTTTTTAAATCAGGAGAAAGCGACAGAGCAAATTGATCCGCCGAAAAAAGTTACGTATACAGAAGGTGAAAAGAAAGAAACGGCTAAAAAAGATAAACAAGGGCAAACAGTAAATAGAGAGTTATACCTCGTTGATAAAAATGGGTATGTTGTACCGCAAACCATTGCAATGCCTACTCCGAAAGCGAATGAAGTTGTACAGCAAACGTTAGAATATCTTGTGAAAGATGGACCAGTCACAAATTTATTGCCGAATGGATTTCGAGCAGTTCTCCCAGCAAATACAACGATGACCCTAGATTTGAAGAAAGATGGGACAGCGGTAATTGATTTCTCTAAAGAAATGAAAAACTATGCAAAAGAAGAAGAACGTCAAATTGTTGAATCAGTAGCGTGGACTTTGACGCAATTTAAAGAGATAAAACAAGTGCAGTTCCAAATAAATGGTGAGAAGTTAGCGAAGATGCCTGTAGCGGGTACGCCACTTGGTGAAGGTGTGAGCCGTGCAAATGGAATTAACTTTGATGATGAACAAGTAGCAGATGTAACGAATACAAAACCCGTTACACTTTATTTTATGGCGCAAAGTAATAAGAAACAATACTACGTACCAGTAACACGCCGCGTTGCAGATGGGAAAGAGAATGATTATTCGACAATTGTGAATGAGCTTGTAAAAGGTCCGATTCAAGGTTCGCTACTAAATGATTTTAATCCAGGGGTTAAGCTTATTACGAATCCAAAAGTAGAGAACGGAAATATTACATTAAACTTTAATGAAAATATATTTGCGAATCAAGACAAAAATATGATTTCAAATTACGTACTGAAATCGTTAGTATTATCTTTAACGGAAAAACAAGGTGTAAAAAATGTTTCTATTGAAGTGAATGGTAAAGCGAATCTTATGGATGAGAAAGGTGAAAAATTAATAAAACCTGTTGATCGTCCACAAAACGTGAATACAGGTAGTTTTTAATCGTGAATAATTTGATATAATTATGTAAGAAAGGGGAATTGCTTTTTGAGTTCCCCTTCTTTTATTGTTATACATATCATACATTTAAATTTGGCTATACTAATGAGTAGTAGTTAAGAGGGGGTTATTTTTATGCGAGTAGATGGTAGAGGGCAAGCGGAACTACGCCATATACATATTCATACAAATTATTTAAAACATCCAGAAGGATCGGTACTAATTGAAGTTGGGGATACAAAGGTAATTTGTTCAGCGACAATTGAAGAGCGTGTACCGCCATTTATGCGTGGAGAAGGAAAAGGATGGGTAACAGCAGAATACGCAATGATTCCACGTGCGACAGAGCAACGTACAATTCGAGAGTCAAGTAAAGGGAAAGTAACGGGTCGTACAATGGAGATCCAGCGTTTAATTGGGCGAGCATTACGTGCGGTTGTTGATTTAGAAGCGCTTGGTGAAAGAACAGTGTGGATTGACTGTGATGTAATTCAAGCGGATGGCGGAACTAGAACAGCTTCTATTACAGGTGCTTATGTAGCAATGGTATTAGCTTTTGAAAAATTATTGCAAGCAGAAAAAGTATCTAAAATCCCTGTGAAAGATTATTTAGCAGCAACGTCAGTAGGGATTGTTGAAGAGCAAGGTGTCGTTTTAGATTTAAACTATATAGAAGATTCTAAAGCAGACGTTGATATGAACGTAATTATGACTGGAAAAGGTCAGTTTGTTGAAGTACAAGGAACTGGAGAAGAAGCGACGTTTAGTAGAGCGGAATTAAATGAATTACTTGATGCTGCTGAACAAGGGATTTTCCAACTTGTTGAAAAGCAAAAAGAAGCGTTAGGTGACATCGTATCTCATATAGAGTAGAGGTGGGAAATATGAAGCAAGTTGTTGTAGCGACAAAAAACGTGGGGAAAGTGCGTGAGTTTGCTGAGTTATTTGAGAGATTTGACTTAGAAGTGAAATCTTTACACGATTTTCCTCATATTGAAGAAGTCGAAGAAACTGGTGAAACATTTGAAGAAAACGCAATTTTAAAAGCGGATAGTCTTAGTAAACAATTGAATTCCATCGTAATTGCAGATGACTCTGGTCTTATTGTAGATGCTTTAAACGGGAAACCAGGTGTATATTCAGCTCGTTTTGCTGGAGAACCGAAAGATGATCAAGCGAATATCGATAAAGTTTTGCAAGAGTTAACTGACATCGTTTTAGAAAAACGTACTGCTCGTTTTTACTGTGCGTTAGCAGTTGCCTTCCCTGAAACGGATAAAGAGCCGGTTATTGTAAACGGAACGTGCGAAGGGAAGATTTTAGAACAGCGCCGCGGGGAAAATGGTTTCGGATACGATCCGATTTTTTATGTAGAAGAATATAAAAAAGCGATGGCTGAGCTAAGTTCAGATGAGAAAAACGCAATTAGTCACCGTGGGCGTGCTCTTCGTAAATTAGAAGAAAAAATCCCAGAATGGTTTTTAGAAGAGTAAGGGAGAGAGATTGATGAAAGCTTTAATCGTAAGCGATAGTCATAGCTCTGTGAAGGAATTACAGCAGTTAAAAGAGAAATACGAAGGGAAAGTAGATGTCATGATTCATTGCGGTGATTCAGAGTTAACGCCTGCTCATGAAGAGCTGCAAGGTTTCCATGTTGTAAAAGGTAATTGTGATTATGCTAACTTTCGAGATGAAATTGTAACTGATGTAGATGGAATTCGCTTCTTAGTTGTACATGGACATCGTCATAATGTGAAAATGACGTTACAAACATTAGCGTACCATGCGGAAGAGGTAGGAGCGCAAGTTGCCTGCTTTGGACATTCTCACGTATTAGGTGCGGAATTCATTGATGGCGTTTTATTTATCAATCCAGGAAGTGTTTTATTACCACGTCAGCGTGTAGAAAAAACATTTGCCTTATTAGAAATGGATGAAAATCAAATGGAAGTTCGTTTTGAAACATTAGATGGACAACTAGTTGAACAAGCAGTTTTTAAAAGAGGATAAGAAAAATTATCCTCTTTTAAAAAAGGTGTTGACTTTATGTGTGGATATACATATAATAAATATTGTCGATAGGACATCGGCGCTAAAAACAAACAATAAAATAACATATGCGGGTGTAGTTTAGTGGTAAAACAAGAGCCTTCCAAGCTCTGGTCGAGAGTTCGATTCTCTTCACCCGCTCCATGTCCCAGTAGCTCAGCAGGATAGAGCAACGGCCTTCTAAGCCGTCGGTCGGGAGTTCGAATCTCTCCTGGGACGCTAAAAAAACCTTGTTATCTTTTGATAACAAGGTTTTTTGTTTGTCTTTTTTGAAATCTTACAATTCTGTAAGGTAAGTGTAAGGAAGTTCGATGGTAACACATTACGAATCCTCTATAATGAAGATAACAACGATAAATGAGGAGGAAGAGATGATGAAAGGATTAATCGTAACGGGTTTAACAGTAGCGTTTGGATTTGTAGCATATGAGAAATTAACGTATGTAATTGACGTTGTAAAACATTTAGTAGCTTAGAAAAACTGCCATGAGAGGGAAAGGGAATGAGTGAATGAATGGAATGGTTATTCGGAATTATAGGTACTTGTAGTGTAGTTTTATTGTTCTTTGTCCCGAGTGGTATACTTAGTTCGACAACAAGTTTGTTCTTCTTAAGTTTGTTTGCTTGTACAATGCTTATTATTATGTTTTTAATGAAGCGAAGTAAACCAATCTTCTTTTTTAGCATGATTGTTATGGCAATTATTGTTCTCCAAATTATTACCCTTGTTATATATCCCACAATTATAAAAGCTTTCCATTAATGATGAATCCTCTGCGTCTGTTGCTGAGGGTTTTTGTTTATGAAAAAATGAATTTTATGTAACAGTTTGTTGATTTTTTGTTATAAAAATTAAATATTCCTATATTTCAAATAAACAGTTTTGGAATGTTGTGTTCTCATTACGCATTTGATATATTTACTGTGAAGATAATTAAAATCTAGAAAAAGAGGCGGACGTATGGATAAAAAAGAAAATACGGTCGTATTGTTTCCGCAACTATCAGAACGCTATATTGACGAAGGTTTTTTAGCGCTGAAAGAGCGGAAATTCGAAGATGCATTGCGCTGCTTTGAAATATTACGTCAGTATAATGCAGAAACGGAACAAACAGAATTAGCTTCAGTTATTTGTTTGCTAGAATTAAAACGTATGGAAGAAGCGAAAGAAAAATGTGAGCAGTTGCTTGAAACAGGAGCTGTATTATTTGGTGATATTCTTGAAACGTATGTAACTATTTTAGTTCAAACAAATGATTATGAAGGTGTTATCGAAACTGTTGAGGAAGTTTTGCAAACGAAAGATATAATTCCAGAGCAAAAGGAAAAACTAGCGCAGCTTGCTTTGTTTGCGCAAGGGATGCTGAATGAGGAAGATATACCGCTAGTGGATTCGGATTTTGAATTAGAAGAATTTACCGATGAACTTTTTGGAGAAAACTTTGGTCAAAAGTTAAGGGTAATTCAGAAGCTTTCGTTAAAAGATCTTGATCTCGCACTTCCTGTTTTAAAGAAATTTTTAATAGACGAAGATCAGCACCCGTATTTAAAAACTTCTATTTTGTATAAAATGGTAGAAAATCAAATAGAAGAAGAGATAGAAGTAGAGAAGTTTGGAAATACGATAAAGGTGATACCAGCATTTACAGGTCATAATGAGGAGCAATCCGATAAAATTATACATAAATTATCAAGCCGATTAGAGCAAAATTATCCAGATATATTTGATACAATGGTTACATACTGGAAAGAATTACAAATTAGCATTTTCCCATTCCCTCTATTAATGGATAAAGTAGAAATTTGGGCTGCCGTCTTAGAGAGAATTGGAAGAAAGCGTTTCGGATTGGCTATTGATGAAGAAGAACTTATGACAGCATACAATATCGAGTTTGAGGAATTTCATATTGCTTATCAATGGTTACTACGCGTTGAAAGAGAAGGGTATTTGCCCGTATAATTATGAAAAAGAATCGTTCAGTTATTGAAACGAGCATATTCTATGTTATAATGTAAGGGTTGCAAAAGGCAGAAAACTGCCTGTTTGTAAGAGAAGAGGAGTATAATTCTCTTACTTAATATGTTTCATATTAGTCTCGAACAAAATATACCGTAGTTGTCTTTTAGACAATTAGTAGATTGGAACATTATATCTGAAAGCTTTTGCTAGAGGATTATTTGTACATTTGTTATTTCAAAAAAGAGATAATGAAGATTTTAATCTATAGAGGTATGTGCATACATTATTATAGTTGGAGGGAAAGAATAAATGGCTGCAAAATGGGAAAAATTAGAAGGTAACGTTGGCGTTTTAACAATCGAAGTTGATGCTAAAGAAGTAAACAACTCTATCGACGCTGCGTTCAAAAAAGTAGTAAAAACAATTAACGTACCAGGTTTCCGTAAAGGAAAAATGCCTCGTCCGTTATTCGAACAACGCTTTGGTATTGAATCTTTATACCAAGATGCTTTAGATATCATCTTACCAAAAGCATACGGTGAAGCAATCGATGAAGCTGGTATCTTCCCAGTTGCTCATCCTGAGATTGACATTGAGAAGTTCGAAAAAAATGCTAACCTTATCTTCACTGCAAAAGTTACAGTGAAACCTGAAGTTAAATTAGGTGAGTACAAAGGTCTAGCAGTAGAAAAAGTTGAAACAACTGTAACTGACGAAGATGTAGAGAACGAATTAAAAGCTTTACAAGAGCGTCAAGCTGAACTAGTTGTTAAAGAAGAAGGAACTGTTGAAAACGGTGATACAGCTGTAATCGACTTCGAAGGTTTCGTTGATGGCGAAGCATTTGAAGGCGGAAAAGGCGAAAACTACTCACTTGCAATCGGTTCTGGTACTTTCATCCCAGGTTTCGAAGAGCAAGTAATTGGTCTTAAATCTGGTGAGTCTAAAGACGTTGAAGTATCATTCCCAGAAGAGTACCATGCTGCTGAATTAGCTGGCAAACCAGCAACATTCAAAGTAACAATTCACGAAATCAAAACAAAAGAACTTCCTGAGTTAAACGACGAGTTTGCTAAAGAAGCTGACGAAGCGGTTGCAACTCTTGATGAATTAAAAGCAAAACTTCGCACAAACTTAGAAGAAGGCAAAAAGCACGAAGCTGAGCACAAAGTACGTGACGAAGTAGTAGAATTAGCTGCTGCTAACGCTGAAATCGACATTCCAGAAGCTATGATCGACACTGAGTTAGATCGTATGGTTCGTGAATTCGAGCAACGTTTAAGCCAACAAGGTATGAACCTTGAGCTTTACTACCAATTCACAGGTACTGACGCTGACAAATTAAAAGAGCAAATGAAAGAGGATGCACAAAAACGTGTAAGAATCAACCTTGTTCTTGAAGCTATCATTGAAGCTGAAAACATCGAAGTTACTGAAGAAGAAGTAACTGCAGAAGTTGAAAAAATGGCTGAAATGTACGGTATGCCAGTAGACGCTATCAAGCAAGCTCTTGGAAGCGTAGACGCTTTATCTGAAGATCTTAAAGTGCGTAAAGCTGTAGACTTCTTAGTAGACAACAGCAAAGCTGCATAATAAAATAACAAGGCGCGATTTTAATCGTGCCTTGTTTTATAAATATAGAAATATATTTATAAAACTTTTCGATGAAGAAGGAAAAGTTCCTTTATAAGTCGAATATACATATTTCAAAAGTTTCAAAAAAAATTTATCTGTACATAACTAGTCATATTATTTGTATTTCTCGCCGCGTAGTGACATAATATGTATTTACATACGATACATTTATCGTGTACATACGAGGGCAAGAGGTTAGCACTTTGTAAGGGGTGTGAAAATATGTTTAAATTTAATGATGAAAAAGGGCAATTAAAATGTTCTTTCTGTGGTAAAACACAGACGCAAGTTCGTAAGTTAGTTGCAGGTCCAGGTGTTTACATTTGTGACGAGTGTATCGAGCTTTGTACTGAAATTGTACAAGAGGAGCTTGCGAAGGATGAAGAAGTAGAATTCAAAGATGT
Organism: Bacillus sp. H1a; assembly: GCF_000633475.1. Classification (NCBI taxonomy): domain Bacteria; kingdom Bacillati; phylum Bacillota; class Bacilli; order Caryophanales; family Bacillaceae; genus Bacillus; species Bacillus sp. H1a. The sequence goes on along the minus strand of NZ_AYMH01000010.1, from coordinate 48,039 downwards.
ACCGAAACCGGTAGAAATTCGTGAAATCTTAGATGAGTATGTCATCGGACAAGATAACGCGAAAAAAGCACTAGCGGTAGCGGTATATAACCATTACAAACGCATTAATTCTAACAGCAAAATTGATGATGTAGAATTAGCGAAGAGTAATATTTCACTTATTGGGCCAACTGGTAGTGGTAAAACATTATTGGCACAAACATTAGCGCGTATTTTAAATGTTCCATTTGCGATCGCGGACGCAACATCTTTAACAGAAGCTGGATATGTTGGGGAAGATGTAGAAAACATCTTATTAAAATTAATCCAAGCGGCTGATTATGATGTAGAGAAAGCGGAAAAAGGAATCATTTATATTGATGAGATTGATAAAGTGGCACGTAAGTCCGAAAATCCATCAATTACACGTGATGTATCTGGTGAAGGCGTACAGCAGGCACTTCTGAAAATTTTAGAAGGTACTGTAGCAAGCGTTCCACCTCAAGGTGGTCGTAAGCACCCGCATCAAGAGTTTATTCAAATTGATACAACGAATATCTTATTCATTTGTGGTGGAGCGTTTGATGGCATTGAGCCAATTATTAAACGTCGCCTTGGTGAAAAAGTAATTGGATTTGGTTCTGAGAAGAAAAATGCTGATGTAAACGAGAAGCATGTTTTATCTCACGTTTTACCAGAGGACCTTTTAAGATTCGGTTTAATTCCGGAGTTTATCGGTCGTCTTCCAGTTATTGCGAACCTAGAGCCGCTTGATGAAGATGCTCTTGTAGATATTTTAACTAAACCAAAAAATGCACTTGTTAAGCAATTCCAAAAACTATTGGAGCTTGACGATGTTGAGTTAGAGTTTGAAGAAGGTGCACTGATTGAGATTGCGAAAAAAGCAATTGAACGTAAAACAGGTGCTCGTGGACTTCGTTCAATTATTGAAGGCTTAATGCTTGATGTAATGTTCGAACTTCCATCTCGCAAAGATATCGAGAAGTGTATTCTTACAAAAGAAACAGTAGCTGATAATGAGCCACCGAAATTGGTGTTACAAGACGGTACTGTACTTGATACAAAAACATCTGCATAATGTGAAGGAGAAACAGCAATTTTTATAATTGCTGTTTTTCTTTATGTTTAGCACTATTCCTCCCAGGAAATACTAAAAGATAAAACATAGCGGGAGGAAATAAATTATGAGCTGGACAAATATATTTTTACTTGTTCAACTTGTTTTTGGCGTAATTGTCGGATTGTATTTTTGGCATTTACTTCGAAATCAGCGAACACAAAAAGTTTCAATTGATCGAGAATCGAAAAAAGAATTAGAGCAACTTCGTAAAATGCGTGAGATTTCTTTAACAGAGCCACTTGCGGAAAAGGTACGTCCTACATCCTTTTTAGACATTGTAGGGCAAGAAGACGGAATTAAGTCGTTGAAAGCGGCTCTTTGTGGTCCTAATCCGCAACATGTGATCATATATGGTCCGCCAGGTGTCGGAAAGACAGCGGCAGCACGCCTTGTATTAGAAGAAGCAAAACGAAATCCGAAATCTCCATTTCGTACGAATGCAACATTTATCGAACTTGATGCGACGACAGCTAGGTTTGATGAACGTGGTATTGCAGATCCTTTAATTGGTTCAGTGCATGATCCGATTTATCAAGGAGCGGGTGCAATGGGGCAAGCGGGTATCCCGCAACCGAAAAAAGGGGCTGTAACAGATGCACATGGTGGTATTTTGTTCATTGATGAGATTGGTGAATTACATCCGATTCAAATGAACAAAATGCTAAAGGTGTTAGAAGATCGGAAAGTATTTTTGGAAAGTGCGTACTATAGTGAAGAAAATTCGATGATCCCAACGTATATACATGATATTTTTCAAAAAGGTTTACCAGCAGATTTTCGCCTAGTTGGTGCAACGACACGTTCACCAGAGGAGATTCCACCTGCAATTCGGTCGCGTTGTTTAGAAGTGTTCTTCCGTGAATTAGATACAGAAGAAATCCAAAAGGTAGCGAAAAATGCAGCTGATAAGGTGGAAATGCAAATAGGTGAAAACGGTATTGAAATGATTGGAATGTATGCAAGAAATGGACGGGAAGCAATTAATCTCGTGCAAATTTCTACTGGTATGGCGATAAATGAAGAACGTTCTTTCATTAAAGATGAAGATATTGAGTGGGTTGTTCATTCGAGTCAACTTACACCAAAGTACGAAAAACGTATTTATCCAATTCCAAGGATTGGTCTTGTAAACGGGCTTGCTGTATATGGACCGAATACAGGCGCGTTATTAGAAATTGAGGTAACAGCTATTCCTGCGAAAGATAAAGGGTCAGTAAATGTAACTGGAATTGTAGAAGAGGAAAGTATTGGTAGCCAAACGAAATCGATTCGTCGAAAAAGTATGGCGAAAGGTTCTGTTGATAATGTGTTAACAGTACTTCGTTCTCTAGATGTGTTGCCAGAAGGGTATGATATACATATTAATTTTCCAGGTGGTATCCCGATTGATGGTCCTTCGGCAGGGATTGCTATGGCAACAGGTGTCTATTCAGCGGTGCATCGTACGTATGTGAACAATGAAGTAGCGATGACAGGTGAGATAAGTATCCACGGAGAGGTGAAGCCTATTGGTGGTGTGTACGCAAAAATAAAAGCTGCGAAAAAAGCAGGAGCTAAGAAAGTCATCATTCCTGCGGAAAACATGCAACCATTTTTGTATACTATTAAGGGAATTGAAATCATTCCCGTTCGCAAACTAAAAGAAGTATTTGAGCTAACATTTATGCAGGAAAACAAGCATCGTGAGCTTGATGTACATAATACTTTGGACGAAACAGATGCACAATCAATGTGAGAATAAATAATAATAAAATTTGCCAGACTTCGTTTAAGTTTGTATGCTTAAGCGGAGTTCTTTTTCTTTTCATGAGGCAGAAAAAAACAAGGGATTTACAATTACGAAGAATCTCTGCAATTGCATCTAGATGTATTGTAATATAAAATAGTTGAACAGGAGTTTAATTTATTATGGAGGTGCTATGTCTAGTATGAATGCGAACGAAAGAATCGTGCCCCTCCTACCATTAAGAGGCGTTCTCGTATATCCAACGATGGTTCTGCATCTTGATGTAGGACGTGATAAATCGATACAAGCACTAGAGCAGGCGGCAATGGATGAAAATATCATCTTTTTAGCAATGCAAAAAGAAATGAATATCGACGATCCGAAAGATGATGACATATATAGTGTAGGTACAGTGGCGAAAGTGAAGCAAATGTTAAAATTGCCGAACGGTACGCTTCGTGTCCTTGTAGAAGGTTTACATAGAGCAGAAGTAATAGAGTTTATTGAAGAAGAAAATGTAGTAAAAGTTTCTATTAGAACGGTAACTGAAGAAGTAGAAGATGATTTAGAAGAGAAGGCTCTTATGCGTACGTTACTGGAGCATTTCGAACAATATATTAAAGTTTCGAAAAAAGTTTCAAATGAAACATTTGCAACGGTAGCTGATGTAGAAGAACCAGGAAGACTAGCTGATTTAATTGCTTCTCACTTGCCGATTAAAACGAAGCAGAAACAAGAGATTTTAGAGATTGTATCTGTGAAAGAACGATTACATATACTTATTTCAATTATTCAAGATGAACAAGAATTACTTAGCCTAGAAAAGAAAATTGGACAAAAAGTGAAACGTTCAATGGAGCGCACGCAAAAAGAATATTTCCTACGTGAGCAAATGAAGGCGATTCAAACTGAACTTGGTGATAAAGAAGGCAAGGGCGGGGAAGTTGAAGAACTTCGTGAGAAAATTGAACAGTCAGGAATGCCTGAAGAAACAATGAAGGCTGCACTGAAAGAATTAGATCGCTATGAAAAGTTACCAGCAAGTTCTGCAGAGAGCGGTGTTATTCGCAATTATATTGATTGGTTATTGGCGCTTCCGTGGACAGAAGCAACAGAAGATATGATTGATCTTGTTCATTCTGAAGAGATTTTAAACAAAGATCATTATGGTCTTGAAAAAGTGAAAGAGCGAGTACTTGAATATTTAGCTGTACAGAAGTTAACGAATTCATTAAAAGGACCTATCCTTTGCTTAGTAGGACCTCCTGGAGTCGGGAAAACTTCGTTAGCGCGTTCTATTGCAACATCATTGAATCGTAATTTTGTTCGTGTATCTCTTGGTGGTGTACGTGATGAATCTGAAATTCGTGGTCACCGTCGTACATATGTAGGAGCGATGCCAGGACGTATTATTCAAGGTATGAAAAAGGGGAAAACAGTTAATCCAGTCTTCTTATTAGATGAGATTGATAAAATGTCTAACGATTTCAGGGGAGATCCATCAGCGGCATTACTTGAAGTGTTAGATCCAGAACAAAATCATAACTTCAGCGATCATTACATTGAAGAGCCATACGATTTATCGAAAGTTATGTTCGTTGCAACTGCGAATACACTTGCAAGTGTTCCAGGCCCTCTTCTGGATCGAATGGAAATCATTTCGATTGCTGGTTATACAGAACTTGAAAAGGTGCACATTGCTCGTGAGCATTTACTGCCGAAACAATTAAAAGAGCACGGCTTACGAAAAGGTAATTTACAAGTGCGTGATGAAGCGCTTCTTGAAATTATTCGTTATTATACGCGCGAGGCTGGTGTTCGTACGTTAGAGCGTCAAATTGCAAAAGTTTGTCGTAAAGCAGCAAAAATTATTGTTACAGCAGAACGCAAGCGCATTGTTGTAACGGAGAAAAATGTTGTTGATTTACTTGGTAAGCACATATTCCGTTATGGGCAAGCTGAAAAGACAGACCAAGTTGGTATGGCGACAGGTTTAGCATACACAGCAGCTGGTGGAGATACACTTGCAATTGAAGTGTCTGTAGCACCAGGAAAAGGGAAATTAATTTTAACGGGGAAACTTGGGGATGTTATGAAAGAATCCGCACAAGCGGCGTTTAGCTATATTCGTTCTCGTGCAGAAGAGCTTCATATTGATCCAGATTTCCATGAGAAAAACGATATTCATATTCATGTTCCAGAAGGAGCAGTTCCAAAAGATGGACCGTCAGCAGGTATTACGATGGCAACGGCACTTATTTCGGCACTAACAGGTATTCCTGTAAGTAAAGAAGTTGGTATGACAGGTGAAATTACACTTCGTGGCCGTGTATTACCAATTGGTGGTTTGAAAGAAAAAACATTAAGTGCTCACCGCGCAGGCTTAACAAAAATTATTTTGCCAGCAGAGAACGAGAAAGATTTAGATGATATTCCAGAGAGCGTAAAAGAAAACCTTACGTTTGTGCTTGCATCTCATTTAGACGAAGTATTGGAGCACGCATTAGTAGGAGTGAAACAATGAAAGTAACAAAAGCAGATATTGTAATTAGTGCCGTGAAACCGGAACAATATCCAGACAGTGATTTACCAGAAATTGCCTTGGCGGGTCGTTCTAATGTCGGGAAGTCTTCCTTTATTAATAAGATTTTAAATCGTAAAAAGTTAGTACGTATTTCTTCTAAACCAGGAAAAACGCAAACGTTGAACTTTTTCTTAATCAATGAAATGATGCATTTTGTTGACGTTCCAGGTTATGGATATGCGAAAGTATCTAAAACGGAGCGTGCGGCATGGGGTAAGATGATTGAAACTTACTTTACAACACGTGAGCAATTAGACGCTGCTGTATTAGTAGTTGATTTACGTCACCAACCAACAAAAGATGACGTGATGATGTATGATTTCTTAAAGCATTATGAAATCCCAACAATCATTATTGCAACGAAGGCCGATAAAATTCCGAAAGGGAAATGGCAAAAGCATTTAAAAGTTGTAAAAGAAACGCTTGCTGTTGAAATTGGCGATGAAATCGTTCTATTCTCTTCTGAAACAGGACTTGGAAAAGAAGAGGCATGGAAAGCAATTCATAAAATGACAAAAACAAAAAACGCGTGACGAATGTCGCGCGTTTTTTTATTTACGTAACTTTTTAGCGTACGTTTAATGTAACTTCAATATTTCCTCTTGTTGCTTTAGAGTAAGGACATACACCGTGAGCAGCTTCTACAAGTTCTTGTGCTTCGGCATGAGAAACGCCAGCGACATGTACATCAAGTACAGCAGATAGTCCGAAACCACCATCTGTATCTTTACCAATAGAAACGTGTGCAGTAACTTCTGTACTTTCCACTTTCACACGTTTTGTACGAATGACAAGTTGTAATGCACTATCAAAGCAAGCTGCATAACCAGCTGCAAATAGTTGTTCTGGATTTGTTGCCTCTCCGCCTACGCCACCTAGTGCTTTTGGCATTTTCACATCAAGATTTAATATGCCATCATCTGAAACTACTTTCCCATTTCTTCCACCTGTTGCTGTTACTGAAGCTGTATATAATTTATCCATGTTTATTCCCCTTTTCTATCATTAATTATTTTCATGGTTTCAATTAATTTATTTAATTGGATTAATAAAGAACGATATTCTTGTTCTGTAATTCCTAAATTTGTAGCCATTGTTGTTGGTAATGAACAAGCCTTTTCTTTTAAATCTTTACCTTGTTCCGTTAATTCGATACAAACTTTTCGCTCGTCTTCCTTTGAACGAACACGTTTTACAAGTTTTAATGATTCCATCCGTTTTAACATAGGTGTTAAAGTACCAGAATCTAAAAATAGACGTTCTCCAATTTCTTTTACTGTTAGTCCGTCTTGTTCCCATAGTACGAGTAGAGTAATGTACTGGGGGTACGTAATGCCCATTTCTTCTAAATATGGTCGGTAAAAACGGGTAACTTCTCTTGAACAAGCGTAAATAGAAAAACAAAGTTGTTTATCTAGATGCAAAGAATCTTTTTTCATGAGTAACTCCTTTCTTTTTAGATTGTGTACAATTTAATTTTGTAAAATTAATATAACGAAAAAGAAATACAATGTCAAATACATTGTATTGAGAAAGTGAGTGCTATATTTTGGAACAATCATACATATTTTCCTTCATGATGAAAGAAGATAGAAAAGATGATGGTATAATTAATATGGAATAGTTTCCATCACTTGATTATGAGGACTTTTTTTGGTAACGTACAAATAGAGTTATTATTTTATAATTATTATAAAGTAGAAAGTTATTTCATAAGATTTACTGAATCTCCTGTACTACATATGGAGAATATATAAAAACAATCGATTGTTCACACGATTGTCAGATTCATAAGAGGAAAGTTGTATTATGATAGTAGATAAAGTGATAAAACGGTTGAAGGGGGACATGCTGCGTGCATATTCTTGTTGTTAGTGTAAATTATCGAACAGCCCCTGTAGAATTTCGTGAGAAACTCACATTTCAGGCAGCAGAGCTAGAGCAAGCAATGACTACATTACAAAATCAAAAGAGCGTGCTAGAAAATGTCATTGTATCAACTTGTAATCGCACTGAGATTTATGCTGTTGTGGATCAATTACACACGGGACGATATTACATTAAGAAGTTTTTAGCTGATTGGTTTCAGCTTGAAATAGAAGAAGTCGCACCATACTTGTCTATTTTTGAACAAGATGGCGCAATAGATCATTTATTCCGCGTAACATGCGGTTTAGATTCTATGGTTGTTGGAGAGACACAGATTTTAGGTCAAATAAAAGATAGCTTTTTAGAAGCACAACAAGTAAAAGCGACAGGTACAATTTTTAATGAATTGTTTAAGCAAGTGGTTACATTAGCAAAACGTGCGCACTCAGAAACGACAATTGGTGGAAGTGCGATGTCTGTTAGTTATGCTGCTGTTGAGCTTGGAAAGAAAATATTTGGCGAGTTAACAGATTGTCATGTACTTATTCTTGGTGCTGGTAAGATGGGTGAACTTGCATTGCAAAACTTATACGGAAGTGGAGCTCGTAAAGTAACAGTTATGAATAGGACGCTTACGAAAGCGGAAGTGATGGCTGAGAAATATATGGGACATGCAAAGCCTTTAAGTGAATTGCAATGTGCATTATTAGAAGCGGATATTTTAATTAGTTCAACTGGTGCATCAGAATATGTCATTACGAAAGAGATGATGACGAAAGTAGAGAAAATGCGCTCTGGTCGTCCATTATTTATGGTTGACATTGCAGTACCACGTGATATTGATCCTGCTATTGATGAACTAGAAGGCTCTTTCTTATATGATATCGATGATCTGCAAGGTGTAGTGGAAGCAAACCGTGCTGAACGTTTGAAAGAAGCAGAGAAAATTCAATTTATGATTGAAGAGGAAATTGTGTTATTTAAAACGTGGTTAAGTACGCTTGGTGTTGTGCCGTTAATATCTGCTCTTCGTGATAAAGCGCTAGCAATTCAAAGTGACACGATGGAAAGTCTTGAGCGAAAAATACCAACTCTTAGTGATCGTGAGAGAAAAGTAATTAGTAAACATACGAAAAGTATTATTAATCAATTGTTAAAAGACCCAATTTTAGTAGCTAAAGAACTAGCTGCTGAAGAGGGAGCTGACGAAAAATTAGCTCTATTTGCGAAGATTTTTGATTTAGAAGCGGAAGAAACCGCAGAAGATACGGAAGAAGTAGAACATAAAAGAGCGTGGACACCATCCGTTCCATCTTTATAATTTGGAAGGATGATCGGATGAGTTTTTTAAATAACAGTATTATTTATCATATTGCAATTATTTTATATGCTTGTAGCATTAGTTTATATTTTATAGATTATTTCCAAAGTAACCGAAAGGCGAATCGATTTGCTTTTTGGTTACTTTCGATTGTATGGGTTCTGCAGTCTATTTTTATGTTGCTTAGGGCTACTGATTCAGAAACGAATCCCATTTTAACTTTATTATCAGGGATTTATTTTTATGTTTGGTTATTGATTACGATGTCATTAATCATTAATCGATTTATGCGAATTGACTTTTTAGTCTTTTTTACAAACGTTGTCGCATTTGGCGTAAGCGCTTTTTCTATTTTTACACCGCTTGGAAAGATGTCGCCAGTACTTGCAGAACAATTAGTGTCAGAACTTGTATACGTGCATGTCGGTATGGCGATTATTTCTTATGCAACGTTTACTGTATCGTTTATTTTTTCTATTATGTATTTATTGCAATATCGGCTATTAAAAAAGAAAAAATGGAATGCGAGATTAAGAAGATTAGGAAATTTGCCGAAGCTTGAATCTATGTCTTACGGATTAAATTTATTTTCTGTTCCGTTTTTCTTATTAGCAATTATATTAGGGTGCATATGGGGATATACAAAGTTGGATAATTTCCATTGGTATGATACGAAAGTAATCGGGTCTTTTGTCGTCCTATTTACATATTGTGCAGGCTTATATTTACGAGCGGCAGATGTGTTGCAAGGTAAGAAAATTGTGCAGTGGAATATCGGGGCATTTCTCGTAATGCTAGTTAACATTTTTCTATTAAGCAGTTTATCTAATTTCCACTTTTGGTATTTATAATGAGGAGAGAGAATTATGCGCAAAATTATTGTAGGTTCACGAAAGAGTAAACTAGCATTAACACAAACGAATTGGTTTATCGATCAATTAAAAGCGCTTGGTTTACCATATGAATTTGAAGTGAAAGAAATCGTCACAAAAGGTGATGTTATTTTAGACGTTACTCTTTCAAAAGTAGGCGGAAAAGGTTTGTTTGTTAAAGAAATTGAACATGCGTTACTGACGAAAGAAATTGATATGGCTGTACATAGTATGAAAGATATGCCGGCTGTACTGCCAGAAGGATTAACGATTGGTTGTACACCAAAGCGCGTTGACCCTCGTGATGCTTTTATTTCTAAAAACGGAGAATCGTTTAAAGACTTAGCAGAAGGGGCGATATTAGGGACGAGTAGCTTGAGACGTAGTGCACAACTACTAGCTGCAAGACCAGATTTACAAGTGAAGTGGATTCGTGGAAACATCGATACACGCTTACGTAAGTTGAAAGATGAAGATTACGATGCAATTATTTTAGCGACAGCTGGATTACAGAGAATGGGCTGGGATGATGAAGTTATTACAGAACATTTAGATGAAACGTTATGTGTACCAGCCGTAGGACAAGGTGCATTAGCGATTGAATGTCGTGAAGACGATAAGGATTTACTGGAGTTATTATCACATATTAATGATGCAGTAACAGAAAAAACAGTGGCAGCAGAGCGAGTATTCCTTCATAAACTTGAAGGTGGATGCCAAGTTCCAATCGCTGGATATGCAACCCTTAAAGAAAATGATGCAATTGAATTAACTGCGCTTGTCGGTTCTATGGACGGTTCTGTTTTATTGAAAGAGACAGTATTAGGAACTGATCCAGAGCAAGTAGGATTAGAAGCTGCAGACCGTTTAATTAAACAAGGAGCAAAAGAGCTCATCCTTGCTGCAAATAAGGAGCAACAATAAATATGGATGCTCTCGCTGGCAAAACAGTATTGATTACACGTGCCCAGCATCAAGCGAAACAAATGAGTGTAGCGGTGAAAGAAAGGAGCGGAATTCCATTGGAAATTCCGCTTTTGCGTATGGAAGGCACATCTCAGCAACAAATTCAACGTGCAGCAAGGCAACTACATTCGTATGACTGGGTTATTTTTACGAGTAAAAATGGTGTAACTTTTTTTCTGGATGGTTTGAGAAAGAAAATACCTTTAGCTATTAAAATTGCTGCAGTAGGTGTGAAAACAAAATTAGAGTTGGAAAAAAGAGGCTATGAAGTTCATTTTATTCCATCGTCATTTGTCGCTGAGGCATTTGCAGAGGAGTTTGTAAAAGAGTTAAGTGGAAACGAACGCATTTTATTTCCGAAAGGGAACTTAGCAAGAGATGTAATCCCGGTAAAGTTAAGGGAGTTTGGTGTTTTTCTAGATGAGCTAATCGTATACGGTACGAAAGCGAATGTAGGGAAAAAGCAAGAGCTTATAACTGCATTGAAATTAGGGAAAGTAAATATTATTACATTTACGAGCCCTTCAACTGTTGATAGTTTTGTTCATTTACTCGAGGGTACAAACTGGAGAGAATGGACAAAAAAATGTACAATTGCTTGTATAGGACCGATAACAGCAAAAGAGGCAAGGAGCTATTTTTCAGATGTTATCGTACCGGAAGAATACACAATAGAATCGTTAATACAATGCATTTGTGAATCTACTTTACATGCATAATCAAAATAAAAGAATGGGGATAGAAATCTATGAATTCTTTACAATTTAATCGTCATCGTCGTTTAAGACAAAGCGGGGGCATGCGTGCGCTTGTGCGTGAAACTTTTTTACATACAGAAGATTTTATTTACCCTATTTTTGTATTAGAAGGAGAAAATACTCGTAATGAAGTTCCTTCTATGCCAGGCGTATATCAAATCTCTTTAGATTTATTGCAAGCTGAAATGCAAGAAGTTGTTGATTTAGGTATTCGTTCTGTTATTGTATTTGGTTTACCTGCTGAAAAGGATGAAGTTGGATCATCAGCATATTGTGAGCATGGAATTGTACAGCTTGCAATTAAACAAATTAAAGATGAGTTCCCTGAGCTAGTAGTAGTTGCAGATACATGTTTATGCCAATTCACAAGCCATGGTCATTGCGGTGTTATTGAAGATGGCGTTATTTTAAATGATGAGTCTCTTGCAGTTCTTGCAAAAACAGCTGTAAGCCAAGCGAAAGCAGGAGCAGACATTATTGCTCCATCTAATATGATGGATGGATTTGTAACGGCAATTCGTCACGCGTTAGATGAAAATGGTTTTTCACACGTACCAGTTATGTCGTACGCTGTGAAATATTCATCAGCATTTTACGGACCGTTCCGTGATGCAGCACATGGTGCACCGCAGTTCGGTGATCGTAAAACATATCAAATGGACCCAGCAAATCGTATGGAAGCATTCCGTGAAGCAGAATCAGATGTAATGGAAGGGGCCGACTTCTTAATTGTAAAACCAGCTCTTTCTTACTTAGATATTGTTCGTGATGTGAAAAATAACTTTAACTTACCAGTCGTAGCTTACAATGTAAGTGGTGAATATTCTATGATTAAAGCAGCAGCACAAAATGGCTGGATTAACGAAAAAGAAGTTGTATTAGAGAAATTAATAAGCATGAAGCGCGCAGGAGCAGACTTAATTATTACGTATCATGCAAAAGATGCAGCAAGATGGTTACAAGAAGGAGGCGCTAAATAATGAAAAAATTTGATAAGTCGATTGCGGCGTTTGAAGAGGCACAAGACTTAATGCCTGGAGGCGTAAATAGCCCTGTTCGTGCTTTTAAGTCTGTTGGTATGAATCCGTTGTTTATGGAGCGTGGAAAAGGCTCTAAAGTATATGATATCGATGGTAATGAATACATCGATTACGTATTATCGTGGGGACCTTTAATTCATGGTCATGCGAACGATCGTGTTGTTGAGGCTTTAAAAGCTGTTGCTGAAAAAGGAACAAGCTTTGGTGCACCAACAGAAATTGAAAATAAACTAGCAAAACTTGTTATTGAGCGCGTGCCATCGATTGAGATTGTACGTATGGTTAACTCTGGAACAGAGGCGACAATGAGTGCGCTACGTTTAGCACGTGGTTATACAGGGCGTAACAAAATTTTGAAATTCATTGGTTGTTATCACGGTCATGGTGATTCTTTATTAATTAAAGCAGGTTCGGGTGTAGCGACGTTAGGTTTACCAGATAGCCCTGGTGTACCAGAAGGTGTAGCGAAAAATACGATTACAGTAGCGTATAACGATTTAGAAAGTGTAAAATATGCTTTCGAACAATTCGGTGATGACATCGCTTGTGTAATTGTAGAACCAGTGGCAGGGAATATGGGGGTTGTTCCTCCGCAACCAGGATTTTTAGAAGGACTTCGTGAAGTGACAGAGCAAAACGGTTCACTGCTTATTTTTGATGAAGTAATGACAGGATTCCGCGTTGCTTACAACTGTGGACAAGGTTACTACGGCGTAACACCTGATTTAACTTGTTTAGGTAAAGTAATCGGTGGTGGTTTACCGGTAGGAGCATACGGTGGTAAAGCAGAAATTATGCGTCAGGTTGCGCCAAGCGGGCCGATTTACCAAGCGGGTACATTATCAGGTAATCCACTTGCAATGGCAGCAGGTTATGAAACGTTAGTACAGTTAACACCAGAATCGTACGTGGAATTTGAGCGTAAAGCAGAAATGTTAGAGGCTGGATTACGTAAAGCGGCTGAAAAACATGGCATTCCTCATCATATTAACCGCGCAGGCTCTATGATTGGTATTTTCTTTACAGATGAGCCTGTAATCAATTACGATGCAGCAAAATCTTCGAATTTAGAATTCTTTGCAGCTTACTATCGTGAAATGGTAGAACAAGGTGTATTTTTACCACCTTCTCAATTTGAAGGTTTATTCTTATCGACAGCACATAGTGATGCAGATATTGAAGCGACAATTGCGGCGGCTGAAATTGCAATGTCAAAATTAAAAGCATAATTTCTTAGAGAAAATCGCTCTCCATAAGGGGAGCGATTTTTTTTATTCATAAAGTGGCCTTCAGAAACATAAATCTGTAATGACATATAGTTTGGGAGGGGGAAAAGAAGTGGCAACAGATCATTCATTACGATTTTCGTTAAAAGAATCTGTTTGGTTCCAAAAAGGACAGGAAGTCGAAGAACTTTTGTCAATTTCGTTAGATCCAGACGTTGAGATAGAGGAGCTTGATCATGAAGTTATCGTGAGAGGGCAATTAGATTTAACGGGAGAGTACGTTGCAAGGCAAGATGATTCAGCTTATTCATTAAGGGAACTATCACCAGCAAAGGCAATTGATTATGTAGAAACAAGGGAAGACGGGGTTAATGAGCTTGTCCATTCCTTTCCACTCGAAATATCAATTCCAAGAAATCGAGTAAAAGTAATTGAAGAGTTATATGTATCAATCGAGGAATTTGATTATGAGTTAAAGGAACATGGTTGCTTACAACTATTAGCGGATATATCCATTTCGGGTTTATGTGATGAAGAGAGAGAAGAGTATGAAGAGGAAGAACCGGTGTATGCCGAGATGGAGGAAGTTGAAGCCGAGGAAACTTCAGTTATAGAGGACGAAAACAGACCAGCGCAGCTTGAAGAAGTATCAGCTTATAAAGAATCAGATGGATGGGAAGATTACGCATTTGAACCGTTCCAGCTAGAAGAAAGAAAAGAGCAGGAAATAGAAGAAGAGGAAGTCGAAGAGTTTGAGAATGTGGAGCGTGAAGAGGAGCAAGAAAAAGCGCCACAGTTTGAATTGTTCGGAAGAAAAGATTTTAAGAAAGAGAAAGCGAAAAAGCAGGAAGCGCAAGAGGAAGAAGCTTACTCGCAGCGAGATGAAAACGCACTTTATTTAACGAAAATATTTACGAAAGAACCAGAAGAAGAATTTACGAAGTTAAGAATGTATTTCGTACAAGAAGGAGATACAATTGAATCAGTTGCAGAACGTTACGAAACGTCTGTACAAAACCTATACCGTATAAATCAAACAGAAGATATATATTTAACTACAGGGCAAATTATATATATTCCTGTTTCAAAAGCAAAGGTGAAATAAGTGAGTGAGTGTTTTCACTCACCTCTTTTCTTTTCCTAGAAGCTATGTTTTGAATAAGAAAGGGTTATTCGTATGGATATTGAATTACGAAATCGCTATGAACCCATTGTGAGGCAATATAGATTGGACACTCAGCATATGGAAGAGCACGGAAGTGTAATGAAAATTTATACGAATCAAGGTCCGTATGCGTTAAAGAGAATACAAGATAGAAAATTAGAGCGGAATAACTTTTTGCATCACATTCAATACTTGAAGGAGAAAGGTTTTTCGAATTATGTACCTATATATCATGCGACGGACGGGAACTATATTTTAAGTGATGGGACGTATAGTTATTATTTAATGCCTTGGTTAGAACGTGTAGAAGGAAACGGCGAGGATAATGATCAATATCATAAAATGTTCCAGACACTTGGAATGTTGCATCAAAAAACGGTGAAAGAGGAGACTTATACAGAAGAAGATTTAGAAAAGCATTATACGAATATATCGGATCGCTGGGAAAATGATGGTGAGATGTTAGAAGAGTTTCTTGTAGAATCTGAAGCGAAGTGGTATATGTCTCCATTTGAATTACAATATTGTACGTATTATCACCATGTTATGAGAGCACGTGAGTTCGCAACGAAACAATTAAATGAATGGCATGATGCAATGAAAGAAAAGGAAAAAACACGTATTACCTTCGTTCACGGAAATGTATCGCTTAACCATTTTTTATTTGATTATGAACGAAACGGTTATTTTATTAGTTTAGAAAAATCACAGTTTGCCACACCCGTACAAGATATCGTTAGCTTTTATTCAAGATCTTTGAACACATATCCAATTGCACGGAGTGACCGCTTTGAATGGTATCAAATGTATCAAAAAAATTTTCCGTTTACGAAAGAGGAGCAACTTCTTATGTTTGCGTATATGACGTACCCATCGCATTTTATTCGGCAAATTGAGTCTTATACGAAAAGAAGACAGAGTCGTAATGAAGAAAATGAGCTCCGCGGAGTGAAAAGCCTGCAACAATCGCATTGGCTCGTTAGCAATACAGAATATTTCCTTTCACAATTACAAGCTGCCCAGCAAGGGAACGGATAAAGAAGATAAGTAGGGAGTTCTTTGCTTGTCTTTTTTGTGAGATAAAAGTCGTAGTCTCAAATTTATCTTGACGAATAAGGTTTCGTTTTTTACACTATTGTATATAATAATTAACAATCATATAAATGCATTGAAGGGGAAGAGTATAACATGAAACGTCTTCAGAGAGGGGAATCATTAGCTGGGAGATTCTCTAGATAGTTATGTTAGAAGGTAGCCCTGGAGCATCTTTTCTGAACGGAATGATTCTCATTAGGAAAAGACGGATTTGTCCGTTATCAAATTAAGAGTATAAGCAAATTCTGAATTTGTTTGTAAATAAAGGTGGTACCGCGATGTCCCTCGTCCTTTTTTGGATGAGGGACATTTTTTATTTTAAGGAGGGAAAATAATGTCAAACACGGAAAAGAATTTACCAACTAAATATGATCATATGTCCGTTGAAGAAGGCCTTTATCAATGGTGGCTTGAAGGCAAATATTTCGAAGCAACAGGAGATGAAAAGAAACAACCTTATACAATCGTAATCCCACCGCCAAACGTAACTGGTAAGTTGCACTTAGGTCATGCTTGGGATACGACGCTTCAAGATATTTTAACTCGTACAAAGCGTATGCAAGGTTACGATGTATTATGGCTTCCAGGAATGGACCATGCTGGTATCGCAACACAAGCGAAAGTAGAAGGAAAACTTCGTGAAGAAGGTATTTCACGTTACGATCTTGGCCGTGAGAAGTTCCTTGAAAAAGCTTGGGAATGGAAAGAAGAGTACGCTTCTCACATTCGTCAACAATGGGGGAAAGTTGGTTTAGGACTAGACTATTCTCGCGAACGTTTCACATTAGATGAAGGTTTATCTGATGCGGTTAATAAAGTATTCGTTCAATTATACGAAAAAGGCTTAATTTACCGCGGTGAATATATTATCAACTGGGACCCAGCAACACGCACGGCTCTTTCTGATATTGAAGTAATTCATAAAGAAGTTCAAGGTGCGTTCTACCATATGAACTATCCGTTAACAGATGGTTCTGGTCACATTCGTCTTGCAACAACTCGTCCAGAAACGATGCTTGGTGATACAGCAGTAGCAGTACATCCAGAAGATGATCGTTACAAACATTTAATCGGAAAAACAGTTACACTTCCAATCGTAGGCCGTGAGATTCCGATTATTGCTGATGAATACGTAGAAAAAGACTTCGGAACAGGCGTTGTAAAAATTACACCAGCTCATGACCCGAATGACTTTGAAGTAGGTAACCGTCATGACTTACCACGTATTTTAGTAATGAACGAAGATGGAACGATGAACGAAAAAGCCGGTAAGTACAACGGTATGGATCGTTTCGAATGCCGTAAAGAGTTAGTAAAAGACTTACAAGAAGCTGGCGTATTAGTAGAAATCGAGCCTCATATGCACTCAGTAGGTCATAGTGAGCGTAGCGGTGCAGTTGTTGAGCCTTACTTATCAACACAATGGTTCGTAAAAATGGCTCCACTTGCAGAAAAAGCGGTAGAACTTCAACAAAAAGAAGAAGAAAAAGTAACGTTCGTACCAGAACGTTTTGAAAACACATACTTACGCTGGATGGAAAACATTCATGACTGGTGTATTTCTCGTCAATTATGGTGGGGACACCGCATTCCAGCTTGGTATCATAAAGAAACTGGTGAAGTATACGTAGGTACAGAAGCGCCAGCAGATATTGAAAACTGGAATCAAGATAATGACGTACTTGATACATGGTTTAGTTCAGCATTATGGCCGTTCTCAACACTTGGTTGGCCAAATGAAGATGCAGCAGACTTTAAACGTTACTATTCAACAGATGCTTTAGTAACTGGTTATGACATTATCTTCTTCTGGGTATCTCGTATGATTTTCCAAGGTTTAGAGTTTACAGGCGAGCGTCCATTTAAAGATGTATTAATTCACGGTTTAGTTCGTGATGAGCAAGGACGTAAAATGAGTAAATCTCTTGGTAACGGTATTGACCCGATGGATGTTATCGAGAAGTACGGTGCAGATGCAATGCGTTACTTCCTATCAACAGGAAGTGCACCAGGCCAAGATTTACGTTTCAGCATGGAAAAAGTAGAATCTACTTGGAACTTCATTAATAAAATTTGGAACGCATCACGTTTCGTATTAATGAACATGGATGATATGAAGTATGAAGAAATCGATTTAACTGGTGAAAAATCAGTTGCTGATAAGTGGATTTTAACTCGCTTAAATGAAACGATTGAAAGTGTAACACGTAACATGGATAAATATGAGTTCGGTGAAGCTGGTCGTTCATTATACAACTTCATTTGGGATGATTTCTGTGACTGGTACATCGAAATGGCGAAGCTTCCACTATACGGTGAAGATGAAGCGGCTAAGAAAACAACGCGTTCTATTTTAGCTTACGTACTAGACCAAACGATGCGTCTATTACACCCATTCATGCCATTTGTAACAGAGAAAATTTGGCAACACTTACCACATGAAGGTGAGTCTATTACAGTAGCTGCATGGCCAACAGTTCGCGAAGATTTACAAGATAAAGAGGCGGCAGCAGAAATGCACCTTCTAGTTGATATCATTCGCTCTGTTCGTAACATCCGTGCAGAAGTAAATACGCCAATGAGTAAAAAAGTTCAAATGCAAATTAAAGCAAAAGACGAGGCGGTACTAGCTCAACTTACGAAAAACAGCTCTTACATTGAGCGTTTCTGTAATCCAAGTGAATTAACAATTAAAACTGATTTACAAGCGCCAGAAAAAGCGATGACTGCAATCGTATCAGGTGCAGAGTTATTCTTACCGTTAGCTGATCTTATCAATCTTGATGAAGAGAAAGCGCGTCTTGAAAAAGAACTTGAGAAGTTCGATAAAGAAGTAGAACGTGTACAGAAGAAACTTTTAAACCAAGGATTCGTAGCGAAAGCTCCTGCAGCAGTTATTGACGGAGAGCGTGCGAAAGAGCAAGATTATCTAGAAAAACGTGAAGCGGTTCGTCAACGTCTAGCTGACCTAGAGAAATAAAAATGTTTTTCAGAGACTCACTATATTGGTGAGTCTCTTTTCTTTGCGTATAATAGAATTATGAAGGTTGTCTTTTGAAAGGGGAATAACATACGTGATACATACATACGAAGAAGCGATAGGATGGATTCATAGCCGATTGAAGTTTGGTATTAAACCAGGATTAGAAAGAATGAGATGGATGCTAGAAGAGCTCGGAAATCCAGAGCGTCACATAAAATGTGTTCATCTTGCTGGCACAAATGGAAAAGGTTCAACTTTAACATATATGCGCTACATGTTAGAAGGTGCAAAATATAAGGTAGGAACGTTTACATCTCCTTATATAGAAACATTTAATGAACGTATAAGTGTAAACGGCACACCGATTGCAGATGAAGAGATTGCGGAACTTGTAAATATGGTAAAGCCAGTCGTTGAAAAATTAGATGAGACGGACTTAGGGGAAGCGACAGAGTTTGAAATTATTACAGTAATGGCAATTTGTTATTTCGGTAAAGTTAATTTCTGTGATGTTGTTTTATTTGAAACGGGACTTGGGGGAAGATTTGATTCTACAAATGTTATTCATCCTGTTCTCACGATTATTACGAATATCGGTCACGATCATATGCATATTTTAGGAAATACACTAGGAGAAATTGCATATGAAAAAGCAGGGATTATTAAGTCTGGTGTACCGGTTATTACTGGTGTGCAAGATGAAGAAGCGTTGCAAGTAATTCAAAGAGTTGCGAAGGAAAATCATGCAAACGTATATGAACTTGGCAAACAGTTTACATCACTACATAAACATTCTAATGAAGATGGGGAACATTTTGATTTTTCTTGTCCATTCGCCTCATTTGAAGATGTTCGGATTTCAATGAAAGGGAGTCATCAAGTAGGAAATGTTGCAGTAGCGCTTATGGCAGTGATGTATTTAAGGACATATTTATCATTTTTAATTAATGAAGAGGAAATGAAAGCTGGATTACAAGAAGCGTACTGGATTGGTCGATTTGAAAAGTTACAAAGTAATCCGGACGTTATTATTGATGGTGCTCATAATCCGGAAGGTATTGAAAGTCTTGTGAAAACCGTATCGTCACATTACAAAGATAAAAATGTAATAGTTTTATTTACTGCTCTTGGTGACAAACAATTGCATAACATGGTAGGACAATTAGAAACAATTGCAGATGAAATTATTTTTACAACATTCGCTTTTGATCGTGCCATTTCTGCTGACAAACTTGCATCGTATTCACAAAAAGAATCAAAATTAATTTTTGAGGATTGGAAAGAGGCAATTGATACGAAGATTGAAATGATAGGAGAAAATGATGTCTTCATTATAACAGGTTCTCTATATTTCATTTCTGAAGTTCGAAAATATATTCGCAAGAAAAACTAGATAGTATTTGCTATCTAGTTTTTTGTTCTACAAATGAAGTCAAATGCATACATATAAGATAATTATATAGGGTAATTTGGCGAATTCCTCTGACAAATATCTCGTTTTTTTGTGAAATGAATATGATATGATGCGGACAACGATAAGAGGTGAGGTGTGAGTGTATGGACAAGCAATCACGAACAATCTCGGTGAAAGTAAATGGAACAGAAGCGAAGTATGAGGAAAAGAAGAAAGATGAGTTTGAATGGATGGTAGTAGAAAGTGAAAGACCGCAAAATGTCGTGCCGTTTCAAAAAGCGAAGGCAGCGCATATGGGAAAATACCGAAAGAAATGGAGTAATACACTAATCGTAATAGTTGCAACTGCAATTATTATTGGTACGGCATTTGGAATGGGGATGCTTCATTTGCTAACGGGACAAGGGACAACAGGAGAAAGTACGGCAACAACTTCGAAGCAGATGGGGAATGAGGAAAAAAAGGTGGGCGGAACGACAGAACCAACAGCAGAACCAAGAGATGAAAAACAAAAAGCGCAGGTAGGTGCTTCATTAGAACCAATGAAATTATTTTTTGTTCAAGGAGGGCTTTATTCTTCTGAAGAAAAGGGACAGGCCGCTCTTGAAGAGTGGAAAAGTAATGGAGGTATTGCTGCTTTGAAACCAAGTGGTGATAAGTATGCGCTAGTTGTTGGAGTTGCGAGTGATGAACAGGTAGTTAATCAATTAATAGATCAGTATAAGCAAGATGGCGTTTCAGTTTTGAAAAAGAATTGGGATATTACAGATAAAGCATTACTCAAAAATGATAAAGAAGTAGGTGGGTTTTTAGCAAAAGTGCAGCCATTATATACTCATTTAACAAAATATGTGTCCACCGTACAAACTAGTGGAAAGAGTAATTCAAAAGATGTAGAGGCGATTGAAAAAGAATGGCAAGCCATTGAAAAGGAAGGGAAGAGTATGAAGCGTGAAGATGCGAAGAAGCTTTATACGTATACATCTGTGGCTATGCAAACGATTAAGGAAGGAAAGAGCGATAAGGAATCTGTAGCTAAATTAAATCAAGTTATTATTGATGGATTACTTTCGTACGAAAAAATGGTTTCACAAAAAGGAAAATAATAAGATAATGAGATGAAGGAGAAAGAAGTATGTATACTTCTTTCTTTTCTTTTGAATTTAGAGCAAAGTGCTTTCTTTATGGCAGAATATAATCGTATTTAAAAAGAATCATTATTTTGTTTAGAGAAAATGATATTTCTATAATTTGTGGGGAAACTATTCCTTTGATACGATTGATTTGAATTGTTCTGCTGCATATGAGAAAGGAAGGAGAAAATATGAGAAAAATTATTTTAGCTTCAGGATCACCCCGGAGGAAGGAATTACTTGAATTAGCTGATGTGCCATTTGAAATTGTTGTTAGTGAAGTAGAAGAGACGATTGGTGCATATTCATCACCTTCTGATATTGTTATGTCGCTTGCTTTGCAAAAAGCATCTGCCGTGGCGGAAAATCATAGTGATCACGTTGTACTAGGTGCAGATACAATTGTTACATATGATTCACGTATTCTTGGAAAGCCGTCTAATGAGGCTGAGGCGAAAGAAATGTTACGATTATTATCGGGGAAAACACATGAAGTATACACAGGTGTTGCAATTATATCAAAAGAGAAAACGGTAACTTTTTATGAACGTACAGAAGTAACATTTTGGGAATTAACAGAAGAGGAAATTGACGTATACGTTGCATCGAAGGAACCACTTGATAAAGCAGGAAGCTATGGGATTCAAGGCAAAGGGGCTATTTTTGTTCAACATATTCAAGGGGACTACTACAGTGTAGTTGGACTGCCAATTGCGCGTCTTGTTCGTGAATTAAAACAGTTTGATAGCGATGTAACCCATGCGTAAAATTGCATGGGGTTTTCTTTGGGAGAAATCGTAAAAAAGGGGTGGAAAGATGAACGGTATTCGTGATGTTGTGAAAGAGGAACAGCCACGGGAGCGTTTATTGCTAGAAGGAGCTGGAAGTTTATCAAATCGAGAGCTTCTTGCGGTTTTACTCAGAACAGGTTCTAAAGAAGAGACAGTTTTAGCATTATCAGATAAAATTTTACATCATTTTGATGGTTTACGAATGTTGAAAGATGCAACGTTAGAAGAGCTGATGAGCATTCATGGTGTTGGGATTGCAAAAGCGTCGCAGCTTATGTCTGCTTTTGAATTAGGTAGAAGAATGGTGCGTTTAGAATATCAAAATAGATATAGTATTCGAAGTCCAGAAGATTGTGCGAGCTATATGATGGAAGAAATGCGTTTTTTACAACAGGAGCATTTTGTTTGTTTATATTTGAATACGAAAAATCAAGTTATACATAGACAAACGATTTTTATCGGAAGTTTAAATACGTCGATTGTGCACCCAAGGGAAGTTTTTAAAGAAGCGTTCCGTCGTGCAGCAGCCTCTATTATATGTCTTCATAACCATCCCTCAGGAGATCCGGCGCCGAGCCGTGAAGATATTGAAGTTACAAAACGATTAGTAGAATGTGGTCGAATTATCGGAATTGAAGTGCTTGATCATATCATAATAGGTGACCATAAATTCGTGAGTTTAAAGGAAAAAGGTCATATTTAAGACTATTCTTTTTACTTATTTTGTTTTATAATGTGATTTATGAGTTTTTTGTAGAAAATTATCTATAAAAAGGATACAAATATAAAAAACGTACTGTTTTTATAAATATAAAGTAAGAAAAATGAGTCCGTGAAAATAAGAAGGGAAGATAGATGATATGTTTGGATTTGGTGGATTTACTCGCGATCTTGGAATAGATTTAGGAACAGCGAACACGCTTGTATATGTGAAAGGAAAAGGTGTAGTTTTACGTGAACCTTCAGTAGTAGCATTACAAACTGATACGAAACAAATCGTTGCGGTAGGTAGCGATGCAAAACAAATGATTGGTCGTACACCAGGAAACGTAGTGGCACTTCGTCCTATGAAAGACGGTGTAATTGCTGATTACGAAACAACAGCAACAATGATGAAATATTATATTCAACAAGCTCAAAAATCAAATGGATTCTTCTCACGTAAACCATATGTAATGGTATGTGTACCATCTGGTATTACAGCTGTAGAAAGACGTGCAGTAATCGATGCGACTCGTCAAGCAGGTGCTCGTGATGCATATCCAATTGAAGAGCCATTTGCAGCAGCTATTGGTGCGAACTTACCTGTTTGGGAGCCAACTGGTAGTATGGTTGTTGATATCGGTGGTGGTACAACAGAAGTTGCAATTATTTCTTTAGGTGGTATTGTAACAAGTCAATCAGTTCGTGTTGCTGGTGATGATATGGATGATTCAATCATTCAGTACATTAAGAAAAGCTATAACTTAATGATCGGTGAAAGAACTGCAGAAGCATTAAAATTAGAAATCGGTTCTGCAGGCGAGCCAGAAGGTATTGAGCCGATGGAAATTCGCGGTCGTGATTTAGTAAGTGGTTTACCAAAAACAGTACTAATTCAACCAGAAGAAATTGCAGATGCATTAAAAGATACAGTAGATGCGATTGTAGAGTCAGTTAAAAATACATTAGAGAAAACTCCACCTGAATTAGCGGCAGATATTATGGACCGTGGTATTGTATTAACAGGTGGTGGAGCATTGCTTCGTAACTTGGATAAGGTTATTAGTGAAGAAACAAATATGCCAGTTCTTGTTGCAGAGGACCCATTAGATTGCGTAGCAATTGGAACGGGTAAAGCATTAGACAATATCGATCTTTTCAAAACTGCTGCTCGATAATATTGCAAAATAAAAATCACTGAAATTAAGAGGGTGTGAACGTGCCACAGTTTTTCTTAAACAAAAGATTAATTGTTTTGTTAGTTAGTATTATTCTTCTCGTGGCATTGATTGGAATCTCATTGAAAGAACGGAACAGTTTAACATGGCCAGAGCAGTTTATTAAAGATACTGTCGGTGTTGTAGAACGTGTATTCCAAAAGCCAGCGAATTATGTTGCCGGATTCTTCGAAAACGTAGAAGATGTAAAGCGCACGTATGAAGAGAATAAAGAATTAAAAGCAAAATTAGATAACTATGCAAAGTTATCAAGTGACGTAAAGCAATTAGAAGATGATAAAAAGAAATTACAAGAGTTAACGGGTAAAAAAGAGTTGAATAGCGATTATACTGAAATTCCAGCTACTGTTGTTTCTCGTAATCCAGATAAATGGTACGATTTAATTGGAATTGATAAAGGGGCACAGCAAGGAATTAAAAAAGATATGGCTGTAATCACTTCACAAGGTTTAGTTGGACGAGTGAAAAGTGTATCGCAGTTTACATCGTCAGTAGAGTTGTTAAGTTCTATGAGCCGAACAAACCGTGTTTCTGCTATTGTACAAGGACAAGAAAAAATCTTTGGATTGATTGAAGGTTATGATAAAGAAAAACAATTACTTCTTTTCACAAAGATTGGCTCTGATGCACCAGTAGCAAAAGATCAACTAGTTGTAACATCTGGACTTGGTGATATTTTCCCGAAAGGTCTTGTAATTGGGAAGATCGTTGATGTTCAGCCAGATCCATACGGTTTAACAAAAACAGCTTATGTAAAACCTGCTGCTGATTTAAATGACGTAGAGCATATTACGGTTGCCAAACGCGCTACGCCTACAGCGCCGTTAGAATAGGAGGGGAAGAAGAGATGATGAAGATTTTAAAAAGAGCAGCTCTTCCTCTTTTGCTCCTTTTTGTTTTTTTATTTGAAAATATGTTTGCTACTGTTGTTCCAACAGAGGTTTTTTGGAAAGGTAGTATAGCAGCACCGCATTTCTTTATAATTGTGCTCTGTTTTATTACAGTGTACTATAGTCCGGTCCAAGGGATTTACTACGGACTATTGTTTGGTTTTTTATTTGATACCGTATACACAGAGCTTGTCGGTATATATATATTTGCTTATCCAATTTTAGCTTACTTAGTTTATAGTGCGATGAAGGTATTACAATTGAATTTATTTATTGTTGTTTCTATCGTATTAGCTGGTATTGCAGCATTAGAGTACTATGTGTATGGATTTTTAACTTTGTTAGGACGTACTCATATGTCGGCGCATGTCTTTTTCACCGATCGTCTCCTTGCTACTTTATTGCTAAATGGAATTTTCTTATTAATAGTTTGTTTCCCACTGAGACGATATTTAGTGCGTCTTTCAAAAGCGATGGAAGAAAAAGAAAAAAGGATTTTCTAATTTTATGTCGAATTGAATCGGTGGGGTGAACTTTAGTGGAAGAAAAAAAGCAACAAAATGTAACGATAAAAGGGACGAAAGATGGAATAACGCTTCATTTAGATGATTGCTGTTCATTCTCAGAATTACTGAAAGAATTGGACGAAAAGCTTTCTACACATTACTATGATGGTGACGGACGCTCTTTAATTGAAGTGCATGTTAAAGTAGGAAATCGTTATTTAACAGAAGTTCAACAAGAAGAGATTCGTACGTTAATTCGCAATAAGAAGAACCTTGTTGTGGATTCTATTGAAAGTGATGTTATAACAAAAGCGGAAGCAATAGCTTGGAAAGAAGAAACAGAAATTGTCCCTATTTCTAAAATTGTTCGCTCTGGACAAGTGTTACATGTAAAAGGAAATTTATTATTAATTGGGGATGTTAATCCAGGCGGAACGGTTATCGCTGGGGGGAATATTTTTATTGTGGGATCATTAAGAGGGATTGCACATGCTGGGTATAATGGAGATTCAGAAGCTGTTATTGCTGCATCTATTATGAATCCTATGCAACTCCGAATTAGTGATGTGGCAATGCGGGCTCCGGAAGAGAAAGAAGTCGGAGCTGAGGCGGCGGAATGTGCGTATATTAATGAGAACAATCACATTGTTGTCGATCGCCTGCAACTTCTCACTCATCTTAGACCTAATTTAACAAAGTTAGAAAGGGGAATTGTATAGCTGTGGGAGAGGCAATAGTAATTACATCTGGAAAAGGCGGAGTAGGTAAAACTACAACGTCTGCGAACATTGGTACAGCCTTAGCGTTATCTGGAAAGAAAGTATGCTTAATTGACACAGATATCGGTTTACGTAATTTAGACGTAGTAATGGGGCTGGAAAATCGTATTGTATTTGATCTTGTTGATGTCGTTGAAGGGCGTTGTCGTTTACCTCAGGCTCTTATTAAAGATAAGCGTTTTGATGATCTATATTTATTACCTGCAGCACAAACGAGTGATAAATCGGCGGTAACACCTGAACAAATGGATGAATTAATACAAGTATTACGTCAAGATTATGATTACATATTAATTGATTGTCCTGCCGGGATTGAGCAGGGATTTAAAAATGCAGTAGCGGGTGCGGATAAAGCAATCGTTGTAACAACACCAGAAGTATCCTCAATGCGTGATGCGGATCGTATTATCGGGCTTTTAGAGAAAGAGGATATTGAACCACCGAAACTTGTTATTAACCGTGTGCGTAGTCATATGCTTCATGAACAAGATATGTTAGATGTAGATGAAATCGTACGTACACTGTCAATCGAGCTTCTTGGAGTTGTCGAGGATGATGATGAAGTTATTCGTGCTACGAATACAGGTGAACCTGTAGCACTGCAACCTAGTGGGAAAGCAGCGCTAGCTTATCGTAATATTGCAAGACGTTTATTAGGTGAGAATGTACCATTACAAGCATTTGAACAAGAAAAAGTATCGGTATTTACAAAGATGAAAAACTTCTTTGGAATCCGTTAAAAGCACTTCGCATATATGCGGAGTGCTTTCTTTTTTCTTCGCATGAATATCTTTCTTCCGTAGCTCATACATATGTACAAACTGTATATAACTGTTTCTATTTGAATAAGGCTAACTAAAGAAAGGAGACAGTATGAAGAATAGACGTGTAGAAGAAATTAAAAAGCGGATTGCGAAAAGGAAAGCAGAGCAAGAAAGGATGGAGGAAGAGCAGTATTTTGCTGGAGGTGATTTTGACAGCGAAACGGTATTTATTGAAGAAGGGGAAAAGGAAATTCATCCCCTATTTCGAAAAGAAGTCTTTCTCTTCAAAGTTTTGCTATCAGCAATATTAGTTCTTTCAATCGCTATTTTATTTAAAAATGCTCCTCCTTCCTTTGATGGTACTAGAGCTGTTACAGAAAAGGTTATGAAAGAAGAGTTTCAATTTGCTACTATATCGAAATGGTATGAAAAGCAGTTTGGAAAACCTCTTGTGTTCTATTCTCCAAATGAGAAAAAAGAAGGGGCTATTCAGCAAAAAGATTATGCAATTCCTGCTTCTGGAAAGGTGATGCAAGGATTTCAAAAAAACGGCCAAGGTGTATTTGTTCAAACAGCTACAAATGCAACGGTGGAGTCAGTAAATGAAGGTGTAGTTATTTTTGCAGGCAAGAAAGAGGATCTTGGAAATACAGTTCAAATTCAACATGCCGACGGTACAGAATCGTGGTATGGAAATTTAAGCGATATGTCAGTGAAGTTATATGATTACGTTTCAAAAAAACAGAAAATCGGAACGGTGAATAGTGACGAAAATAATAAAAACGGTAAATTTTACTTTGCGATAAAAAAGAATGAAAAATTTATCGATCCCATTCAGGTGATTTCATTTGATTAAATATAGAGATGTTTTAACGAAAATTACAGTACATCCATTGTTTTGGGTTATTATCGTTATTGGCATTTTCACGGCACGTTTTAAAGAGTTAATATTATTATTTTGTATCGTTCTAGTTCATGAACTTGGGCATGCTTTTGCAGCGGCATATTATAATTGGCGTATTAAACAAATTCAGCTTTTGCCATTTGGTGGCGTAGCTGAGCTTGAAGAACATGGGAACAAATCATTAAAAGAAGAATTAATTGTCGTTATAGCTGGGCCAATTCAGCATGTATGGATGATTGCGGTTGCTTATATTTTGTATCAAGCGGGCTGGGTAACTAATGATTTGTATCATTTCTTTGTATGGAATAATGTTGTCATTTTAGGTTTTAATTTATTGCCTATTTGGCCACTTGATGGTGGGAAAGTATTATTTAATGTATTATCATATCGTTTCCCTTATTTACAAGCACATGAAAAGATGATGAAATTGTCATGTGTTTTTTTTAGTGTAATATTAGGATGGCAGTTACTTTGGAATAGTAATAACATTATGATGTGGGTATTACTCGTTTTTCTAGCGATTTCTTTATATCAAGAATGGAAACAAAGAAGGTACGCATTTATGCGCTTTTTATTAGAACGTTATTATGGGAATAAAAGAGATATTGAAAAGATTGCACCTATTGAGGTGAAAACAGAAGATCGTTTATATACGATTTTCACAAAATTTCGCAGAGGATATAAGCACTCTATTATCGTTCATGGAAAATATAAAGAGCACTACACATTGGATGAAAATGAGTTGCTGTATGCGTATTTTGCTGAAAAAAGAACAACCTCATCTGTTGAAGAATTAATTGGTTAGTGTTGACGACGACACTAACCTTTTATATTGTAAGGAAAAGAAGTGAAAAGTGAGGAAAGAATTTTGAAGACGTTATATATTAACTACACTGGTTCGGAAAAGCGTGTTGCGATAGAAGAGAAGCAAAAAGTTGTCGAACTATTATGGAAACGTAATGAAGAGCAGGAAATTGTCGGACATATTTATGTTGGACGTATCGTAAGAACAATTGCTGGAATGAACGCAGCCTTTGTAAATATCGGATTAGAAAAACATGCATATCTTTCATACGATGATGTACCATCTTCATATCGCATACATGAAGGGCAGGCGATACTTGTACAAGTTGTGAAAGAGGCAATTGATACGAAAGGGCCAAAATTAACGGCGAAGATAGAATTTACTGGGAAATATGTCGTGTATATGCCGTATGATGAAATGCGTGCTGTTTCTCGGAAAATAAAAAATAACAAGAGAAGACAAGAGTTACTTCATATTGAAGTGGAAGGGACAGGAGGATATATATTCCGTTCTGCTTCTGAAAAAGGGACAATCGATGAAATACAAGCTGAAATGCAGCGACTGCAACAACTATATGAAGAATTAACAAGAAAAGAAGAGCAAGGGAAAGCACCGTTACTACTTCATCGACCAGCGACGTTTTTAGATCGTGTATTTCAGGAGAACCCAATTGAAACAATTGAAAAAGTAGTTGTAGATACGAGAAGTGTAGTAAAAGAATTAGAAGAAAAAGTCGGAAAAGAAAGAGTCTCCCTGTATAATGAAAAATCTTCGATGTTTAACCATTTTGGAATAGAACGTGAAATCGAGAAAGCACTTCAAAAAATTGTTTGGCTATCAAATGGTGCTTATCTAATTGTGGAACAAATGGAGACGATGACTGTAATTGATGTGAATACGGGTAAGTTTACTGGAAAACAAAATTTACAAGATACAGTACTTCGTACAAATGAAATAGCTGCTGAAGAGATCGCTCGTCAATTAAGACTTCGTGATATTGGCGGCATGATATTAATCGATTTTATTAATATGAAAAGACGGGAAGATAAAGAGAAGGTAAGAGAGAGTTTAATGTTAGCTTTACAAGATGATCGTACATATACGAGAGTGCTTGGGTTTACTGAGTTAGGAATTTTAGAAATGACACGTAAGCGTAAGAAACATTCGTTACGTGACGTATTATTAGAAGAGTGTGCACCTTGTAAAGCGACAGGCTACGTTATGTCTAATGAAACAATCGCGTACGAGCTAGAGAGAGAACTTATTACTTATGGTAATATAGAGGATGAAGCTGTATTGATTGGTGCCTCGAAAAAGGTGCAAAAAATCTTTTTACAAAAAGAATTACAAAAAAATATTCCGTTTGAAATTTATTTCAAAGACGAAGATGTAGAGAAGTATGCGGTAATTCGTTTCGGAAGTAAAAAAGAAATAATGGAACGGAAAAAATAGTTAGCAGAACATTTGTTGACAATAGTTAATGATTCATGATAACATCTTTATGTTATAGTTTATAGCACCTAAACGGCTATATGCTACAACCGCACAAGACAGGTTCCCTAAAGGCATTTATGTCTACCTCGTTTTTGGCGAGTCTTAGTAATTAAGAGGAGGTGCAAGTATGTACGCAATTATCGAAACAGGTGGAAAACAAATTAAAGTTGAAGCTGGTCAAGCAATCTACATTGAAAAATTAGATGTTGAAGCTGGTGAAACTGTTACTTTTGACAAAGTTCTTTTCGTTGGTGGCGAAAACGTTAAAGTTGGTAGCCCAGTTGTAGAAGGTGCAACAGTTACTGCGAAAGTTGAAAAACAAGGTCGCGCTAAGAAAATCATCGTTTTCAAATACAAAGCGAAAAAGAACAATCGTAAGAAACAAGGTCATCGTCAACCTTACACTAAGCTAGTTGTTGAAGCTATCAACGCTTAATTCTGGTTAACATGATTAAAATTACGATAAGTCGCACGAAATTAGGAAGTATCCAATCATTTAAAATGACTGGACATGCCGATTATGCGCCACATGGACAAGACCTTGTCTGTGCTGGAACTACAGCGGTTGTGTTTGGTTCTATAAATGCAGTGGAAGAACTTTGTAATGTGCAGGCAACTATTGAACTCGGAAGTGATGGCGGATTCTTAACGTATGAATTGCCTAATGATTTAGACGTTCATACAGCAGAAAAAGCACAGATACTTTTAGAAGGATTGGTTGTTTCGCTTAAGACGATCGAACTTGATTACGGAAAGTATATCCGTTTAATAGAAAAAGTGCAGGAGGTGTAACGTATGTTAAGATTAGATCTTCAGTTTTTCGCATCTAAGAAAGGTGTAGGTAGTACAAAGAACGGTCGTGACTCTCAGTCAAAACGTCTTGGTGCTAAACGCGCAGATGGTCAAACGGTTTCAGGTGGTTCAATTCTTTACCGTCAACGCGGTACAAAAATTTATCCAGGTGTTAACGTTGGTCGTGGTGGCGATGACACTTTATACGCGAAAGTTGACGGCGTAGTACGCTTTGAGCGTCTTGGCCGTGACCGCAAACAAGTGAGCGTATATCCTGTTGCTCAAGAAGCATAAGAACTCACGGAAAACTCTAACCTGAGTGCAGGTTAGAGTTTTTCTATATTAAGGGGTATCTAAATGAATGAAAAATGGACAATTATAGATGCATTACGTCATTCGAGACATGATTGGCTCAATCGTATGCAGATGGTTAAAGGAAACCTTTCCCTTGGAAAAGTGGAAGAGATTCATAGGCTCATCGATCGTTTTGTCCAAGAAGCGAGACAAGAATCCAATCTGATGGGGCTATCAATGCCTTTATTTTCAGAGTGGATTTTAACATATAATTGGAAACAGCAGCCGTGCTTATTGGAGTACGAAGTATTAGGAGAATTACATAACTTATCTCACTTAGATGAGACTGTATGTACATGGACGGATCAATTTTTCTTAATGCTTCAGCATAGTTTAGACGTATATGTTGAAAATTATGTTTGTATCACAATTGAATGTGACGCGGAGAATGCTCGTTTCTTTTTTGATTTTCGTGGAAAGCTAACGAATGTAGAAGAACTACAAACGTGGCTTGCGAACCAAAACAATAAATGGTATTCCATTTCTTATACAGTACGAGACGAAGAAGTCTCAGTTATATTACAACCAATCGAAAAAAGTGTGGTGAAATAATGTTTGTAGATCAGGTCAAGATATATGTAAAAGGCGGCGACGGTGGTAACGGAATGGTTGCGTATCGTCGTGAGAAGTATGTACCTAAAGGTGGCCCAGCAGGTGGCGACGGTGGTAAAGGTGCAGATGTTGTTTTCGTTGTTGAGGAAGGCTTACGTACATTAATGGACTTCCGCTACCAACGTCATTTCAAAGCTGATCGCGGTCAGCACGGAATGAGTAAAGGTCAGCACGGTCGTAAATCAGAAGATTTAATCGTAAAGGTTCCACCAGGAACAATAGTAAAAGATGAAAAAACAGGTCAAATTCTTGCCGATTTAGTAACGCATGAACAAACAGCTGTAATCGCAAGAGGTGGCCGTGGTGGCCGTGGTAACTCACGTTTCGCAACAGCGACAAACCCAGCGCCTGAAATCGCTGAGAACGGGGAACCAGGTCAAGAACGTGATGTCATTCTAGAACTTAAAGTGCTAGCAGATGTTGGACTTGTTGGATTCCCAAGTGTAGGTAAATCTACATTATTATCTGTTGTATCATCAGCGCGTCCGAAAATTGCAGAGTATCACTTTACAACAATCGTTCCAAATCTTGGTGTTGTTGAAACTGGTGATAACCGCAGCTTCGTTATGGCTGACCTTCCTGGACTAATTGAAGGCGCACACGCTGGCGTCGGACTTGGACACCAATTCTTACGTCATATCGAACGTACACGTGTAATTGTGCATGTTATCGATATGTCTGGTTTAGAAGGCCGTGAGCCATATGAAGATTATGTCACAATCAATAATGAATTAAAAGAATACAATATGCGTTTAACAGAGCGTCCACAAGTTGTTGTTGCAAACAAAATGGATATGCCAGATGCGGAAGAAAACTTACAAGCATTTAAAGAGAAAGTGGGAGACGAAGTAAAAATCTTCCCAATCTCAGCTGTAACGAAACAAGGTGTTCGTGATTTACTATTTGAAGTAGCGAACTTATTAGAAACAACACCAGAATTCCCAATGTACGATGTTGTCGAGGAGTCTGAAGCAAGTGTAATGTACAAATTTGATGCTGAAAGTCTTAAATTTGAAATTACACGTGAAAGTGACGGCACGTTTGTTATTTCTGGTTACGATATCGAGAAGACATTCAAAATGACAGACTTCTCACGTGATGAATCTATACGTCGTTTCGCTCGTCAAATGCGCGGAATGGGTATTGATGAAGCGCTTCGTGCACGTGGTGCAAAAGACGGAGATATTGTAAAAATTCTTGAATATGAATTTGAATTTATCGATTAAGACTGCCGAAATACGGCGGTCTTTTTTTATTCTACTATTTGAGGAAAGTAAAACTCCACTTCAAAACTAGGGGATGTAAAGAAGTTAGGTGGGAATCGGGCTACTAGTTAAAAATAAGTGGAGATAGGAAAAAATCCCCACTAATTAAATTTTCAATTTATAATAGAAAAAGGAGTGATTTTAGAAGAATATTTTATGGGGAGTAAAAGAAATATGTATAAAATATTAATTGTAGAAGATGATGAAAAAATTGCAGAGATATTAGAGGAGCATTTAGAAAGGTATGGATATCAATCATTTAGAGCGAGCGATTTACGTCATATAAAAGATGCGTTTGTAAAAGTAAATCCGCATCTCGTGTTACTCGATATTAATTTACCGTATTTTGATGGCTTCTATTGGTGTCGCCAAATTCGCACAGTATCGAATGCACCAATTATTTTTGTCTCTGCAAGAACAGGAGAAATGGATCAAGTCATGGCGATTGAGAATGGCGGAGATGATTACATTACAAAGCCATTCCATTTAGATATCGTAATGGCAAAGGTGAAAAGTGCACTTCGCCGCGGATACGGTGAGTATGCTTTGGCCGCGGAAAGTGACTGTTTAGGTGTTAATGGATTGTTATTATTCCCATCACAGCACACAGTAGAGTGGAAAGGTCAACAAACGGAACTTACAAAAAATGAATTTTATTTATTAGAATGTTTAATGAAACAAGCAAATCAATACGTAACACGTGAAGAGTTGTTAGAGGCCTTATGGGATGAAGTAGCTTTTGTTGATGATAATACATTAACCGTAAATGTAAAGCGTGTAAGAAAGAAGCTAGAGGAACTAGGTATTAAAAATGCTATTGTAACAAAACGTGGGTACGGTTATGCGCTTCTTACAGAGTGGGGCGAAGGGCATGAAGGTTAAAAGCTACCTCATAGACCGTTTTTCCTTAATCCTTTCTTACATTATAAGCCTTTGTTTATTTGGGCTTGTACTGCAGTTACAAAGTCTTTTAGAAAAGAGGTCATTGGACTGGAGTACGTGGCTATATGGACTTTTATTAGGAACAGTTGTGTTTAGTGTATACCTTATTTACGATTACCGAAAAAGAAGTGTGTTTTTAAAAAGAATAGAACAGTATATTGCCGGTGGACATACATTACACGATTCCTTACTCATAGATGCTTCATACACATTAGAGCAAGAAATGGTCGTTGAAGCGTTCACGTTGCTAAGGCAGCAATATATGAATGAAGTTCATAAGCAGCATGCGAAAGAACAACAGCAAATGATTTTTATGAACCAATGGATTCATCAAATGAAAACACCGGTATCTGTTATTGAATTATTGTTACAGAAATATGGTAAGGAACACCGGGAAGCAAGAGGAACGATTGAAAGTATTCGTGAAGAAAATAACCGTATTTTAAATGGCTTAGATTTAGCGTTACATATGGCAAGATTAGATCAGTTTGCGAAGGATTATAAAGTAGAGGTAGTAAATGTTATAGATGTCATTCGAGATATTATTAATGAAAATCGGAAGTCGTTCATTCAATCTTCTGTATTTCCGAAACTTATGTTTGAAGAAGAGACTTGTATGATTGCGTCTGATAGAAAGTGGCTTAGTATCGCTATGGGCCAAATTGTTGTAAATGCAATTAAGTATACAAAAATTTCAGAAGCAGAGAAAAAAGAAATTCAATTTCAAATTGAAGAGAAGGATCAAAAGGTGTTACTACATATTAGGGACAATGGAATCGGTATTCCAGAACAAGATGTGAAGCGTATATTTGATCCGTTCTTTACGGGAGTAAACGGCCGTAAAACGAGGGAAGCAACTGGAATGGGCTTATATATTACGAAAGAAATTTGCGATAATTTACATCATGGAATTTATGTAAAATCAACAGAAGGTGAGGGGACAACGTTTACGTTCCAATTTGTAAAAGATGAGGAATATCATACACTAATGAGAAAAATGACAAAACTGTAAGATAACAAAACGTTTTGTAAGGGAAATCACTCGTTTCTTTTTCTTATTTTTCTTATAGTAAATGTAAGAAGAAAACACATAGGGGGATTAGAAATGAGTGTTCTTGAAGTAAAAGGGTTAACAAAGGTGTACCAATCAAAAGGTTCAGTAGCGACGACTGCTTTAAATGATATAAATTTTAAAATAGAAGAAGGCGAATTTGTAGGAATTATGGGTCCTTCAGGGAGCGGAAAAACAACGCTTTTAAATTTATTAGCGACAATTGATAAGCAAACTTCAGGTCATGTGCTTGTAAATGGTGAAGAAATTAATCAAATGCGTGCTGCAAAATTAGCGGAATTTCGCCGTACACATTTAGGATTCATCTTCCAAGATTTCAACTTACTTGATACGTTATCGATTAAAGAAAATATTATTTTACCACTTGTTATGGCGAAGAAATCTGTAAAAGAAATTGATGCGAAAGTACTTGAAATTGCGAAGTTTTTAAACATCGAAGAAATTTTAAATAAAAAAGTATATGAAGTATCAGGAGGACAACAACAGCGCGCGGCAGCAGCGAGAGCAATTATTCATGACCCAACATTAATTTTAGCAGATGAGCCAACAGGAAACTTAGACTCTAAGTCTGCGAAATCATTAATGGGTGCTCTGCAAGATTTACATGAGCAAAAGAAAGTGACAATTGCAATGGTAACGCACGATCCAGTAGCAGCTAGTTATTGCGAACGCATCCTCTTCATTCGCGATGGAGAAATTTTCTCAGAGATACATAAAGGAAGAACGAAGCAAGCCTTTTTCCAAGAAATTTTAGACGTACTTGCGATGCTAGGAGGAGAATATCATGAACTTTCGCCAGCTCGCGCTTAATAACGTAAAAGGAAATTGGCGTAATTATAAAGCATTCCTTATTAGTAGTTGTTTATCAATCGTAGTATTTTTCATGTATGCTTCCTTCATTTATCATCCAGATGTCGTAAGCGGTAATATTAGTATGAGGACGATGATTACAAAAGGATTAGAATCGATGAATTATATTGTAGTCATCTTCTCAGCACTCTTTATTTTATATGCAAATTCAACGTTTTTACGAGCAAGAAAAAAAGAGTTTGGCTTATTAACGTTAATAGGCGGAACGAAGTCTCAACTTGGCAGAATGATTATATTAGAACAATTGATGTTAGGTAGTATTGCCATTGTAGCAGGTATTGGAATTGGAATGCTTTGTTCAAAACTGTTTTTCCAAGTACTGAGTGTATTACTAAAGGTTGATAAAACACTTCCGCTTGTGTGGAATAGTAAAGCAATTCTTATTACAGCTGGTGTGTACTTTATTCTCTTTTTAATATTATCATTGTTTAGTGTTTGGACAGTAGGACGCTTGCAAATTATTGATTTATTAAGAGAAGCAAGAAAACAAAAAGTGGAGCCTTTTGCATTTACATGGTTATGTGTAGCCGGTATAGGATGTATCATTGCTGCATACGTCCTTTGTTTCCAAGTGACAATTATGAATTTTCTGATGTATTTCTTACCGATTGTAGGGCTGACAATTGGCGGAACGTATTTACTATTTACACAAGGAAGTACAGTTGTATTAAAAGCATTGCAAAAAAGAAAGCAATCTTTCTATACGTATCCAAATATGTTTGTCCTTAGTAATCTTATTTATAAAATGAAAGATAATGCTCGTTTTCTATTTGTCATTTCTATTATTACGGCGGTTGTTTCTTCAGCAGTTGGTACGCTTTATGTATATTTTGAAAATATGAGTGCAAAAACGGTAGACCTTATGCCACATGCTATCTCATATGAAGAAAAGGGTGTAAATACGCATACCATTATTAACGAGGAGAAAGTACAAGGATTATTAAAAAAGAATGGGTTTGAAGATGCACGAAAAATAACCTACGTAAAACTACCTGCTACACAGAAAATAACGTTTTTTAACAGTGAACATGAAGTGCCAACGGCGATTATTTCAGAGAAAGCATATAATGCGGAAGTACGCAAACAAAAAAGGGAAGAAGTTAGAGAAGTTCATAATGCACCAGGTAGTGCGACGATGATCATGAGTGATATGACAAATGATCTAGTGAAGATAGATCGTACGAAGCCATATGAAATTGCAATTAATGGGCAAAAACAGTCTGTTCAGTTAAATGAACCAACTTCATATTCTGTTTTTAATGATGATGAATATATTATTGTGAATGATCAAGACTTTGAGAAATATGCAAAGCTCGTACCAGATGGAGAAAAGACGAAATATTATGGGTATTATATTGAAGATTGGAAAAGTACCGAAAATCTTGTGCTAGATTTGAAAAAAGAAATTGCGCCAGAAAAGCAAGGAGAACTGAAAAATTCAGTGTTTGCTTATAAAGATATAAGAGAATCCGGAGCAATTACAATGTTCATCGGTTTCTTCGTAGCAGTATTGTTCTTCTTCTTCGCTTGTAGTATGACATACTTTAAATGGTTTAACGATAAAGAACAAGATCGTATTCAATTTAAATCATTAAAAAGAATTGGCATGACAGATAAAGAAATCCGTAAAATTGCGATTCGACAAATGGGCGTTATCTTCTTTATCCCGATTTTGATCGGTGCAATTCATAGTGGATTTGCTCTTCATACGTTAGGAAAAATGCTTTATATCGATTTATGGAAATCAGGTGTGATTGTAATTGGAGCATATATTTTAGCTTCTGCAATTTACTTTATGATCGCTCAAAGAGGATATTTAAAACACGTAAAAAGCTAGGGCAACCTCTAGCTTTTTACCTATGTAGTAAGTTACAGGAGGACGGTAGATGAACATTCGGCAACTAGCGATGCAAAATATAAAGGGGAATTGGCGTAATTATAAAGTGTTTTTCTTAAGTAGTTGTTTTGCAATATTTGCTTCTTATGCATACATGTCTGTCATTGTACATCCGTATATGCAAGAGACGATGTGGTATCAAAATGTACGCTGGGGACTTATCATATGTAACATTATAATTATTTCTTTTTTCGTCATATTTATTTTGTATTCTACTTCTATTTTCATAGAAGCACGTAAGAAAGAATTAGGATTATATATGTTAATGGGAGCGACGAAGTCTAACGTAATAGGAGTGATTATGACCGAGCAAATATTAATTGGGATTTTCGCTAATATTTTCGGTATTGGGCTTGGCATGATCTTTTTGAAACTCTTTTTTATGGTGTTTAGTATGTTACTTCGCCTTCCGAAAGAACTCCCTGTCATATTTGATATGAGAGCGATTGGTGTAACGTTTGTTACATATATGGTCGTTTTTATTGTCTTATCTTTTATAAGTGCTTTACGCATATGGAATATAAAAGTAATTCGGTTATTAAAAGAATTTCGTACGGATAAAAGAGAAGCAAAAACATCAAAGTGGCTTTGTTTATTCGGTTTCGTTTGCTTAGGGATAGGGTATGCCTTAGCGCTAAATGCAACGATGCCAACGATAGCGTTATACTTTTTTCCTGTGTCTATACTTGTCTTTTTCGGAACGTACTTTTCTTTTACACATGGCGCTACCCAAGTATTAGAAATGATAAAACGAAATAAAAAGATTATGTATACATATCCGTATTTATTTATAGTGAATCAATTGTCACATCGAATGAAGGAAAATGGTCGCTTTTTCTTTATGCTGTCTATGGCAACAACGTTTGTAGTTACGGCAACAGGTACGGTGTTCTTATATTTTTCTAGCATGCAAGATATGTGGCGAGATGGAGGAGTGCACTCGTTTTCTTACATAGAAAAAGGTACTTTTTCTCATGAAGTCTTTGAGGAAGGTGCGGTTGAAAAATTACTGCATCAATATGGGTATGATGATTTTCAATCTATGAGTTTTGTTGGAGTGTATGCATCCTTTCAGTCTAATAAAGGAGAAACAGAAGTAGCACCGCTTATAAAGGAAAGTGAATACAATCAAGAGGCAAGAAAACAAAAACAGAAAACGTATCATCCTAAAAAAGGAACAGTTACACTTGTTTATTATAATAAATACAATCATCCGAATGTGTATAATCAAAAAGAGATTCAATTACAAGTAATGAATCAAACGCATCAATTCGCATTTAATGGTCAGAAAGAAGGGGTGCAATTTAACTATCACCCTTCGCACATTAATGGCCTGTTTTTCGTCATGAATGATGAAGATTTTAACAGTATAGCAAATACAATTCCGGATTCTGAAAAAATGATATATAGAGGTTATACATTACCAAATATCGAAAATACGAAGGAATTAAACGAAGATTTACGGAAACATATGAAACAAAATACAAATGATGCATTTCGAAGTAATATGGAGTTATATGTGAATATGAAAGAGTTCGGTGATATTACTCTATTTGTAGGCTCATTCATTAGTATATTATTCTTTCTTACGTCATGTAGTATCGTATATTTTAAATGGTTTCATAATATTTCATCGGATCGTAAGCAGTATGGTGCGCTCTCTAAACTTGGAATGACGAAGGAAGAAGTGTGGAAGATTTCTCGTTGGCAATTATGTATGCTATTTTTTGCGCCAATTATAGTAGGGAGTATGCATAGTGCAGTTGCGTTATATACGTTTCATAATACTGTCTTTATGGATGGGTCATTAAGAAAAGTATGCTTGTTCATTCTGTTTTATATTGCTGCATGTATCATTTATTTCTTCTTCGCTCAAAGAGAATATAGAAAACATATAGACTAGCGAATACTAGTCTTTTTTAAATATTCGAAATTTACATAGAAGAATATAAAAAATTATGGTATAACAGTAAGAAAACGAAAAAGAGAGGGAAAAGACGATGATTCGAGTAGGATATTTAGGACCAGAGGCAACATTTACAAATATGGCGGTGAGTCGTTTTTTTCCGGAAGCAGAGCATGTACCGTATCGGACGATTCCGGATTGTATTGATGCAGCTGCAAATGAAAATGTAGATTATGCGGTTGTACCGTTAGAGAACGCCATAGAAGGTTCGGTTAATATAACGGTTGACTATCTTGTACATGAGCAGCCGCTTTCTATTGTAGGAGAAATTACAGTGCCAATTCAGCAACATTTACTTGTGCATCCGTATTATGAAGAAGCATGGAAAGAAGTATACGCTGTACATTCTCATCCACATGCTATTGCACAGTGTCATAAGTTTTTAAATGAGGAATTAAAAGGCATAACGGTTCGAGATATGACATCAACAAGCGCAGCTGCACAATATGTGAAAGAACATCCCGAAGAAAAAATTGCGGCTATTGCAAATGAGGCAGCGGCAGAAAAGTACGGATTAACAATTGTAAGGCGTGACATTCATACGCATAAAAACAATCATACACGTTTTCTTGTCTTGCATAAGAAAAAAAGAGCGGCACTCCCAAATAACGGAGAAAACCGCGGAGAGAAAACAACGCTTATGATAACGTTACCTGCGGATTATGCAGGAGCGCTATATCAAGTGTTATCAGCTTTCGCATGGAGAAAATTAAACTTATCAAAAATCGAATCTCGCCCGATGAAAACAGGTCTTGGCAATTACTTTTTCCTAATCGATGTAGATAAAGCATATGATGATGTATTATTGCCAGGCGTAACGATGGAACTTGAAGCACTCGGGTTTTCTGTTACTGTGCTGGGGAGTTATTCTTCTTATTGGTTGTAGAGGTGGATGGTATGTCGGTATTTGTCAGTAAGTCGATATTTCATGTCGAATCGCTGATATAATTTCATTTAATAGTATACTTTGTGCTAGATTAGTAAAATCCCACCAGTAAAGGGTGGGATTTTTTATATTAACTTCGCAAGACGATCCTCTAACTGCTCACGCCAAACATCAGCTAGTTCTGGGACAGCAAGAATCTTCTCAATGCCATCTCTATCTTTTCTATTATGAAAATAGATTTCGTTAGAGAAAGAAACAGAAACATTGCTCGGTTGACGTTCTAGTAATGTAATTTTAGAATCTTTACGTACGGTACCTTCTTGAAGAACACGGCATAAGTAGCCGGTATATCCAGTTGCTACAATGCGTGGTAAAATGCCTGGAATGCCAAGACGTTTTGAAATTGTGCTACAAGGTACGCGAGCTTGTGTCACTTGAATGATTGCTTCGCCTAGTTGATATGTATCTCCGATGCAAACATCACGCTCTAACAAATTTGTTACGGTAATGTTTTCGCCAAATGTGGAAGCTGGGAGCGTTGTTTGAAATTCCTTTTCCCATAGTGCGTAATGTTCATATGGATACACACAAACCGCACGATCAGGTCCGCCGTGATGTTTTAAATCCGCTACATCATCACCACGGAAGCCTTCTTTTGAGAGAAAAGCTTCTTCTGTAAGCTCTTTACATATACCAGTAATCATTTCTTTATCTTCGCTATATTTCATTTGTTTCGGTTTGCCAATGCTAAAGTGAACGAGTTCAATTCCCATAGTTGATCTCCTTTACAATTGATTACAATATTATATCATTTAAAAAATAAAAGCACAGAGATTGATGAAAAACTCTGTGCTGTACATTAATAAACGAGAAATCCAGCTCGATCTAGTGCATCGCAAGCTGCATCTAATTTTTCTTTAGAATCTGCTTCAATTGTATGTAAGTGAATGCCATCTGTTAGCTGAGAAAGGTAAGAAGCGTTTGTGTTTTCGATTTTTTGTAAATATTGCTCTACATCAAAGCGATTACTTACCATAATCGATGCTGTTAAGTCACCGTATACAGGATGCTCAACTTTTACGTCTTTAATCGTAACGCCGTGGTCAACTAACATTGTAAGTTCTTGACGTACTTCTGCTGGTTTATGTTGGCATACGATTACACGTTCAAAAGCTTGTTGTTTCGCTTGTGGTTTTAAATATAAATACCCTTGTGCAGTCGCAATAATTGGTTCATTTCGTGCTTTTAGTAAGGAAATATCTTGAACGATAACTTGCCTACTTACATTCGTTTTTTTAGATAGTTCACTTCCTGATAACGGTTCATTTGCAGCAAGAAGCCATTGCAGAATGAGCTGTCGTCTTTCTTCACCTAAAATCTTTTTTTGATCATTTTGTTTCATTATGATTTAACACCTCTATAAAATTGATTTCCAATTGTGTGTAGTGCATGAATAGTTGTATCAATTTGTTCTTTCGTTGTGTGATGTCCGAAAGAAAAGCGAACATATTGTTTTGCCTCTTCATACGTTCTTCCAATTGCGAGCATTGTCTTTGAAGGTTCTTGTTTACCGACTTGGCAAGCACTTCCAGTCGAAATGGCAATACCATGACGGTTACATTCTAACATCGCATACTGACCTTCTATTCCTTTTATTGTAACCCCAATAATATGTGGTAAACAAGAAGTAGAATGTCCTTCCACTTCAATTTCTAGAGGAAGTGTTTGTAATTGCTCTAAAAAATAAGATCGTAATTGTTTAAAACGAAAGCTCTCTTCCTTTTGATTCTTTAATATATGCTCTGCGGCTGTTAAAAAAGCGGCAATCCCAGGTACATTCACTGTACCTGGGCGAAATCCTTTTTCATGAGAGGTTCCAGGAAATATTTGTTCCCAACGAACTTGCGGATTTATATAGCAAGCTCCGACTCCTTTTGGGCCGTAAATTTTATGTGCTGAAACAGAGAGACTATCAATCTCCATCGCTGTAACGTCTATTGGAAGTTTACCAAATGTTTGAACACAATCCGAATGAAATAAAACATTATATTTTTTTAAAAGTGCTCCAATCTCTGCAATGTTTTGAACGGTCCCGATTTCAGAGTTTCCATGCTGTATACTTGCTAGAACAGTATCTTCTGTAATAACTGCTTCTAAATCTACTAAATGAATTAGCCCGCTTTTATCAACGGGGATTTCAGTAATCGTATAGCCTTGCGATTGTAAGGAGTGAAAATAACTTCGAATCGATGCGTGTTCCATAGGTGTCGTAATAATATGCTTCCCATTCCTAGCATTTAGAAGTGATTGAATCGCAAGGTAGTTAGATTCTGAACCGCCGCTTGTAAAGAATACACCTTGTTCTTTACCCCCAATCATTTCTGCAAATGTTTCT
Organism: Bacillus sp. H1a; assembly: GCF_000633475.1. Taxonomy (NCBI): domain Bacteria; kingdom Bacillati; phylum Bacillota; class Bacilli; order Caryophanales; family Bacillaceae; genus Bacillus; species Bacillus sp. H1a. The sequence continues at coordinate 4,843 of NZ_AYMH01000010.1, read as the reverse complement.
CTACAAGCTTGTAATAAAGACGAGGCACTTCCACCGATATCGTGTAAACTTTGTTCATTTCCGAAATATTTCTTTGTTGCTTGTATATATGTTTCTAAAGCTTCTTCGCTCATAGGTGTTGTCGCTGCATAATCAAGATATATCATTATGTAATTTCCTCTCTTCAGTAAGAGTGATATTAATTTTTGTTTTTAGAATGGTAGTGAAAATAAGAATTGTAAAAAAACTCTTGTCATTATTTTAAAACTATGTAAATATAGGTGTCAAGACAGTTGAAAAGTGTAAAGTAGGAGGCAATAATTATGCCAAGTGCAGATGTCTTAATTATTGGAAGTGGCGTTGCGGCACTTCGTGTTGCGAAAGAGCTTTGTCACGAAAAGAATGTGATAATTATCACAAAAAAAACAGGACGCAATAACAATACACATTTAGCCCAAGGAGGAATTGCAGCAGCTGTTGCTGCATATGACAATCCGAGTGGGCATTTTGAAGATACATTAGTGGCAGGTTGTCATTATAACAATGAAGAAGCAGTTCGGTATTTAGTTGAAGAAGGGCCGAAAGAAATAAGTAAACTGATTACAAATGGGATGGAATTTGATGGGGATGAAAAAGGGCTCCACCTTGGTAAAGAAGGAGCGCATCGAAAACGTCGTATTTTACATGCGGGAGGAGATGCAACTGGTAAAAATTTATTAGAACATTTAATTCAAGAAGTAGCTCCATACGTTACTGTCGTTGAGCAAGAAATGGTGCTCGATTTTATTATGGAAAATAATAAATGTATAGGGGCTTTAACACGAAATAGTGAAGGGAAGCTGAAGCGCTACTATGCTGATTATACAGTGTTAGCATCAGGTGGAATTGGTAGCTTGTACGCCTTTACGTCGAATGATGAGACAATTACAGGCGATGGACTTGCGATGATCTATCGAGCTGGGGGAGAACTTGTTGATTTAGAATTTGTACAATTTCATCCGACGATGTTATATGTGGGCGGGCGATGTTGTGGTCTTGTTTCTGAAGCAGTCCGTGGTGAAGGAGCTGTCCTTATAAATGGAAAAGGACAGCGTTTTATGATGGAGATACATCCTGGGAAAGATCTCGCACCGCGTGATGTAGTGGCAAGGGCTATTCACGAACAACTCCTAGCAGGCGAAAAGGTGTATTTGAACATTGCATCCATTCAAAACTTTGAACAGCGTTTTCCAACCGTCTCATCATTATGTAAAAAGAATGGTGTTAATCTAAAAGAAAATCGGATTCCAGTCGTACCTGGTGCTCATTTTCATATGGGCGGCGTGAAGACGAATTGTGACGGCGAGACGTCTATTCCAAATTTATATGCAGTCGGCGAAGTGGCTTGTAATGGGGTTCACGGTGCGAACAGATTGGCGAGTAATTCATTATTAGAAGGTCTAGTGTTTGGAAGAAGAATAGGAAAACATATTTTAGCTAGACCAGTACAAGAAAGAAAAAATGTATCAGAAGAGAGAGAAAAAAGCTTTATAGCTCTTAATGATTTACCGTTGAAAGAAGAAATACAAGAATACATGATGAAGTACGTTGGGATTGTACGAACTGAGAAAAGTTTATCATATGCTAAGAGATGGTTTAGTAGGTACGGTGTGCAAAATATGATATTACAATATGATGCACTTACAAATGAAGAGATAACGCTTATTAATATGTTAACGGTTTGTGAGCTTATAACAGTATCAGCTTTACAAAGAGAAGAAAGTATTGGTGGTCATTACCGCAGTGATTATCCAGAAAGAAATAAAGTAAGGAAAGAGATTATTCGAGTGAGAAGAAAACTACAACTTGTTTAATGAGGGGAAGAGGGGTTTTATGAACACGTTAAAGGTTAAGGAAGCATTAAATAGATTTTTTCTAGAAGATATAGGAGAAAGAGATGTAACATCTCAGTTTATCTTTCCTGATAATGCACTTGCGAAAGGAACGTTTCTTGTAAAGGATTCAGGGGTCTTTGCAGGGAGTTTAGTAATAGAAGAGGGCTTTAAACTAATCGATGAAAAAATTGAAGTTGCACTCCATAAAAAAGATGGGGACTTAGTAGAAAAAGGTGAAATTATAGCAACGGCACAAGGGCCTATTGCGTCTTTATTAACAGCGGAGCGCGTTATATTGAATATCATTCAGCGTATGAGCGGTGTAGCAACGATGACTCGTAAAGCAGTTCTTACGTTAGATAGCAATTACACGCGTATTTGTGATACGAGAAAAACGATGCCAGGATTGCGCATGTTTGATAAGTATGCGGTAGTGTGCGGAGGCGGGTTTAACCACCGCTTCGGTTTGTATGATGGGGTCATGATTAAAGATAATCATATTGCGTTTGCGGGGTCTATTACAAAGGCTGTTACGACAGTGAAAGAAAGATTAGGGCATATGGTAAAAGTAGAAGTTGAAACAGAGACGGAGGCGCAAGTGAGAGAAGCGGTAGAGGCTGGCGCAGATGTTATTATGTTCGATAACCGCACGCCAGAAGAGATTCGTGAGTTTTCAAAACTTGTACCGAGTGCTATCGTTACGGAGGCTTCAGGTGGCATTACAATTGAAGATTTATCGAAATACGGAAAAATAGGGGTAGATTATATTTCACTTGGAGCGTTAACACATTCAGTGAAAGCACTTGATATTAGTTTTAATATTGAGTCTTAATGAGAGTGGTTTAGAGGGGGAGAATCGTAAATGGGTATTTTAGAGAAAGTTCAGCCAATTGAAGTAATGTTACCGGAGCGTTATCAAACGATGTCTACATTAGAAATGGAAGAGCGTGTTCGCGAAATTAAAGAAAAAATGGGGGAATTACTATTTATTCCAGGGCATCATTATCAAAAAGATGAAGTGGTGCAATTTTCAGACGCAGCAGGGGACTCGTTGCAACTTGCACAAGTTGCAGCGAGTAATAAAGAGGCAAAATATATTGTATTTTGTGGTGTGCACTTTATGGCAGAAACGGCAGACATGTTAACAACAGATGATCAAGTTGTCATCTTACCAGATATGCGTGCCGGCTGCTCTATGGCGGATATGGCAGATATTGAACAAACAGAAAGAGCGTGGAAAGAGCTTACAAAGTTATTTGGGGATACGATGATTCCGTTAACGTATGTAAATTCAACAGCTGCGATTAAAGCATTTTGCGGTCGTAATGGAGGGGCAACAGTAACCTCTTCTAATGCAAAACAAATGGTGTCTTGGGCGTTTACCCAAAAAGAGCGTCTCGTCTTTTTACCAGACCAACATTTAGGGAGAAATACAGCGTACGATTTAGGTATTCCTTTAGAGAAAATGGCAGTGTGGAACCCGCATACAGATTCACTAGAGTACGATGGAGCTATAGAAGAAATTCAAGTGATTTTATGGAAAGGCCATTGTTCTGTTCATCAAAACTTTACTGTAAAAAATATTGAAAGTGTGCGAAAAAACCATCCGGATATGAATATTATTGTTCACCCTGAATGTTGTTATGAAGTTGTTGATGCGTCTGATTATGCAGGGTCGACGAAATATATTATTGATATGATTGAAGCAGCTCCAGCGGGAAGTCAATGGGCGATTGGTACAGAGATGAATTTAGTGAATCGAATTATTCAGCAACATCCAGATAAAGAAATTATTTCTCTAAATCCGTTTATGTGTCCTTGTTTAACGATGAACCGGATTGATTTACCCCACCTGTTATGGGCGCTTGAGAATATAGAAAGAGGAGAACAAATCAATGTTATTCGTGTAAATAAGCAAGTAACAAAAGAGGCGGTTCTTGCATTGAATCGTATGTTAGAGCGTGTGTAAAGCAACGGGACTCTCGTTGCTTTTTTTCGTGCATGCAATCATAAGAAGAGTGAAATAGGCATACATTGTGTTGAGGAAATCATTGTGATTTTTTTATGATTATGCCACTTCAAACCATATTGAAAATAGAAGAAGTGATAAAAGTAGATGAAGTTAAGTTTTTTAGAAAGTGTTACTTCGAAGTGTTTTTACTTATAGATAAGTTATACAGGAGGGGGAAAATTTGAAAATTCATATCGTGCAAAAAGGGGATACCCTTTGGAAAATTGCGAAAAAGTACGGAGTGGATTTTGAAACGCTAAAGAAAACAAATACACAACTTAGTAATCCAGACCTTATTATGCCAGGGATGAAAATTAAAGTACCATCGAGCAGCGTTCATGTGAAACAACAGGCTGGATCGGGTTCAGCGCCTCCGAAACAATATGTAAAAGAGGTGCAGCAAAAAGAGTTTGCATCAACACCAACTCCACTCGGAATAGAAGATGAAGAAGAAGTTACGTATCAATCAGCACCTATTACACAGCAACCAGCTATGCAACAAACGCAAAAAGAAATGCAGGTAAAACCACAAAAAGAAATGCAGGTAAAACCGCAAAAGGAAATGCAAGTGAAACCACAAAAAGAAATACAGGTGAAGCCGCAAAAAGAAGTGCAAAAAGAAACACCAATTCAAAAAGAAAAGCCAGTTGAGAAGCCGCCTGTCATTCAAAAACCACCTGTTGTAGAGAAAGTAGAAAAACCAAAACCGACTACGAAAGAGAGCACTAAATTTTCTGTTAATGTATTACCGCAGCCGCCGCAACCGCCGATTAAACCGAAAAAAGAATATAAAATTTCAGACGTAATAAAAAAGGGAAGCGAGTTAATTGCTCCTCAAATTAATAAAATGAAACCTAACAACATCATTTCCCCGCAAACGAAAAAAGAAAATATAGGAAATGTATCACCGCAAGTAAAGAAAGAAAATGTAGGAAACATAGTATCACCGCAAGTGAAGAAAGAAAATGTAGGAAACATA
>NZ_AYMH01000009.1:0-5834 GCF_000633475.1 Bacillus sp. H1a | reverse complement strand
TCAAAGAACTTCATATAGCTAGTTTATCAAAAGTTTTTGGCTATGCCAAACCAAAATTCATCTCCCACCTACCGTTGGGCTATCGCCCTTCACACGCTTAAGGAAGGAGAATTCTTTCAGTAAATTCGTTAAAACAAAGTTTGATAATTTATAAATTAAATAGACTAAACTAATAAGAGGATATTATGTTCAACATATGAGCATATATCCTTTTTTCTTATACATATTAGATTAGTTATACAGATATTGAAAATATAGTTCAATATGTATTATTACAACAACAACATAGGATAGTTGAACAAGAACAATAGATTTTTATGGTAAAATTTATTTGTGTAAGAAGAAATGAGAATTTGATTTTGAATAAGATTAAAATTTACTAAACAATCCTGTAGTGAAGGTATTATGTTTGAGACGTAAGAGGAGGATAAATAGCATGATAAATCAAGCTGAATGGTTGTGGCAACGTATTATCGAAAGAGGATCAAATTCTGAAGATAACTTTAAAGAATCATTAAATCTTCAGCCAGGTGCAAGTGATAAAGAGTTTCAACTTATTGAGGATACACTGGGGGTTACACTCCCTGAAGAAATGAAGAGCTTTTACAGAGTGTATAACGGACAAACTTGGGAACCCGGGGTGAATCCATTTGTAAGGAATTTGACTTTGTCCCCTACTTCTGAAATTATTAATAATTGGAAATTTTTACAGGGAGAATTCGATCCTGCTGATGATTTAGAGCCAGATATTGAAAAAGAGCTTAAACCAGCTCTTTGGAATTCTAAGTGGATTCCAATTGCAGAAAATGGTGGCGGGGATTATCTTTGCATTGATACAGATCCATCTGAAGTTGGGGTTTCAGGACAAGTTTTATACTATTACCATGACTGGGGAAGGCGTGCTATTGAGGCAAAGAATATTTTTGCATTCATCGAAATTTGTTTAAAAGAAGAGAATTGTGAATAAATGTACTTAAAGTAACGGGTCTCTTAATTTATCTAACTTTTTTCATTTTAGGTCTTTATAATTTCAAAAAGCCTGATTGTTTAAAATAAAGATTGATAATATGTAAAAAAGTTTGATTAAAATCCTATGTTGATGTAGGACGAGATAAATATGAGGTAAACCTATAGTTATTCAAGAAACGGGTGCTTTAATGGCGGAAAGATCACAAAAATGATCAAACTTTTTTATGGAAGATAAATATTCAATCTCAAAAGTGGAATCCATTTTGATTTAAACTGGATTCTTTTTTTACCGTAAAATATGGGTTTGTGGGGTGTTTTTAATCAAACTTTATTTCAAAGCTACAGTAATGTATGTTTGAAATACTCGTTTCTCAAATTAAACAACATTATTTTTTGCAAAAATCGAAACCAATAAAAACAAATTTTAAATAACTTTAATAACCTCCTATCATATTGTTTTATGGGAGGTTATTGCCTTTTTGAGGATAAAGTTAAAGAACGTTATTATCTCTATACAATATAGGAAAATATCTAATTATAGAAATAGGGATATATCTATATTACAAAGAAGATTAAAGTAGTGATATGCTGTACATACAATAGAATCAGTAATTTTTCAAAAACGCTCCCTATACCTCCATTTCTAATAACAAAAGTGGAGATATAGGGAAATATCCAATTATAGAAATAGGGAAATATCCATATTACAAAGAAAGTTAAAGTAGTGATATGCTGTACATACAATAGAATCAGTAATTTTTCAAACGCTCCCCCTATGCCTCCGTTTCTAATAACAAAAGTGGAGAAATAGGGAAATATCCAATTATAGAAATAGGGAAATATCCATATTACAAAGAAAGTTAAAGTAGTGATATGCTGTACATACAATAGAATCAGTAATTTTTCAAACGCTCCCCTATGCCTCCATTTCTAATAACAAAAGTGGAGATATAGGGAAATATTTAATTATAGAAATAGGGATATATCTATATCTATCTGGATATACTCTGTACCTTTCTTGATTCTTCCATCTTGAAAATAATCAGGGTTAGGATTTTTTGATAAATACGTGTATTCGATTTGATACGTGAGATATAATAAGCTTTTTTATATTGTATATGTTGAAGATCTTTCAAATGAAAATAATCTAAATCTCGGATACATAAATCATTCGCTGTTACAGTTGGGACACACAGAGAGCCGTAAGTGCAATCATGTTGTTTACCTGGACCTGTATGAATATGTAGGAACTGTCCACTTAACAAATCATATTCAAGTTGAATCTTTACTCCCGCTGTATGGCTGCATCCTCCTGCACCTGGATAAAACGATGAAAATACATCAGGGAGTTGAAATGCAGTAGAATCTAAAATACGAATACGCTTGAAAACAGAAGGGTATGGAGAAAAAAACGGCATAGATGTGGCCAATTTTTTGCTTAGTAGTTCGGCTAGTAGGTGTTGTAATAGTAGGACGGCGCTTTATTAAACCGTTGATTCAGTCCCTCAGGACTGATGAGTACTTCTGTTGATGCTTCTAAACAGCTAGATAACTGAGTTAAAGAAGTCATAGCTACATTTTGGCTCACCCATACACATAAAGCTACTAAATCTTTTGCTTGGTACTTACTGATTCGTTTTACAAAACCAACAACTCTAGTAAGACCCCGTAAGGTATTTGGAGATTAAAAAACTCTGAATCTCTTGAGCAAATAGTTGTAACTCGTTAGATACAGAAATAGACATAAAAAACGCCATCCTTTCCTACAACTCTATAGAAAGAATAGCGTATTTTTTCATTTAAAGTATTATATTATGATGACATTTTATTCAACCTTTCCTGAGATTGAATATTGGTTCTAACAAACAGTCCAGTGTATAAGAGGAATGTCCCCATTATTGCAATGATACCAATGTAAACGGACATCATCGTAGGAACCAAAAATGCACCAATGATAATAGTCATTCTTGCAGTTAGATCCGCGCCAATATATGCTAGACCTGCAAAAGCTGAATACGACCCTCTTTTATCAGCCGGAATCATATTAGCTTGTTCTGCATTTCTGATTGGGGAGTAGACAAGTTCACCAACAGTGGCAATGAAACTAAAAATAATCAGTACGTACCAAGTGTTTGCAGATGTTACTGTCACATAGCCTACACCATAGAGCACAAGACCTAAAAGTAACGCTTTTTTTCCACTTAAACAATCTGTAAATTTATTTACAATAAACGTTAAACATACTACTAAAAGCATATTTTCTATGTTAAGAATACTTAGCATCCTCACTCCTACTATTTCAAAGTTCCCAATGCTTATTGGATTGAATGTTTCTGAAAGTCGTACACCAACATAACTGTTTAAAGAAAACTCTGCCGCAAATATGCAGGTAGACCCTATTACAACTCTTAAAAATGCTCTATCTTGAATAGCAACTTTATAGTTTTGAATTAGATCAAGTACTATATTTCCATGTCTTTTTTCTAAGCACACTTTAACTTCTGCAACTAGCCAAATTTTATAAGCAATCGGCAATGTAGCAGAAACAAAAGTCAGTAATATAAACAACTCTTTTTGGTGATTAATGTATAAAAAACCACCTAATGCTGCACCAATTGCCATAGAAAGATTCATAAGCCAATAGTCAATTGTATAAACAGCCTTTCGATTTTCTGGTGTAGTTGAGTCTATAATGATAGCTTGCATGGATGGGCGCCCAAGACTGCTAGATATTATAAAACCTACATAAGCAATTGCAAATAACCAAATCATCTTATCTGTAGGAAATAAGCTTAAAGTCATGAATAAAAACATCAAAGTACTAGAAAAAGAAGTTAACAATAAAATTTTCTTTCGTTGAAAGCGATCTGAAATGTAACCTCCAATTAAATTTGAAAAAAAGCTTAAAATAACCGTTAAGATTAAAAATAACCCGGCCCATACTTTATTTATTTCTTGAGCAAAAAACAATGCCATGAAAGGCATTACTGCTGATGTAACAGCACGATTAAAAAACGATGTAATTAAGCGTACTTTTATATTTTGTTCAAAGTCTTTCCAATTCATCGTATCTCCTCCTTTTGTCTAATGTTATATTAAACTAGACTTATCAAACTAAAAATGGACATATTCAGAAAAACATGTCCACTTATAAAAGGAGATAGAAAAATGGATAAAAATTTACTGAATCTATGGCAATCATTTTCTTCAGGAAATATAAAAATACAAGACCTAGCAGATTTTTTAAATTTAAGTGCAAAGCAAACAGTACGTTACTTACATAAATGGATGGATGAAGGTTGGCTGACTTTCACCTCTGGAAAAGGCAGAGGAAATTCCTCCTCTCTTCAATGGTTGAAAAATATAGAACAAATCTATGAGTCACAAGTAATGGAAATTATGGATCAACAGCCTGTTGAAAAAAGCAGTAAATATTTACTATATAATTGGTCTCCGAACAGTAAACTACGCTTGATGACTAAGTTTCATTCAAAATTTGGCTATATACATAATTCGGATGATAAATTAATTATTCCTAGAAGAAAGCCCTTTTTAACAACACACCCGCTCGAGGCTGCCGATGTACATAGTGCACATATTGTTGCGAACGTTTTCAATCGACTTGTTTATATGGATGAAAAGGGAAACATATTACCTGAAATAGCTCACAGTTGGGATTTAACTCAATCTAAGCTTAGACTATATTTAAAAAAGTCTATAAAATTTCATGATGGATCCATCTTAACAGCGGCTGACGTGAAACTATGTCTCTCAAAACTACGTAGTCATAAATACTATAAAGACTTATGGGCACCCATAGAAAAAATAGAGATTGTATCACCATTAATTATTGATATACATTATCCAGATAGTTGTAGTTATTGTTTACAAATGTTATGCATGATAAATACAAGCATTTATAAAGAAAATAACGACCAAATCATAGGAACCGGTGGTTTTTATATAGGAGAGAATAACCAGGAGAAAACATCATTGATAGCATTTCATGATTATTTTCAAGAAAGACCTTTGCTAGATACAGTAGAATTCATTCAGGTCCCTCTAGAATTTGATAATATTTATCAATCTTCCCAATACCATAAAAGTGATTCTACCTTTCAAGTAGAAAGGAATTCAGGTTTCGGTGTTATAATTATGAATGCTTGGCGTAATTCGTCAATTCAACACATAGATGTTCGTAATTACTTACATTCTATTATCGCTAACAATATGAATCATATTCATGAATATGATTCTCAAAAAATCCCAAATATTAAAAGCTGTTTGAAAGACATAGATCATCAAGTCAATATTCCAAAAAGAAAACGTCCCGAATTTAAAGAACCACTTATTATAAAAGCTACTCAGTATACAGAAGCGACAACAAAATGGTTAATGAATATCTTAGAAAAAGAAAATATACCTTTTCAAGTTAAATGGGTTCCATTTGAAAACTATCTTAGGGATGAAAAACTTAATGAACAAGTCGATCTCTTTATTCATGGTGAAGTATTTGAGATGAATCAAGAGATATCATTTTATTATTTTTTAACAGCTAGATATTCGCCATTGGCTAAGGTTTTAAAAACAAATAAATCACTAAAAAAACACCTTTCTAAATACAAACACACACATTTTGAGGAGTGGGCTTCATTAAATAAGAATCTTGAAAAAGAACTGATAGAATCCTCTATTATGATTCCCTTATACTATGATACACGTCAAATTCCTTTTTCATCAGATTTAACGAATATTAAGATGAAATATTTTGGATATGTGGATTTTTCTCAACTTTGGATAAGACCTTTAATGTGAACTACTCACCACTTAGCAAAGCTTGAAGTGGGAGCTTCTCAGTTCCACGA
>NZ_AYMH01000008.1:0-3707 GCF_000633475.1 Bacillus sp. H1a | reverse complement strand
TGCGTGTAACGAGGCTACGTCTACGTTCACTGTACGTTACAACCTGGAGATTTGCCCACATGCCTTTTGCATGTGATGTCAGAGGGCTTCGCCGTGTCGCTTTCACTTCATGGCGCCTCTCAGGCTACGGGAGTGGAGTCTATTCTCCCGATTGGACTTTCACCAACTAGATAATGTGTCCTTATCTGGACACGCCGATTTGCCAGCGTAAAGAATACCAATCATGTACTTGTCCCATCGGGACAATATCTGTAGGTGTGTTTGTCATATATACATTGATGCCACTGAGTCGTTTACTACGAGTAGAATACTTCATTCCTTTCTTTTTTTCTCTTACAGTTTGATCTTGTAATCGTTTTTGTTGTTGTTCTTTGGTTAGTCGATGAACAATCACACGGGTTGGTACTTTATCAGTCATTCCTACATAAGCGTTGGATATTTCACATGTTTGTCCTGGTTGAAGAGAGTTCATTAAGACCTCCATATCTATCTGTATATACTCTGTACCTTTCTTGATTCTTCCATCTTGAAAATAATCAGGAGTGGGATTTTTTTGATAAATACGTGTATTTGATTTAATACGAGAGATATAGTAAGCCTTTTTATCTTGTATATGTTGAAGATCTTTCAAGTGAAAATAACCTAAATCACGGATACATAAATCATTCGCTGTCACAGTTGGGGCACATAGAGAACCATAGGTTCGATCATGTTGTTTACCTGGGCCTGTATGAATATGTAGGAACTGTCCACTTAATAAATCATACTCAAGCTGAATCTTCATCCCAGCTGTATGGCTGCATCCTCCTGCACCTGGATAAACAGATGAAAATACATCGGGAAGTTGAAAGGCAGTTGAATCTAGGATACGAATACGTTTGAAAATAGAAGCGTATGGAGAAGTGAGCATCTTAGTTGAAGATAACTTTTGGTTGAGAAGTTCGGCTAACACTTGTTGTAGGAATTGCACGGCTGTGGCATTAAATCGTTGATTCAGTCCTTCGGGACTGATGAGCACTTCTGTTGATGCTTCTAAACAGCTACATAAATGAGTTAAAGAGGTTTTAGCGACTTTTTGACTGATCCATACACATAAAGCGACTAAATCTTTTGCTTGGTACTTACTGGTTCTTTGCACAAAACCAACATTTCTAGCAAGATCTCGTAAGAAATTTGGAGATAAGAAGTTTTGAATTTCTTGAGCAAATAGTTGTAATTCATCAGATACAGAAATAGACATACAAAAACGCCATCCTTTCCTATGATTCTACAGAAAGAATAGCGTATTTTTTCATTTTAGGGGGATTTTATTTTGTTAGCTTGATAGCGATGTGGCGAGACCCCTAACAGAGTTCATCAAAATTAGTCAGAGAAAGTTCACCACGTTGGTGATTATTGAACATGTTTGTTTACTTTTTAGCAAAAACATTGGTTTAAAGCCTCTTTCTCCCCCCAAAAAAGATAACATACCGAAAAGTTCACCACTATTTTCACCATACCTTTCACCTCGTGAGTGAAACCTTCTAAAAAATATCACCACAAGTTTCACCATATCTTTCACCGCACGAGGGAAACTTTCTAAAAAATATCACCACAAGTTTCATTATAACTATCACCAGGTTTTTCACTTTAGATATGATTATTTCGAACTTCCCCCTACAAACTTCAAATTCAGCGTTTGTACAGTCAACATTCTTATGAACTATGATGAAGACGAGATGCAAAACAAAGGGGGAATTATTTTGAAGTTTCAAGAGTTTTTAGTGACGTTTCATCTATCACGAGGGAAAATGCAACAAGTTATATATGAGGAGAGTTGGTCTATTTTACGAAACAGACTAAGACACGATATTGCCGATGCAAACATTCACTACATAAAAATTGATGGAACGATCATTTTCACGCATCACATCAAGTCATTTGACATAAAGAGAGTATAAACAAAAGAGAGGTAATTTTTTACCTCGCTTTTGTTGTATATATTTCTTTCGAATATCGGTTTCATAACTAAAGAATTGTTGTCGATAATTCTTTAGTTTCTTTTTTTGACTACTATAAGAGCTAATATTATAATCAAATTGCATCAGACGAAAAACATTGATATAACAACAATATACCGCTGATGTATTACAATTAAACAATAGCTCTTTTTTGAGATAGAAGGGAGTTTGAAAAAGAATGAATATCCAAGATTTATTGGCTTCACTACCACCGGAACACAAACATGCTTTATCGTGGTTTGTCGAGCATGCAGGAGAAGAAGGAGTTCCGCATACTCCAAAAGTGAATGGAATACCAATCGTATCACCAGGTCAAGGAATTTTTAAACCAAAAAACAGTGATTACGTTCTTTCTGTTAAAGAAACTTTAAAAGAAAAGTACCCCGATCAAGAACCTGTTATTATGCCAGACGGTTCGTGGTACTACGCCTACCACCAGAGAGGAGACGATTCTGTTACCACACGAGATACTCTATTTGATAATCGTGCTTTAACGCTTAATATGAAGAATTCAATTCCTGTTGGTGTGGTTCTCGAACAATCCCCCGAAGGACGAAAAAAACGTTATAAGATTAACATTGCACTGCCTGTTGCTTGGGTTAATGGCTTTTTTATTCTTGCTGGTCCATCCCCGACAGGTAAAATCTCTGAAATGACTAGTTCTCCTGGAGAGATGTTGGCACACATTGTAATGGTAAATGAAAATCGATCAGTTAAGGATTTTGATCCACAATCGATTACCGATGAACGTAGAAGATCACTTCGCCTAATTGTTCAACGCCAAGGACAACCTGCATTCAGAAAGGATTTATTGAATGCTTATGAATGTCGTTGTCCGATATCTGGATGTAATGTAGAACAAGCACTTGAGGCAGCCCATATATTTCCTTACACTGGCCCTGATACTAACTGTGTTCAAAACGGCGCACCTCTTAGAGCAGACCTTCACACTCTCTGGGACCGTGGATATATTTATGTTGATTCTGCAAACATGACAGTTGTTGTTCACCCTAACTTACTATCAAGTCATTACGGTAAGTATCATGGAACCAGTTTCGATTTACCGAATGATCCAAATAATCACCCTTCAAAATTAGCACTAGATGCACACCGTGATTTTTGCGGATTTTAGTCTATGGTAAGAGAAAATAATAGGAGCAAAAGAGGTCATTCATTGAAATGGGAAGTAAGGCCGTTAAATAATGAAAAAAAGACCACCAATGGCTGCAACCTATGGAAGTCTGAGTAATAAACAACTAACTAAAAATTATACCTTTCCGTTTGTTATACTGCAAGGAGCGGCACTATAAATAACAAAGTAAAAAGAAACTGAAAATTGTTTAGAAATTAACGATATCCACCTCAAGCAAAAAGACAGGATCATAGTATCCTGTCTTTTTTTATTTTGATAAGTGTCATAACTTAAAATACGTGACATGACGGAACAGGGAATTAGTGCCTCATCCCCCGAAAATTTTTTCTAGGGGAACAGCTATCCGATTATAGCAAAAAACAGTAGGGAAGGTCATCTATATGGGGACTGTACGTTGCATTTAGTAAGGAGATTGCCCATAAAGAAAAAGATAACCGCCTCAGAATCGCTTGTACGGTGTTCCATTACCTACCAGTAACACTTTTGAAACCGCATCGTATGTTTAGAAACCACATTAGGAAATAGCCCCACGCTGATATTATCCCCTTTAGGTA
>NZ_AYMH01000007.1:0-6619 GCF_000633475.1 Bacillus sp. H1a | reverse complement strand
AGTCTTGGGATTTTTGCACCATAACCTGGTATAATGTAGTTAGCGTTTTAAATGTGTTTTCTCCAAACCGTCCTAGGGATAGGGCGGTTTTTTATTTTGTTTTGATTCCTTTTCCCCAGCATTTATAGATAGGGATAATTGGCATTAATTCGATGATGTCAATCTTCCATTCTGGCGGTTCACCTTCAAAACGACTATCCACTTCATAATGTTCAAATCTACATAAGTACTTGTTTCCTTCTAAATCATTGCAGTATGTTGGTTCGAGACATGGAAACATCTCAATTCCCCTTTCTTGATGCTTTCGAGCATCGGAATATCCAGGAACCCATTTGCTAGGTGGGGGATACTATTAGATATCTGAATATTCAGGCAAGTGAAGGTTTGTCTTTGTTCACAGATTCGCAACATCCTTATATAGAGTTTTTGGAAATTGTGTGTTAAACTTATTGCAGTCCAAGAAATTCTTATAAACTCGACAACTCGATGATCTTAGTACTGCCCTGCATCCCCTGCAGGGCTTCCCTCATTTAGCTAGAGTTATATACTTGTATGTTTCTTCAACCTTATCTGCGCTGTTATGTACACCCTTCGCTCTTAAATCCTTTATGATCCATAAGATTTTCGGTTCTGGTGCAAAAATGATTACGTAGATAACCCAACATGAATGTTATATTCTCATGAGAATGAGTTGTTTGGAAATTAATGTAAAAATCCGCATTTTTATACTTTGTAAAGATTGAACGTTCGTAATTACTCTCATATTTTTGTGTGTATTTTGACAGCATTCGAGGCTTGCACCAGAACCCCCTTTTTCGGGAGGATGGGCAAAAACACCTAATATAAAAATTTTCACAACAGAACCAGATAACGTGATAAAGTGTTAGTTACTGTGCATGTAATTATAAAAAAGAGAGCCTTCCCAAATGATGTTTGTAATAGTTTAGTTTATATGATTTTAGGGAATTAATAGAAATTTATACCGCTATTATTAACCTAATTTCCAAGAAATAGAGGTGATTGTAGGTGACTAAACCTTTTAAAAAAAATAGTCGTTATATGGTCGGATTGGACAGTCTAAGGGGCTTAGCTATACTAGGTGTTATTTTGTATCATATTAATTTTAATTGGATGCCTGGAGGATTTTTAGGGGTTGCTGTATTTTTTGTACTCTCAGGTTATTTAATTACAGATATTCTAGCGATGGAGTGGAAGAGAAATAAGAGAATTGATTTGAAGAAATTCTGGCTTAGTAGGGCAAGGAGATTGCTTCCAGGAATGTTTGTTATGCTCGTTATAACGTTTGCATGGATTACAATTTTTCATAGCTCTTTACTTGAAAAAATGTGTGGAGATTCATTAGCGGCGTTATTTTATGTTAGTAACTGGTGGTATATTTATCATAAATTATCGTACTTTGATAATTTTAACCAGCTTTCTCCATTGAATCATTTTTGGTCGTTAGCAGTTGAGGAACAATTCTATGTGGTCTGGCCATTTATCATTAGTTTAGGATTTTACTACATAAAAAAACAATCCCGTATGATTTTATTGATTTGTCTGGGAGCTGCTGCTTCAGCTTTAGCGATGGCAATTTTGTATGAACCTGGAGCTGATCCGAGCAGAATCTATTATGGCACAGATACGAGGGCCTTTTCTTTACTCATTGGTGCGGCACTTGCCTTACTTTGGCCAAGCAATAGGCTTGCAAATAAAATTATTCCAAAGGCGCGTCTCATTCTTGATGCAGTGGGAGGAACTGCTCTTATTGTTATTTTGATTATGTTTTGGAAGACTAATCAATATGATCCGTTTCTATACAATGGAGGAATGGTTCTCTTATCAATTGCAACAGCATTGTTAGTGGCAAATCTTGCTCATCCAGCTAGCCGTATCGCTCAATTTTTACGATTTAGACCTTTACGTTGGATAGGGGTAAGGTCGTATGGCATATACCTTTGGCATTATCCAATTCTTACATTGACGACTCCAAAAGTAAATGCTGGAGATTTTTCACTAATAAGAGCAATTTTTCAATTTCTTCTGATTATAATGATTGCGCAAATTTCATGGAAGTTTATTGAAAAACCAATCCGACAAGGTGCGCTCCGAAACATTCAGTTTAAGAATTTAAGACTTCAAAATGTCGCTTTAGGTGTTAAGTTAGCTTTAATTTGTGCATTATTCGTTTCGTCGATAGCCGTCTTAGGGTTATCAAAAGTTAGTAAGGCTAAGGGGAATCCTCAACTAGATAAGGTGGAAGCAGTACAAATACAACCGGCGAAACATCCAGTTGCAGTTTGGGGAAATCCAACTCAAGAGACGCCTCAAAATCAAGAAGAATCAAAAGAAGTAAACTCTGCGCAACCTAAAGATGCTCTCACCGTTACTGCAATAGGCGATTCCGTTATGATTGATATTGCTCCGTATTTAAAAAATACTTTTCCGGATATTAAGATTGATGCACAAATTGGTCGCCAGCTGTCAAAAGCGATTCCTGTAGTTGAACAGTTAAAGAATGAAGGGGATTTAGGAAACTATGTCATTATTGGATTAGGTACAAATGGAGCCTTTACTACTGAGCAACTTGTATCATTAATAAAATTGATTGGGAATGAACGTAAAATGATATTTATTAATACGAGGGTACCACGTCCGTGGGAATCAATCGTGAATGAGAAATTAAAAGTGTTAGAATCTGAATATTCGAATATAACTCTAGTTGATTGGTATGCAGCAAGTGCTGGAAAGGGAGACTACTTTGCACCTGATGGTGTGCATTTAACCAAAGTAGGTGCAGAAGCATACGCAGCACTTGTAGCCAAAGCGGTGAATCAATAATTAGATATGTTTTATTAACTTCTTTTGCAAAATTAACTGAAGTGTAAAAGATCTATGGTTGAGGAAGACAAATTTTTTGCAGTCATCAATAATTTCTGTAATTCATTATACGTCGAAAAAGCGAAGTTTGGTTGAAGACTCTGTCTTTTTTATACAGGGTATGAATGGTTTCGATGCCTTTTATTATACGTGAGGCATGACGAATGTTTTGAAATCCTGCGGATTTGGAAAAGTGTCTGTCGCTTTACATGTCGATGGTCCTGTTCTGTGAGATTATTTATAGGAAGAAAGAATGTAACTTCCTAACTTTAAAAATAAGCCCAAAGAATTATTTAATTCTTTGGGCTTATTTTTGGTTCTGGTGCAAAAAATATTGTCATTGTGTACACCAGGACCTGCGATTCTCCTTGTATATCGATATTACTAGTGTAAAAATTAATAGTTAACTAGGGGAAAAGTTAAAGAATTATAAGGAAAACATCAAGGTTGGATAATTATAGTCATGATGAAGGGGGAAAATATAATTTCACTTACATTTAAACATAAAGAAGATTTAACATTAGAGGACAGGGTTCTGGTGCAAAGTTTTCTAAATGAGAATACCCTCTAGAAAAAAGAGTAAGGAGAATCACAAATAAGATATTTTAAAGGGAAACAGTTCAATAAAGATATTATTTTGGTAGCCGTGTGCTACTACTATCGTTTTTCTATAAGCTATCGTGATGTCTTAGTGTTCGTAGGAATCCCCCACTTTAAACAGGTCGTTAGAGTCTTAAGTGGGTGTAGTTCAATAAAGTAAAATAATTGGTTTTGGTGCAAAAATGATTACGTAGATAATCCAACATGAATGTTATATTCTCATGAGAATATAACATTCGGAAATCAATATAAAAATCCGTATTTTTATACTTTGTAAAGATTGAACGTTCATAATTACTCTCATATTTTTGTGTATATTTTGACAGCATTCGAGGTTTGCGCCAGAACCTAGATCCTTTCATAAACACTTTTGGCAGGGCTAGAATTGTTCAATTAGATATTTGAACATATAAAATAATCCGCTAGTATCTAAACTAGTGGATTTCAATTCATTATTTTTTCCATTCTGTAAGTTTGACATCCCATAGCAATGCATCTGTATCAATAAATTTAATACTAAGTTCATTTGCTTTAGCCAACTCTATCCTAAAAGAACTTGTGGATGTAGATATGCTTTCTTCAGAGAATCGAAGGGTTTGTACATCTTTTCCATCAATAGAAATAATTATCTTACCGGAATGTTTGCTAGCACTATCAGGGATACCGAGATATCCCGAAAGTTTTGCATACTTACCTTTTAACAAGTATTTAAATTGCTGAGAATTTGTCCCTTTACTACTAAACATATTTAATTTAGGTTCAATTTTTTTATGAGCCACTTCAAAGCTAGTGGAATTGTTAACTTTCGGTACATATCCAGTACTTTCTGTCAGTTGATTTAGCGCTATAACGGTTCCATTTTTTGGGGATTGTTGTTCCTTTTCTAATGATTTATTAATTTCACCTACAACTACAAGTACTCCTAATGTCAAGATAAATGCTGTTACACCTGTAATAATAAAGTTTTTCAAAGTATTATTAGAGCGAAATCCTATTTTATATGCACAAAAACCTATTGTAGCACCCATTGCATTCACAATTACATCATCAATGTCAAAGCCACCAAGAAAAGTAACCATTTGTAGGACTTCTAGTATAAGAATAGAAATACAGAATGAAGTAATAAATCTAATAAAGCTACAACGATATAACATAGGAATTAATACCCCAAAAGGTATGAATGCTGTTAAATTTCCAAAATTAAAAAACCATAGATTAAAATCTTCCCTATCTACCATATTTGGCAAGCTCAAAGGAATACTACTTGGAATTAACTGGAATTCATATTCATGGTTAATATATTTTAATCCCAATCTATCGAAACCAAGAAACATAAAGTAGAGAATCAGAACGGAATATAGTCCTAATATTGCGAGGGTAATGTTACGATGTTTTCCGTTGATAATAAAACCTCCTATTACTAATAATTGTTCTTATTGATACTTTTACAAATTCGCACATTTTAAATATAACAATAAAACCATGTCTGTGTAAGTAGTAATTCGGTTCTGTTGCAAAGTTTTTAAAAGTAAGTTAAAATTTTGCAAAACAAAGCGAGGAGAATACGTCATTCCTTTCTTTTTTTCTCCTACAGCTTGATCTTGTAATTGTTTTTGTTGCTGTTGTTTTGTTAATCTATGAACAATTACACGAGCTGGCACTTTATCAATCATTCCTACATAAGCATCAGCTATTTCACATGTTTGTTCTGTTTGAAGGGAATTCATTAACGTCTCCATATCTATCTGTATATACTCTGTACCTTTCTTAATTCTTCCATCTTGAAAATAATCAGGGTTAGGATTTTTTTGATAAATACGTGTATTCGACTTGATACGAGAGATATAGTAGGCCTCTTTATCTTGTATATATTGAAGGTCTTTTAAATGAAAACAACCTAAATCTCGGATACATAAATCATTCGCTGTCACAGTTGGGGCACACAGAGAGCCGTAAGTACGATCATGTTGTTTACCTGGACCTGTATGAATATGAAGGAACTGTCCACTTAACAAATCATACTCAAGTTGAATTTTTATCCCCGCTGTATGGCTGCAGCCTCCTGCACCTGAATAAACCGATGAAAATACATCCGGGAGTTTAAATGCAGTTGAATCTAAAATAATACGAATACGCTTGAAAACAGAGGTGTATGGAGAAGAAATCGGCATAGATGCGGCCAATTTTTTGCTTAATAGTCCGGCTGTAGGTGTTATAAAAGTTGGACGGCCGCCTTATTAAAGGTTTTGGTGTAGT
This sequence comes from Bacillus sp. H1a, assembly GCF_000633475.1. Classification (NCBI taxonomy): domain Bacteria; kingdom Bacillati; phylum Bacillota; class Bacilli; order Caryophanales; family Bacillaceae; genus Bacillus; species Bacillus sp. H1a. The sequence continues at coordinate 883 of NZ_AYMH01000007.1, read as the reverse complement.
CAAAAAAATGTTTTTTCTATTTATTTTGCCTCTGATATAGTCAGTCTTATAAGAGGTAAAGTTTGGTATAACAATAAAATTAGATAATAATGACGCAGTGTTCATGTTATGTTATCACCTTTGTTGGTTCGCCATAGATAAAGTAAAACAGTTTATGGGAAATCAAGGCGAAAAGTGAGATGAACTGATATGAAAAAGTATAATAAGGCGTACAAATTTCGTCTGTATCCAACAGAAGAACAAGCCTATCTGATACGTAAAACTTTCGGGTGTGTACGCTTTGTGTATAACAAAATGCTGGCTGAACGGAAAGAAGTATATGAAAAGTACAAAGAGAACAAGGGAGAACTAAAGAAACAAAAATTACTTACTCCTGCGAAATACAAAGCAGAGTATGAATGGTTGAAGGAAGTCGATTCATTAGCGTTAGCAAACGCTCAATTAAACTTGCAAACTGCGTATAAGAATTTTTTTAGTGGTCAAAGTGATTTTCCTGCATTCAAAAGTAAAAAAAGTAGAAAATCCTATACAACGAATAGAGTTAACGGAAATATTATGTTATTTCATGGTTATATTAAATTACCGAAACTGAAAATGGTACGACTGAAGCAACATAGAGAGATACCGCAAAACCATATCATCAAATCATGTACAATTTCTATGACACCTACTGGTAAATACTATGTGTCCATCTTGACTGAATATGAAAAAGAGATTGTACAAAAAGAAGTAGAAAGTGTGGTTGGATTAGATTTCGCAATGGCTGAATTGTACGTGAGTAGCGAAGATGAGAAAGCCAATTATCCTCGCTTTTATCGTCAGATGTTAGACCGATTAGCAAACGCACAACGAGTATTAGCAAGACGTGTGAAAGGTTCAGAGC
>NZ_AYMH01000006.1:0-2578 GCF_000633475.1 Bacillus sp. H1a | reverse complement strand
CCCATCGCTATCAAGCTAAGCTCATACAACGTCAATCATAGTAGGGGTTGCTTCTTTTTTCTAAAGACCACGTGTAGGGAATTTAAAGATTTGCATGCGAAATAAGCCCTAATGGGTTTCATTTTTTTGAATTAAGCCGCTTGATTATCAGACATGGTACAATTGTAAACGACACCTAATATATCAAAGACTGTTTTCTTCTCATATCGATGAGATTTTCTCCCGTTTTGCTGTAGGAGGTTGAACAGGCGAATTAGAATCTTTGATAGCTCTTGGGTGTCTTTCTGTATAGCTTGGAAAAGAAGAAGAAAGTAATCTTTAATCATATATATGGCCTTATATTCACTCAGTTCTCGTTTCTTTTTCATAAGAAGTAATTGACGCATTTGAAACATGGTAGAAGAACAGAGTAGAATGGCAATCAATTGCCCATACAAATGGCATTCCAATCGTTCTCGTTTTATCTTTTTACAATGATGAATATGAAAGAATGATTTCCACGTTTTAAATAAAATCTCGATTTGCCAACGTAGAGAATACCAATCATGTACTTGTCCCATTGGGACAATATCTGTAGGAGTATTTGTCATATATACATTGATACCGCTAAGTCGTTTACTACGAGCGGAATACTTCATTCCTTTCTTTTTTTCTCTTACAGTTTGATCTTGTAATCGTTTTTGTTGTTGTTCTTTTGTTAGCCGATGAACAATCACACGAGTTGGGATTTTATCATTCATTCCTACATAAGCGTTGGATATTTCACATGTTTGTCCTGGTTGAAGAGAGTTCATTAAAACCTCCATATCTATCTGGATATACTCTGTACCTTTCTTGATTCTGCCATCTTGAAAATAATCAGGGTTAGGATTTTTTTGATAAATACGTGTATTCGATTTGATACGTGAGATATAGTAAGCCTTTTTATCTTGTATATGTTGAAGATCTTTTAAATGAAAATAGCCTAAATCTCGGATACATAAATCATTCGCTGTTACAGTTGGGACACACAGGGAACCGTAGGTTCGATCATGTTGTTTACCTGGACCTGTATGAATATGAAGGAATTGTCCACTTAATAAATCATACTCAAGCTGAATCTTCACTCCCGCTGTATGGCTGCATCCTCCTGCACCCGGATAAACGAATGAAAAGGGATCTGGGATTTGAAATGCAGTTGAATCTAAAATACGGATACGCTTGAAAACAGAAGTATATGGAGAAGAAATGAGCATAGATGAGGCCAATTTTTGGTTTAGTAGTTCAGCTAGTATGTGTTGTAAGAATTGGACAGCCGCTTTATTAAATCGTTGATTCAGTCCCTCAGGACTGATGAGTACTTCTGTTGATACTTCTAAACAGCTAGATAACTGAGTTAAAGAAGTCGCAGCGACATTTTGACTCATCCATACACATAAAGCGACTAAATCCTTCGCTTGATACTTACTAGTTCGTTGTACAAAACCAACATCTCTAGCAAGATCTCGTAAGATATTTGGAGATAAACAGCTTTGAATCTCTTGAGCAAATAGTTGTAATTCATCGGATACAGAAATAGACATACAAAAACGCCATCCTTTCCTATGATTCTACAGAAAGAATAGCGTATTTTTTCATTTTAGGGGAGATTTTGTTGTATTAGTTTGATAGCGATTTGGTGTTACCCCTTATAGGATAATAGAAGTTTGCATTTCCAATTTTTTCACACTCTATTAACAAGGCAGTTATAGCATCCTGGTTTAGCGTTAAGAATGTGAATATATTCTACTTCTTTATTATCAAAAATTTCATCTATATTTTCTCTTAAATTTACACCTTCTGTAACCCTTGCTTCTACAATCATTGAGTCAGCATTGTAGCCGCGTACAGATAGATACCTATGATGTAACATATGCGGAATTTCATTTACATCTAGCTTAGCGGTAGTTGCTCCCTTTCGTATAAATATAGGACCACTTGCTTTATAAGGCGAATTAACACTATGATATTGGTAATTCAGTAAGATTACCTCTTCTCCTACCTCTGCATCCTTCAAACTTATCCTGCAAGGATATCCAGGATTTTGATTTGCTATTATTTTGACTGCCCCGATACTTTTTAATACTTCTTCATTCATTAAAAATAGGTTATTAAACTCCTTCTCTTGTAACGCAACGACTTGAAAGTTATTTCTCATATTCTATCCCTCCTTAATTAGTTGTTATAAAGCATTTCACTAATGATGCTACCACTAAAGTTCATAAAACTTGTTCAATAATCCTGCCCGTTTGTTGAAGATTGAATTTTCATAATCTTTATATTAAGTTTAACATAAAATTCCACAGGAACCTCTAAAAAAAATCATCCTTTTTAAAATAGGATGATTGTCCAGCTTATTTAAAGTATAGAATATCGTTTAAAGTAAATTGTTTATCGGTTAAACCTAGTTTCTGAGTTGGCGTTGAACTTGTCTTTTTAGATACTTTAGTAGCCAAACAGAAGTTGTAGTACGTTCTAAATATATATTTTTTTGTTATAAGTTAACACAAAATTTCGTTCTGGGGGTACTATAAAATTTTAGCTTGATAGCGATGTGGTG
>NZ_AYMH01000005.1:0-164827 GCF_000633475.1 Bacillus sp. H1a | reverse complement strand
TTTAATACAAGCAATTGAAGAGTATATTTACTTTTATAACTATAAACGGTTCCAAAAACGACTCAACCATCGAGCTCCGATAGAATATCGAATCTCGATGGCTGCTTAGTCTTTTTCATACTGTCTACTTGACAGGGATAAGACCACATTTTCCTGTTGGTCTTTCGTATATGTATCACTTTTCAAAGCGATCTAACATTTCGTCTCTCATTCCGAAACTAACAACCGCAATTCCTACATACATAAATAGAAGGAATGCCGGATGAACTGTATTGTACCAGCTGCTATCAACAATTAAATAAATTGTTAACGCCACAACAAGAACAAAAGCTAAAATAAACATATAAAAGTGTCTTGTACTACCCATGATAAACTCCTCTCTTCTCACTTCACCATTCAACAGTATATTTTATCGAATAATTCGATATGACTCAAGGTTAACTTTCTGTTATGTAATCAAGTTCCACCTTTACAATGTCCTCACACGCTATTGAAATGATCGTTCCCTGTTTATCAATCGCTGTCACTTCTCTATTGTCCATTACACGATTAGCTACTCTTTCTAGCACTTTCCCTTGGTCTCGGTAACAAAATTCTTTTATATCTTTAATTGTTTCTCCATTTTCTAAATGGTATACCATTCTATAACATCGATATCCCACACTTTCACCCCCGTATTGCTCGTTTTTTCACATATACATAAAAATGAGTAATTTTTGCCTCATCACATCTTCTTAATTTCAATAAAATTCTAACAAAAATAAATACTTTTATCAAACCGACTTTTTCAACAAAATCACCTATAAAACTGCTTCTTTACAGCAATATGAAACAAAAAATAATAATTTTTAACACTTTTTTCATCCCACCTGCACAAAAAAAAGAACCCGCATATAGCGAGTTCTTTTTTATTCTAATCAAACTTGTACAGGAGCTAGCTTTTCATAACGTAAAATAGGTTTACGTGCAGCCATCGTTTCGTCTAAACGTTTAATGACTGTAGTATGCGGTGCTTCTTGTACAACTTCTGGATTTTCTTCTACTTCTTTAGCGATTTGAATCATCTTATCAATGAAACCATCTAACGTTTCTTTTGATTCTGTTTCTGTTGGCTCAATCATAATACATTCTTCCACATTTAATGGGAAGTAAATTGTTGGTGGATGGTAACCGAAATCAAGCAGACGTTTTGCAATATCTAACGTACGTACACCAAGTTTCTTTTGACGACGACCTGATAATACAAATTCATGCTTACAATGTCTATCGAACGGAAGATCATAGAATGGTGCTAATCTTCTCATCATGTAGTTCGCATTTAATACAGCATACTCAGTTACTGCACGTAGTCCATCTGGACCCATAGAACGAATATATGTGTATGCACGAACGTTAATTCCGAAGTTACCATAGAATGGTTTCACACGCCCAATTGCTTCTGGACGATCATAGTTAAAGTGATAGCCATTTTTCGTTTTCTCCAAAATCGGTTTTGGTAAGTACGGAATTAAATCAGCTTTCACACCTACTGGACCAGAACCTGGACCACCGCCACCATGCGGACCTGTAAATGTTTTATGAAGGTTTAAATGCACAACGTCAAATCCCATATCTCCTGGGCGTGCTTGACTTAATACCGCATTTAAGTTTGCACCATCATAGTATAATTTACCGCCTGCGTTATGGACAATTTCTGCCATTTCTAAAATATTTTCTTCGAATAGGCCTAATGTATTTGGATTTGTTAACATAAGTGCTGCTGTTTCTTCATTTACAACACGTTTTAAATCATCTAAGTCAACAAGACCATGTTCATTTGATTTTACTGTAATTGTTTCAAAACCAGCTACAGTTGCAGATGCTGGGTTTGTTCCGTGAGCAGAGTCAGGAACAATTACTTTCGTACGGTTAAAGTCACCATTTGCTTCATGATATGCACGGATTAACATTAAACCCGTCCATTCACCGTGTGCACCAGCTGCTGGTTGTAATGTAACAGTATCCATACCTGTAATTTCAATTAAATGTTCTTGTAAGTCGTACATTAATTCCATTGCACCTTGCACTGTTTTTTCATCTTGAAGTGGATGAATATTTGCAAAGCCTGCGAAACGAGCTACATTTTCATTAATTTTCGGATTATATTTCATCGTACAAGATCCAAGTGGATAGAATCCAGAATCAACACCGTGGTTACGGTTTGAAAGCGCTGTGTAATGGCGCATAATATCAAGTTCAGATACTTCTGGAAGCTCTGCATCTTCAACGCGAATATAATCGCTCTCAAATACATCTTCTAATTTCACTTCTTCTACATCTAATTTGGGTAAGCTATATCCTACGCGTCCTTCTTTACTCACTTCAAAGATAAGTGCTTGGTCTTGGTTCTTCATTGGATAGCCCCCATTTCGTTTACAAGTGTGTCAATTTCCTCTTTTGTACGAAGCTCTGTTACTGCTACAAGCATATGATTTTCATGCTCTTTATAATCACGGCCTAGGTCGTAACCGCCGATAATATTCTTTTGTAATAATGCATCATTTACTTCTTTAACTGGACGTTTGCAATCTACAACGAACTCATTGAAGAATGGCCCAGCGAACGTCACAGTGAAGCCTTTCGCTTCGAATTGACGTTTTGCATATTGTGCTTTAGAAATGTTTTGACGTGCCATTTCTTTCACACCTTGTTTTCCAAGTGCAGTCATTGCAACTGATGCTGCTAATGCATTTAACGCTTGGTTTGAACAAATGTTAGACGTCGCTTTATCACGGCGAATATGCTGTTCACGTGCTTGTAACGTTAATACAAACCCACGTTTACCATCTGAATCTACAGTTTGTCCGACAAGACGTCCTGGAATTTTACGCATAAATGCTTTCGTTGTTGCAAAGTAACCACAGTGCGGTCCACCAAACTGCGTTGGGATACCAAATGGCTGTGCATCACCGATTACAATATCAGCACCAAATTTCCCTGGTGGTGTTAATGCGCCTAATGATAATGGATTTGAAGAAACGATAAATAATGATTTTTGTTGATGAACGATTTTTTCGATATCAGCTAACTTTTCAACTTGTCCGAAGAAGTTTGGATATTGAACGATTACACAAGCAACTGTATCATCTACTTCACTTTGTAATACTTCTAAATCTGTTACACCGTTTTTATGATCAATTTCAACAACTTCAAGATGTTGACCTTTTGCATATGTTTCAAGTACCGCTCTTGATTCTGGATGAACTGCGCTAGATACAAGAATTTTCTTTTTACGAGTATGGCCAGCTGCTAGCATTGCCGCTTCAGCTAAAGCCGTACCTCCGTCGTACATAGAAGAGTTCGCTACATCCATTCCTGTTAATTCACAAATCATTGTTTGGAATTCAAAGATTGCTTGTAATTCCCCTTGTGAAATTTCCGGTTGGTATGGTGTGTAAGCTGTATAAAACTCTGAACGAGAAATAACATGGTCAACAATTACTGGAGCGTAATGATCGTATACGCCTGCTCCTAAGAAAGAAGCGTATTCTTTTAAGTTCGCATTTTTACTAGCCATTTGAGATAACTCTTTTAAAAGCTCTGGCTCTGATTTTGCTTCTTTAATTTTTAAATCCCCTTTAAAACGAACACTCTCTGGAATATCAGAGAATAACTCATCAATCGTTTGAACGCCGATTGTTTGTAACATTTCTTTTTTGTCTTCTTCTGTCATTGGAAGATAACGATGCAACATGAAATCTACCCCTCTCCCCGTTACTTTGAACGTTTATAAAATGGTGTTGGAACAACTACTGCTTTGACGCGTTTATTACGAATTTCAATTTCTACTTCTGTATCAACTGCTGCGTATTTTACATCAATTAGTGCTAAACCAATGCTTTTCTTTAACGTTGGAGATTGTGTACCACTCGTTACTTCCCCGATTTTCTCTTCTCCGATAAATACAGGGTAATGCGTACGAGGAATACCACGTTCGATCACTTCGATGCCGACTAACTTACGAGATGCACCGTTTTCTTTTTGCTCTTTTAACGTTTCTTTTCCGAAGAAGTCTGCTTCTTTATTTGTTTTTACCGCAAAGCCAATTCCTGCTTCAATCGGTGTAATATCTTTTGATAACTCTTGTCCGTATAAAGGAAGAGTTGCTTCGAAGCGAAGTGTATCACGAGCACCTAAACCACATGCTTTTAAGCCCTCTTCTGCTCCAACTTCAAGAAGTTTCTCCCAAAGTTTTGCAGCATCTTCACTCTTACAGTAAATTTCAAATCCATCTTCACCTGTGTAACCTGTACGAGATACAAGTGCAGGAACTCCATCTACCAGAATATCGTTTTTAAATTTAAAGAACTTAATTTCTTTCAAATCTTCTGACACAACTTTTTGTAAAATGCCTTCTGCTTTTGGTCCTTGAATTGCAAGCTGTGCAACTTCACTAGAAACATTGACTACTTTCGTATCGCCAATTACATGACTTGCTAACCATTTGTAATCTTTCTCGATATTCGATGCATTGATTACTAATAAATAGTCTTCTTCACCACGTTTGTAGATTAATAAATCATCTACAGTGCCACCATTTTCATAGCACATAGCTGTATATTGTGCGCCTCCTACCTTTAAGGTAGATACGTCATTTGTAACAACACGTTGTAAAAATGCTAAACTATCTACACCCTTTACCTCTACTTCTCCCATATGAGATACATCGAACAAACCTGCCGCTGTACGTACAGCTTCATGCTCTTCTTTAATGCTTGAAAATTGAACTGGTAATTCCCAACCACCGAAGTCGATTGTTTTCCCACCATACTTCGCGTATACATCAAATAACGGTGTACGTTGTAATGTAATCATGCTCTTTCCCCCTTATGCTCTGACAAATCAATAAAAGTTGCTTCCCATATCTAAACATTTTCATTCTGAAAAGATAAGGATATACGGAATCTCATCATATTTTTTTATGAAAGCGTAAATAAAAAGTTACTTTCTTGGATAAAATACGAAAGATTCCACACATTTCACACCATTATCCTAACATTATTCGCTATATTTCATCAATATTCTAGCATAAAAAATAATTTAGAATTTTTTATTCTTAATCTTATTAAATACAACTTCTGGGATTTATCCCTTTACCATTGCCTATTCTTTAACTTTTAGTAAGTGTGATAGCGCCTTATTACAAGGCTTATAATAAAGATTTTTTTCATAATCACTTTAGTTTATAAAAGGTGGGAGAGTCTTAATGAATGTTGATATTTCCGTAGATCGAACGTGGCAAAATAATTTTTTAAAACGAATTGATGAAGATGGTCCTTGGACAAATTGGGATTTATATCATTTAGCTTATAAAACAGAGAAATCATTACTCGTCCCTACTTTTGATGGATTGCAAGCACCGAAACATTTATCACATTTCACGCCGCTTCCGCATCAATTAGAAGTCGCTCAAAATGTCATTGAACAAATGAATGGTAAAGCGATTCTAGCAGACGAAGTCGGACTTGGAAAAACGATCGAAGCTGGTCTTATTTTAAAAGAATATATGGTACGAGGACTTGTAAAAAAAGTACTCATTCTCGTTCCAGCTTCCCTCGTTTCTCAGTGGGCGTATGAACTAAACACAAAATTTTTTATTCCTGCGGTCGCTCAAAAGAAAAGTTATTCTTGGGAACAAGCTGATGTCATCGTTTCATCAATCGATACTGCGAAACGTTCGCCACATCGCGATATCGTTTTAAATTTAGAGTATGACCTTATTATTATCGATGAAGCACATAAACTAAAAAATAATAAAACAAAAAACTATGAATTTGCACAACGATTAAAAAAGAAGTTTTGTTTATTACTAACCGCAACTCCTGTTCAAAATAAAATTGATGAAATCTTCAACCTCGTTTCTTTATTAAAACCAGGTCATTTAGGCAATCAATCTAATTTTGAAGAATATTATGCTTCAAAAAATCGTTCAGCTGAATCTGATGAAGATTTAAAAGCTCTCATCAATAAAGTGATGGTTCGAAATAGACGTCATAATACTGGGATTGATTGGCCAAAGAGGCATGTACGAACATTATTCGTTGAGTTTAATGACGAAGAACAAGCTTTATATAATGAAATTGAAAATTGGCGAGGACAAGATGCCTTCACGTCCGCTTTCTCATCCTTAACTTTAAAACGAGAGGCATGTAGTAGTCGGGAAGCTGTTTACTATTCATTAAAAAAACATGTAGAAAAAAGGCAGAAAGAAAATGAGTATTACATAAAGGACCCACATATTGATGTACTGATGGATAAAATTAATCATATTCCGTTCAACTCAAAAGCAAATAAAGCTCTAGAGCTTATAAAAGAAATTGACGATAAAGTCATCATTTTCACTGAATATAGAGCATCGCAAATGTATTTACAATGGTTCTTACAACAACATGGAATTTCCTCTGTCCCATTTCGCGGTGGATTTAAGCGCGGGAAGAAAGATTGGATGAAGGAGCTTTTCCAAAATCATGCACAAGTGTTAATTGCGACCGAAGCTGGCGGTGAAGGAATTAACTTGCAATTTTGTAGCCATATGATTAATTACGACTTACCATGGAATCCAATGCGCCTCGAGCAAAGGATTGGACGTATTCACCGCCTAGGACAAAAAAATGATGTTCACATTTATAACTTAGCAACAAAACATACTGTTGAAGAGCACATTTTAAAACTACTATATGAAAAAATTAATTTATTTGAACGTGTAATCGGCGAACTCGATGAAATTTTAACGAGAATCAACATGAAAAATATTGATGCGCATATTCAAGAAATTTTCGCGCAATCAAAAAGCGAAGGTGAAATTCGAATCAAGATGGAAAATTTAACATCTATTATCGATTTTGCGAAGCGCAATGAAGCTGAGGTGCAAGACTATGCAGCAAAATGAAATTCATAATTACTTATACAACTTTTTCGAGGCGAATAACTGTGAAATTTTAGAGCACTCTCCTCATCTATTAGATGTACAATTAACAATTGAAATGGACAAATTATTAATGAATCGTCCTTTCTATTGGCACTATCTCGAAAAAACAGGAGGCATTCCTAATCCGATGCGTCTTACTCTCCTTACAAATTCGGAGGATGAAGAAAATGATGGTGAACTTATTCATTACGGTTCACCACGTTTGCATCAAATCTTTGAAACAACAAAAGAACTAGGTTCATACATACGTTTATATGAGGAAGTGAAACATAGTGGGGCAACTCATACCCCTCTACATCCTTGGCTTGGTGTAAATATAAAAGTATCTTATCAATGCGACCGAAAAAAAGACATACTTCATTCCATCGGTATTCATCTTATTTCTGGCACAATGATTGCAAACTTTCATGACACTTTAGCAGAGATCAAACTCACGCCGAAAATACCTGATTTTTGTTTTACACTCTCACCTATCATTAAGCCACAAAGTGGCTTACAACGTATAGAGGATGCTTTAAAAAGTATAATAGCTGAAGACGACCATACGTGGGCAAAAGAAGCAAGAGTGCGTTGGAATCACGATTTAGACCTTTTAAATCGGTTTTACGAAGATAACGATGAACTTCCAGAAAGCTATGAAATTGAAAAGCAAGCATTACAAGAACAATACGAACCACGCATTACAATGCAAATTATAAACGGTGGTCTCTTCTATATTACCGCAAATCATTTTCTATCTTAAAGAAAGCTCCTTCAGCTTTAGAAGGAGCTTCTTTTAAGATATTTCCCAGCCTATTCTCTATCGGCATTACGCTCTTGCTGTTTTTTCTCCGTCATACGTTTCTGATATGCACGATCCTTCGCACTTACATGATTTGCATCAGTCGGAAGATTCTCTTTTGAACGCCCAATTCCATTGCTCATCTTTTCCCCTCCTTTTTTCATGTTTCAACATACACCTTTATTTTCAGCTAGAGGCACAATCCTTATACAAAAAAATAAGAGCAGCAATTAGCTACTCTTACTCATTCACGTATTTTTGAAACATATCATGGATACCTTGATTTACGAGGTTCGAGATTTGCTCGTCAGATTTATTCGGATAACGATCACGCAATCTGATAGATGCCTTCACCATTAAATTTTCTAATACAGAACGGCCACCTTCTCCATAAATAATTTCAGCATACTTAACAAGCCTTCCATCCTCTAATGTTGCTGGATTATGATTGAAGAAAAATTTACTCATTGTCTCCACCTCTCTCTTTGATAACGTTTACATTTATATAGATTATTTATGTTATTTATTTCACAATATTGTATGCATGTATATTTAATTAGTTTCATTATAAAGCAACATATCAATAGTAAATATGTGATTTTCCGTCCATTTTGTGAACAAATCAAAAATGAAAGCGTTTCCTTTATTATATACTAAAAAAACTTACTACGCTAGGGGCAATTTTTTTCAATCTACTAATCCCCCAAAGTTTGATATACTTTTTCTTTTTCCATTAAACCTTATACAATTTTCAGAAATTATATTATAAAATATATGTATGACTTAAGGAGGCTCTATATGAATCAAAATAAAAAAGCTATATTAGATCTTGTCTTTTATCTCGTATTCCCATTCCTCATTTGGAAATTTGCAAAACCTTATATCGATCCTTATTACGCAATGTTAATCTCATCTGTCCCTGGGATTATTTATACACTGTATACGTTTAAAAAGGAAAAACAGTTTAACGTGACAGGGTTCTTTATTTTAATCACACTCATCGCTAATACAACTGTAGATTTAATATCAGGATCAGCAGAACGAATGTTATGGAATGATGCATATTACCATATCGTACTCGGTATTATCGTCATATGTTCAATTTTCATAAAAAAACCACTTATGTTATATTTTGCTGCGGATATTGCAGCATTACAAGGTCATGATCGCGATAAAAGCCGTGAACTTTATCGTGATAGCCGTATATATCCAGCATTACAATATTTAACACTCTTTTTTGGTCTTCAATTTATTTTAAAAAGCTTCTTGAAAATCTATTTCATCTCTGTTTTCGGTGTAGATGGATATGGTGAAATGAGAGCTATTATGACCGCTGTTGGTTGGGGAATTTCTATTTGTATAGGAATAGGATTTGTATGGGTAAATAATAAAATACATGCAGTTACAGAAGAAAAAGAGTCTGTACAATAGAAAAAATCCCTAGTGCCTTATTGCACTAGGGATTTTTCATTCCACATACTTATCACAAAAGAATCCAATGTATTTTCACCGTAAATACTCGTAGAAAATAATTAGCTTGATTTTTTTCTTTTATCTTTTACATTTCGATAAAACAAAGCAGCGCTCAGCGGCATAACACCAAACCATTTATTTAAGAATGGCTCTTTTTCTGCACGGCGTTGTTCCTTCTTTTGTTTTCTATCCTCTTTTGGAGCATCCATATATGACACAAATTGCTGTGTCACAAAGCGAACATAATCATTAGTAGACATATTATCATCACCTCTACTTGATTAGTATGTCCACTTTTTTATACATTAATCTTCCCCTTTAATTCATTCATAATTTGTTCTACAGACTTATTTGTCGTATCAATATGAATATCTGCCTCTTCATAATAAGCTCGGCGCGATTCGAATTTCGTTACAAATGCATCTATATCTTTCTTCTGAAATAGCGGACGTGTCGTATCTTCACGAAGCCTTTCTGCAATCACATATGGATCGCAATATAAATATACGACAGTGCCGTTCTCTTTCATCCACTTTCGATTTTCTGCGCGTTCAATAATCCCTCCACCAGTTGTAATAATTACATTATGGGCTGGTAGTGAACGCAACATTTCACTTTCATATTCACGAAAAACAATTTCTCCTTCTTCAGCAAAAATGTGCCGAATTAACTTTCCTTGCTTCTCTTCAATTTGGTGATCTGTGTCTACAACATCCATATGAAGTTCTTTACTTAGCGCTTTCCCGATTGTTGTTTTCCCTGCTCCCATATAACCAGTTATGTATATAGACTTCATTTTCGTCCCTCTCAATCATCCGTTATTATTTGTTATTATAACGAAAGATGTTACTTTATTTAATAAAAAAACGTTTTGTTCTTCTTATGCTATGAAGAACAAAACGTAACATACTCACTATTTTTTCACAATCAAACAAGCTAGCTAGCTTGCTTTTACTTATAAGTACCTCTTCTCATCCATTGCGTTGCAATCCATTTCTCGCCTTTCGTAACAGGTGCCCCTCCATGTAACGTAAGCTCATTTAGTGATTGGTCTTGATAAAAATACTCAAAGTATACTGCCATTCCCTTTCTAGGGTGTACAGAAAGGTTTAATTTAGGAAAGAACGTTTCCCCACCTTCTTCAACATCATTTAAATACATGACAAGTGTACTAATACGATTATTATCCGCCGCCCTACTATGTTCCGCAAAGAAATCATAGTGCGCTTTATATTCTTGATCCACTGCATAATTTAAAATGTGCAATCCTTCTCCATGCGCTACAGGAACATTCGTGATAGATGAAATTCGTTTTTCAATCTTCGAAGTAAGTTCATTCTCTTCTAAAAATGCACCGCTACTTGTTCGAATATCATTTACATTACGTGATGAACCAATTTTAGAACGCTCCATTTTATTTTTAGACAATTTGATTAATTCATCGCATTCTTCATCACTTAATACATTTGCTAATACGACAATAAGAGGCTCTTCGAATCTTGAGATAATGTGTACATCTCTATCCTCTGTCACAATCGTGTTGCCTTTGTGATCAAAAATCGTCATTTCTTTATTTCCAACTATATGATTTTCATTTTCCATGTACCTATCTCCCTTAAAAAAATGATCGGATAGCATGAATATATCATACTCTTCCCACCCTTCTCTTTTTTGAGAAAATTTAAACTTTAACCTTCTATATTTATCCATCCCCATAAAAAACTCGACTCATTTTTGAATCGAGATACATGGTTTTTCTATATATATTTTATATAAATATTGACATCCAATTCTCTCAATTACATTTACATATCAGCCTTCTACCCAATCAAATATTTTATTATCCTTTTTCCTATAGCGAAAGCTCACTACATAAAAAACTTTCTGTTTCGTAACACACTGCAACGAAATGATAATAACATCATTTTCAAAGACATATTTTCCACTCACTTTTCCTTTTTCATACTGAAATAAAAATGTATCATTCTTTTCTTTTTGCTGTAAGTCTTTTTTTATATCTGCAATAGCTCGATCAACAAGTTCCTCCATAAAAAATTTTTGTTCTATTTCAATATAAAATTTTTTATCCGAAAGTAACATATTTGTTTCATACATCAAAAAAGAAGTTAATAAAACCAGCAAAATAATTGTTCCTGGCAATGCAAATCCATCTTGTTTTCTCATGTTTCTATTCCAATTTCACTATAGCGCATAACAACACCTTCATATATTTCACCACTTATATCTTTCACGTATATAAATAGCAAATGAGGTGTTAATTTGTACGAAACTGCTTCAACCTTTTGTAATATAAATTCCCTTCCGCGCATATTTACTTTTCTTATAAGATTACTATTCACTTTTTCATACGTCACCTCATCACCATTACGGTGTTGGAAACGCAAAATACTTTCATTATTTTCAATTACTATATTTCTCCCCATTGATACTTCACGATACTCCATTTGCACTTGCTCTAAAAATACATCCCACTCCCAATCATTTAATCCTTTTGACTGTATATTTTCGATCCCTATAATATGAAGCCGTGGTAAAAGTAAAAAGAACATTAATAAAAGAAACAAACACGCAATCATTTCTATTAATGTGAACCCCGCTTCTAATTTATTTTTTCTCTGCATAAAGGCATTGCTCCATCGTTCTCCCTTTCACATCATTCCACATCGTACAAACTTCATCTCCTCTCCAATATGTGTAATATACAACTCCTTTTATAACTTGCTCTTTTATTCGCTTTTCCTCATTCTCATACACGAATAAGGTTGCTTCTTTTTTTAATAATACAAATGCTTTATAGCGCATTTGTATATTTTTTCTTTCTTGCATAATCAATATCGTTTGCGGGAGCAATAACGATACCGCCATCATTAATAAACTTAGCGCTACTAGCATCTCAGCCATTACTGATCCTTTTTGACACTTCACGATACGTAAATCTCCCTCTTCCGAGCTGAAATACAATCTCATATTTGTAATTTCGATACGAAAGTAAAATCGTACCACCCCTATTAATATTTCCCCTCAAATTATACGTCATCGGGTTTGGAAAAGTATGCAAATCAATTTGTATATTTTTATCATATTCTCTCTTAGCAATTAAAGATTCCGTCTCCGATTCCCAAATATAATACATATTTTTCTCTTTATACCATCGTAACGTATACTGTTTTTGACGCTTAATCGCTAACTGCTGCATATACAAAACATCATTTGAAAACTGTTTCAAAAACTGCTCAACTCTTTGTTTTTCATATAATGAAGTAACATTAAAATGCGTAACAACACTCAGTACAGAAATAGTAAATAAAACGAGTAACATTTCTAAAAACGTAAAACCTTTTTGCTTCACGATTTCCCGACAGATACTGCACCATCATCGGAAATATAGATTAATTCGCCTTTCCGGCATGTTTTAGAAGTAATATACTTTCCTTCTCCAAGCGCATCTATTGATGGAATCTTATTATACTGTAACTGATATACTTGTATTTGTGCTTCTACAGATTTTACATATGCGTCGCACCCTTTTCCTTGCACTGAGGAACGCTGTGTAACTACATTTGGAATGATCAATAGTAATAATACAGATATAACAACCATTACTAATAGCATTTCTAAAAGAGTAAAACCTTTCTCATTCTCCATACAAATCCCCCTAAATTGAATTCATCATTTGAAACATTGGCATAATCATTGCCAAATACATAAGAATGACTATAACCCCGATACATGTAAATAAAATCGGTTGAATTACAACTAAAATGTTTTTAATTTTCCGTTCTATCTTTTCAATAATAAGTTCACTATAATCCCCAAGCTCAGTTGCTAGATTACCGTTTACTTGTCCATGCGTAATAATATAAGAAAGTTCTTTTTCGTAATAACCACTTTTAGCAATAATAGTTTGTAACTGTTCTCCCGCAATTAATTGTCTTTCAATCCTGGTTGCTTCATACTGAAAGAATGGATGATGCTTTTGTTCCATCATTACTATTAAAGCTTCTAGCACTGACAATCCCCCTTGTAATAATCCACTTAATTGAGCAGAAAAATAATGCGAATGATTTAAAATAAGAAATGTTTTCATGAGAGGAATATGGATTAAAATCTTTACTTTTTGAATAGGAGGAAGTTTTCGAAAGTAAAACATATATAAACTAAACCCAATTATTACAGTAAGAAAAATGATAAAAATGAAGTAAGGTAATGATTTGATTATAAATAAAATTTGCTCCGTAAGAGGTGATGTTGTAGAACGTAAAGAACTATAGAGAGTTTCAAACTGTGGCAATAAAATGAGGTTGAAAACAGAAAGAATAAGCATTAAAAAAAACGCTAAAAAAATAGGATATTGAAGTACTTTCATCATATCTTTCTTATATTTATCCTTCTTATAAAGAAGCACACTCCCTTGTTGCAATGCAAAAGAAATATTACCGTGTCGCTCAGCATAAAACAAATAACTTAGCATATCCGGATGAAACATTAATTGATGAAAAGAATCATGCAAGCTTTGTCCGTTTTTCAACCCCTCTATCATGCGCTGTACCTGATCTTTCTTTCCTAAAGGTAATTGAAACTGCAAAAATTCTAACGCCTGTAAAAGTGAATAACCTTTTTCTAATAACTCGCTTAGCCTTTTCAACAGTAACACTTGATCGCTTAAACTCCATTTTCTCTTAAACATAAACATCTTCTTCTAAAAACCCTAAAGCATATCCTTTTCGTACTGCCGATTCCAATGTTTCATAGTTATACATAACATGCTCTCCACTTGCTTCTTTAATCGCTTGTTTCAATTCATATCCATATAACAACTCATAAATGCTCGCCTGCCTTACTTGCCTCATTGATTTGCATAAAGTAGAACATTTCCCTTTGCAAAACGGACATTTTAGTTCAACGAGTCGCTGCGCTGCTACGGCTAATAATGATTGTTCAATTTCTTGTCTTGTAATACCGTAATCCATAAATCGTAGTATCGCTCCTTTCGCATCATTTGTATGCAACGTCGTCATTACTAAATGTCCAGTCAAACTTGCTCTTACAGCTACTTTTGCTGTTTCTTCATCACGAATTTCGCCGACTAAAATAATATCCGGATCGTGACGTAAAATAGCCCTTAGTCCCGTCTCATATGTGATACCTGCTTTTTCATTAATTTGAATTTGTAATAAGCCGTCCTTCCTTTTTTCAACCGGATCTTCAAGTGTAACGATGCGACGTGTTTGTCTTTTTCTAACTGCCTCTAATAATGCATACATTGTCGTTGTCTTTCCAGAGCCCGTCGGTCCAGTAAACACGAGTAGCCCATGAGAATGATGTAAAAAAGAGAGTAATTTTTTCGCTGAGCTTGGAAATAATGAAAGATGAGAGAGTGGCTGAACAGATGCCTGTAAATGTAAGCGAATAACGAGACTTTCTTGGTATACTGTTGGAAGTGTTGAAAGGCGTAAATATACTTCCTGTCCATCGATTTGTAAATACAATGAACCGCTTTGTGGCTTTCTCCTCTCTCCTATATCCATCGATGCTAAAAATTTAAAATGCGAAACAAGCTTTTCTCCAAACTCCTTTTCAATATACTGTTTCGTAATTAAATCTTTCCCTATACGTAATTGAATCGCCACATCGTTTTGCCTGGGTACAATATGTAGGTCCGATGCTTGTACCCCGCAAGCTTCTTTCATAATCATATTCGCAAAAAGCTCGACACCATTCATCAAATTTCCCTCCTCACCATGTATATATCATGAAAAACTGGAAAAGAAAAATTAGTACTTTTGTATTTTCACTAGAATAAAAAGGGAAAATATGTTTGTGAAAATATGAACAATTTCCGAATTATTGTCTGAAATTACCTATATGTAAGTTTATCTGTATTATAATGTTAATATCTTGGATAAAGTGATAAAGGTGGAGATCCTCATGGAACAAACTTTAAAAATTACAGGTGTATTATCTGACCCAACTCGTTATTACATTTATAAATATATTTCGCAAAAACATAATTACGTAACTGTACAAGAAATTGCAGATGAGTTTAACATTCATCCAAACGTAGCACGCTTGCATTTATCTAAATTAGAAGATGTTAATATGCTAAAGTCAGAAACAAAGAAAACTGGAAAGGGCGGGCGACCGAGCAGACTATACGTCTTGTCTCAAGATGTCATCCAGTTACAATTCCCATTTCGCGATTATCAATTATTAGCGAAAGTAGCTTTTAATTCACTACTTAGCCTTGGGGCAGCTGGTGAAAAAGCACTTTATGAAACAGGAAAACAATTTGGTAAAGAATTAATGGAACAACATATGCATCAGTTAAATGTAAGTGAAGAAGCATTAACAATAGAACAAAAAATTCAAATCGCAAAAGAAGCGTTCTCAACAGCTGGCTTATCTCCTGCTTTTGAATTAAGTACAGATGGAACTAAAATTTTCTATGATGTACACAATTGCCCATTTAAAGAAGTTGCTGTTCATCATCCGACTGAAATTTGTAATATGCACGGAGATATGATGAAAGGAATTTTTGAAATCCTATTCCCGAACGCGGAATTAACAAGAAATGATAATCTGCTAGACGGATGTAAATCTTGTAACTATAAAGTCCAACTATAATTTCCTATCTGAGAAGAAGTCAATTATAGTTGGCTTCTTTTCTTTTATATGAATGAATATTTACAATAGTGCGAAAAATAAACTATAATGAAGAGAGGTTTTACTTTTTCTAGAAAAGGAGGGAGATGGCATGGAGCGCATGTTTCGCGTTCTCGGCTTTTGGACTGGAATTTTCTCGGTTATGTTTTACTTAGGGGATATGCATTCGACCGCACTACTATTTTTAGGACAAACAGGTTTCTTCGTACTTTTAAGCTATTTAAAATTAACAGAGCGTATGTATATATACGTATTCGGGGCGTATTTAACAGTGTTCTTCATTGGATTTACATGGTACACAACGTTTTTACTTGTCCCTGGAGTTGGACATTAAAAGATGGCAAATTTGCCATCTTTTTTTAATTCTCGCAATTTCCTAGTTGACTTATAGGTTTTATTGACTTATATTCTATATAACATATTGGAATTAGGGGGAATCAACATGAATACACTGCTTGTCGGTATTAACATCGCAGTCATGCTCATTTTAGTTGGTGTATTGTATTATATGCAACGTAAGCATGTATCTTTTAATAAACGTGTATTTACTGCTTTAGGAGTCGGAATTATCTTTGGTCTTATATTACAATTTATTTATGAGCCTACTTCTAAAGTGATTATCGAATCAAATAACTGGTTTAACTTAATCGGTAGTGGTTATGTGAAATTGCTGCAAATGATCGTTATGCCACTTATTTTAGTATCTATTATTTCAGCATTTACAAAATTACAATTAACGAAAAACCTTGGTAAGATTAGTGGTCTTATTATTGGAATCTTAATTCTTACTACAGGAATTGCCGCAGCTGTCGGTATCGCTGCGAGCGCAGGATTTGATGTTTCGGCAACGGGATTACAACAAGGAGATGCAGAATCTGCTCGTTTGAAATTAGTAGAAGAGAAATTTACTTCAATTGAAAACACACCAATTCCGCAAAAATTGTTAGAGTTATTACCTACAAACCCATTTCTTGATTTAACAGGTTCTCGTCCTACATCAACAATTGCTGTCGTAATTTTTGCAGCCTTTATCGGAATTGCCTTTATCGGTGTAAAGAGAAAGTACCCAGAACAAGCTGAGTTATTTAAAAAGATGCTTGATGCTGCATATGCGATCGTAATGCGAATGGTAACGTTAATTTTACGACTTACTCCATACGGCGTATTAGCACTTATGGCGAAAACAGTTGCTGGTAGCGATATAAATGCTATTTTAAAACTCGGTAATTTCGTTTTAGCGTCTTATGTAGCACTTATCGTAATGTTTATCATTCACTTATTATTAATTGCTCTATCTGGTTTAAATCCAATTCAATATGTAAAAAAGGTATTCCCTGTATTAACTTTCGCATTCACTTCTCGCTCTAGTGCAGGTGCAATGCCATTAAATATTGAAGCACAAAAAGAAAAACTTGGTATTTCAGAAGGAATCGCAAACTTCGCTGCATCCTTCGGGGTATCTATCGGTCAAAACGGTTGCGCAGGTATTTATCCAGCGATGCTTGCAATGATGGTCGCTCCAACTGTCGGAATTGATCCGTTACAACCACAATTCATTTTAACTTTAATCGCTGTCGTTGCAATTAGCTCATTCGGTGTTGCCGGTGTTGGTGGCGGTGCAACATTCGCAGCATTAATCGTACTATCTACAATGAACTTACCAATCGGTATCGTCGCTCTTGTTATCTCGGTTGAGCCATTAATCGATATGGGTCGTACGGCTCTTAACGTAAGTGGTTCTATGACAGCAGGTCTTATTTCTAGTAAATGGCTTGGTGAATTAGATCAAGATACGTACAATCAAGACGATGTAAAAACTGGTGAAATTGCTTCATAATCAAAAAGGACGCTAACATAAAGTTGTTAGCGTCCTTTTTTATTTCTTTCCATCTTCCTCTTTATCTTTTAAACACAAGGCATAACATATTATCTCAAACACTATGAATAACGCTCTACCGATTACTTCAGCCATGATAACAACGCCACCTGTATATTATTACGTATAGATATAACTAAATTATACATTTTTTTATTTTTTTGATAACTATTAATTTCTTATAAACAAAAAGCTAATTATCATTCCTCATCTGCAAACTGTAAAAACTCTTCCAACCGCTCCTTTAACTCCTCCTCTATCTCACAATAAGATTCATCAACAAGTTCACCACTTAACTTACTTCCCCAAACCCTCATTTGAAGTGGCACTCCTAAAAAATAATTACCACATTCCCAGATAGGAACTGTGTAAAATTCAATCATCGCTCCTTCTTCATCTAATACAGCTATCGAAATGGATGAATAATATCCTGTTTCAAAAGGATTTTCTTTATCTCTGATGAGTTCCATAAATAGTTCCATGTTTTTTTCTATGTATAAATGTGAATAATCTTTAAAAAGTTTAAGTGATATTCTCTCTATTTCATTTTCCATGCATTGAATCTTCTCTTTTAACTCCAATGTAAACTCCTGTTCTTTATACTTCATTCTCGCCTCCTAAAACACTGAAAAAGAGAATACAGTCTTGTATTCTCTCATTCTTATATTGCTAAAATTATTGTTATTATCTCACAGCCCGTCCCTTTTACAAATAACCATTTTGCTCGCACCATTCATGAAATTGCCGCACATCTACTCCAACTAAAACAATATCCTTTAGCTCTACATCAATACTTTGATCACCAATTACAATTACAAAATAGGTCTCTAATTGTTTTTCCTTTTTCTTTACAATTCCAATTCGGTTTCGATATGGTCCATCTTTTATATATGCTTTTTGTCCTACAATATCAAAGTTCAAGATTCTCACCTCTTTTATTGCGCTCAAATTGGAAATACGAACTCAAATTCAGAAAATTTCCTTTCATTGCACTATTTCTCTATATATATGACGAAACAATAAAAGAGTCCTTCCTTCTTTACAATTATTTTTTCTTTGTTTCATTTTTATGATTGAAACGTAAAGTTTATAATAAAACACACTTGGAAGCGCTTTCTATGTAATTTTTTATGTTATAATATATAAGTAGAACTTCGTAAAGAGGGTTAAAAAATGAATACAAACATGATTAAAAAAGTAATTGAAGCATTAAAAGTATATGGATTTCAGGATGTATCATTCTGTGAAGAAACAAAGAAATTTTTATTTCATAACGAAACCGATATTATGAGTGGCTATGCGGAAATAACATATAGTAGTCAATTTGAAAAATTCAACGTACAAATCCATCCAATTGAAACACATCACCAAGCAGAGTTACAAGAGGTCGAAAGACATATACAAACTTGTATAAGACAAGTGGAATATTTAAACGCACTTCTTACTGGGCAGACAAAACTAGATGATAAAATTATTATTATGTAAAAAAAGAACGTGATATCCTCACGTTCTTTTTCATTATATGTTCATCTTTTCTTTCAATTGTAATCCTGTAACAGATTGTAATACATCCATTGCTTCTCCAAAAGTCATATCAAAAATCGTTTTATCTTCTATGTATGGGAACTGTCTAAAACGTTTTTCTAACATTTTTACTGCATCCGATGTGAAACTTGCACTATCAATGCCAAATTCTGTTTCAAGAAGCACAATCCAATCTAACACATGAAAACCTAATCCATTTACGAATGAAATAAGTTTTTCTTCTGGCTGTGAAGATAAAAATACGTATCGCTCCATCTCACTGAAAAGTTCTTCTCCTAAAATTTCCGCTAACTCATCATCATGTTCGCGTTCAATAATCTCTTCGTAGCCGTAATCGTCAACAAGCTCTTCTACTTCTTCACTATCCTCACAAAGCAATTGGCTAAGAAGTGCATCTTTCTTAAATTCACTATTTTGTACAACTTCTAAAAAACTTGTTTCCCATCCATTTTCTAATTTCATATAACATAACTCCTTTATGGCTTTTCTTATCATCACTGTACCCAAAAGATCACTTTTATAACCTTTTAGGTAGTTGCTATTATTCCATATGTTTTATAACATAAGATGAAAACTCAGCTGCATCCCCATCAAAAATACTTACCTCTGGCAAATGGTAAAACGTTGTTTGCAACGGGTTTCCTTTATGATAAATATATACCTTTTTCTCTAGCGCAATCGCCATTCCAAACTCTGTATGACTTCCATTTCCGCCATCTAATATAAGTAAAAAGACATCGGCTTCTTTTATAGCATTCTTCTCTGCCTGACCAATTTCTCTTAATTGTTCTTGATTAACTGCTCTTTCATTTTGGGTCCAATCATATGTATGGTGCCATCCTGAATTTTTCAGTTCATTCGCTATAGAGCGTACAAGATGTTTATTTTGGAATCCTGAGGCGATATAAAAATTCATTTATATACACTCCTTAATTATGTATGAGGGGAAACTCCGTTTTAGCGTTAATGGGGTTTTTTTCAAAAGAAATCCCCATCTTTAGAACTTATTTGTGTTTAAATGATGGGGTGCCTCATGGTCTTCTTTTATTTTTTGTTTTTTATAACTTTCATCAGCTAACATTTCTAGTTCAGCTGTTATTTCTGATTTCTCAAGCTCTCGTTCTTGTGAAAATTTCCGTGAAATATAAACAATAACACTACCAACGTACAACACAAAGCATATAATAAGTGCAGTATTTTCATAGAGACTTAGCTCCAACACAGTCACTCCTAATCCATTCGTATTTTCACGCTTAATCAATTGGAATTTCCCTATTAACCATCTGTTATTGTAACATAAATATATCAATTCTTCGAACCTTTCATTCTATTGAAAAAGGCATGATTTAAAAATCACACCTCCGAAATATGTTTAATAATGGTCTTTATCGCTTCTTTTCCATTATATTTTTTTAACGATTCTTTATATGTTTCATTATTATGATATAACTCTTCTACATGCTTTATAAGCGAGTCCACCGTTACATCCTCTTCATATAATACCGATGCATACCCTTGTCTTTCAAAGGATTCTGCATTTAAAATTTGATCCCCGCGACTTGAAGATTTCGATAACGGAATTAAAACCATCGGCTTTTGCAATGTTAAAAATTCAAAAATCGCATTGGATCCTGCACGTGAAATAACAAAATCTATTGCTGCTAATATATCTGGTAACTCTCCATGTACATATTCAAATTGTCTATATCCTTCTTTATTTTGTAATGATTCATCAAGATTTCCTTTTCCGCAAAGATGAACAATTTGATAATTTTTCAAAAGATCTGGAAGTGCCAATCGAACAGTTTCATTAATTTTCTTTGCTCCTAAACTTCCTCCCATAACAGTAATAACGGATTTCTTACGGGAAAACCCTAGAAACTCTAAACCTTTTTCACGATTTCCTCTTAGTACTTCTTCACGCACAGGCGATCCTGTATATATTACTTTCTCTTTCGGTAAGTGCTTCGCAGCTTCTTCAAATGTAACAAATATTTTCGAGGCAAAACGGAGCGCAATTTTATTTGCTAGTCCAGGTGTCATGTCAGATTCATGTAGCAAAACTGGCACCCTATTTAGCCACCCCCCAATTACGACTGGTACAGATACAAAACCACCTTTTGAAAAAATAACATCCGGCTTTAGTTTGCGAATTGTGAAGTACGCATCCATAACCCCCTTCATCACAAGAAAAGGATCTTTTATATTTTTCAAATCAAAATAACGACGTAGCTTCCCACTCGCAATACTATAGTACGGAATTCCTTCATTTTCTATAATCGTTTTTTCAATCCCTTGATGAGAACCGATGTAAGAAATGTCCCAGTTTTTTTCCTGTAAATGTGGAATAATTGCTAAATTAGGTGTTACATGTCCTGCCGAACCGCCACCTGTAAAGACTATTTTTTTCATACGTCTCCCCCTTCTACACTATAGTACACTAAAATACCTTGCCTCAGGGTGAGAAAATACCATAGCCGTTACAGACGCTTCCGGCTCCATCATAAATCCTTCTGTTAATGAAATCCCTATTTCCTCTGGGTGAATTAAGCGAAATAATTTTTCTTGGTCAGCAAGTTCTGGGCATGCTGGATAACCAAATGAAACACGAATACCTCTATATTTTGTACGGAATCGTTCCTCCATCGTCAGTTCTGGTGAGTCTGGAATTCCCCAGCGATCTCGAATTAACATATGTGTTTTCTCTGCGAGCCCCTCTGCTAATTCAAGTGCTAACGATTGAATCGCATGACTGCGTAGATAATCTCCCTTCGCCTTCCATTCCTCTGCAACATCGCGGACACCTTCTCCAACAGTGACAGATAAGAAAGCAACATAATCCATCTCATCTCCAATAGTGCGTAAATAATCTCCTAAAGTACGGTATGGAGCTTTTCCTTGTCTCGGAAATGCGAATCGCTCTATAATACGCGTATGATCTTCCGGATCGTATATAACGATATTTTGTCCATCACTTTGCGCTGGGAAAAATTGATACACCGCTTTCGGACGTAACCAAGATTGTCCTTCTTGTAATAATTCATCAATTAAGTCATTTAGCTCATGCGCTCTTTTATCTCCTTCTTGCAGAAGTTTTTTTACATTTCCTTTTAATCCAAGGTGGTGCCCGAGTAACATTTGTCTATTTAAAAATGGGGAAAGATGTGAAACCGGAATATCGCGTAATACAATTCGTTTTGTTGAATCGGGCACTATAACCGTCGCTTTTGGTAAAGGTTCAATAACTGCCGGAATTTCTACTTTCTTCTCCTCTTGTTTCACAATATGAAGATGGCGTTCCTTTTTATCTTGCTTCATCTTCTCACGCTCTTCTTCTTTTTGTAACCGATTAATAATATCAAGGCCAGTCATCGCATCACTCGCATAGCATACGAGCCCTTTATATGATGGAGAAATACGATTATCTGTAAACTTTCTCGTTAGCGCTGCACCACCGACAACAATTGGAATATCAATATTCGCTGCTTTTAAATCTTCGGCAGTTGTTACCATTTGTTGAGCTGATTTTACTAATAAACCGGAAAGACCAATAATATCAGGTTTCTTTTCTTGTACTTCTTGAACAATTCTATCCGAACGAACATTAATTCCTAAATTAATAATTTCATATCCGTTATTTGATAAAATAATTTCAACAAGGTTTTTCCCAATATCATGTACGTCCCCTTTAACGGTCGCTAATAATACTTTCCCTTTTTTCGCACTATCGCTAGATTCCATATGTGGCTCTAAATAGCTTACGGCAGCTTTCATGCTTTCAGCACTTTGCAATACTTCAGCAACTATAAGCTCATTATTATTAAATAATCGCCCCACCTCATCCATTCCTGTCATAAGTGGACCATTAATAATATCCAGCGGTTTTCTACCTTCTGTAAGCGCGAAACTTAAATCTTCTTGTAGTCCTTGCTTCGTACCTTCTACAATATAGTTTGCTAATCGTTCATCAAGCGTTAGCGTTTCTTGTACAACGACATCTTTCGTTTTGGCAACACGATAAAAGTTTGTAAACTCTTCTAACGTCTCTTTCGTCGTTTCAAATAATAATGCATCTGCAAGACGTTTTTCTTCCTCTGGAATTGATGCATAGCGCTCTAATTTTTCCGTATTGACAATCGCATAATCTAATCCTGCTTTCGTTGCATGATATAGAAAGACCGAATTTAACACTTCTCGGCCGGCCGGCGGTAGACCAAATGATATATTACTCACCCCTAAAATCGTTAAACATTCTGGTAACGCTTCTTTAATAAGACGAATCCCTTCTATAGTCGCTGCCGCTGAACCTATATATTCTTCATCACCTGTTCCTACAGGAAACACAAGCGCATCAAAAATAATATCAGATGGGCGTATACCATACTTCTTCGTTAGTAACTCATAACTTCTTTTAGCAATCTCTATCTTTCGCTCTGCACTAACCGCCATGCCATCTTCATCAATTGTTCCTACAACTATAGCGGCTCCGTATTTCCGAAGAAGAGGTGTCACTTTTTTAAAACGTTCTTCTCCATCTTCTAAATTAATAGAGTTGATAACAGCTTTTCCTTGAATATAAGTAAGAGCTTTCGCCATAACATTTTCATCTGTCGAATCAATCATAATCGGTACTTTTAGCACTTTCGTAACTTCTGCCAAAAATCTTTCCATATCTTCTATTTCGTCACGATCAGGGTCCGCCATACAAATATCAATAATATGAGCATTTTTCTTCACTTGCGCTCTTGCCACTTCAGCAGCCTCTTCAAAATTCCCTTCTGCTACTAATCTTTTAAACTTACGCGATCCAATTACGTTCGTCCTTTCTCCAACAAATAGTGGCCTCATAGAATCATCGTATTGCAGCGCTTCTAGCCCACTAACTCCATGTCCAACTCGTTCATGATGCTCACGAGGGTTAATCAAGGCAAGCGCCGATTTCATTGCACTTATATGTGCGGGTGTTGTGCCACAACAACCACCAATAATATTAATCCAGCCTTCTTCAGCAAAACGTTTTACTTTTTCAGCAAGTGAAGCTGGCGATTCATGATAATGCCCATCTTCATCAGGAAGACCGGCATTTGGATAACAAGAAATATAACACTCCGATAAATCAGATAACGAACGAATATGTTCCCTCATAAATTCCGGACCAGTCGCACAGTTTAATCCAACAGATAACGGCTTCATATGCTCTATCGATAAATAAAAAGCTTCGATTGTTTGCCCTGCTAAAGTCGTTCCCATCGGCTCAATTGTTCCCGAAATCATAATAGGTACTATTTTGTTTAGTTCTTCAAACGCCGATTGAATTCCAATATACGCAGCCTTTACATTACGCATATCTTGACTCGTCTCAACGAGCAATACATCAACTTCTCCTCTTAATAACCCTCTCGCTTGCCTTGTATATGCTTCGATTAACTCTTCAAAAGTCACACCGCCTGTAACACTAATCGCTTTCGTCGTTGGTCCCATCGCTCCCGCAACATATACTTCTTTCCCGCTTTCTTTAACCGCTTGCTTCGCCAAAAGCGCTGCCCTTTCGTTTAACTCTTCATCTAAATGAGACAATGCATAATCACTTAGTACAATATTAGTTGCACCAAACGTATTTGTTTCAATAATATCTGCACCAGCTTCAATATAAGCTTTATGAATCTTTAAAATAACATCGGGTCTTGTTTTTACTAAATATTCATTACAACCTTCGTATTCTTCTCCTCCAAAATCTTCCGCTGTTAATTCTTCTTGTTGGATCATCGTTCCCATTGCACCATCTAATATTAAAATTTCATGTTGTAATCTCTCTTCTATTCGTTTCATCAATTAATACCTTCTTTCACTTCTTGGTTTTCTCTCACATATTTCACGAGATGTTCTGTAATTTCATATTTTAAAAACGGTGTAATAAGATAAATACCGTTAAAATATTTCATCGCCTCATCAATTAATTGTTGTGAAATACGAATTCCTTCTTCGATAGCTGCCTCTTTCGTTTCATGTCCATCCATTCTTTTCCTTATTTCTTCTGGAAGAGTAATACCCGGCACTTCAAAATGAAGAAAATCGGCATTCCGCTTACTTACTAACGGCATAATTCCAATAAAGATAGGTTGTTCCAAATGCTTTGTCGCTTCATATAATTCTTTAATTAAAGCTACATCATAAATCGGCTGAGTTAAGAAGTATTCTGCTCCAGCATCTATTTTTCTTTCCATTCGTTTTACCGCTGCTTTTAAATGTCTTACATGAGGATTGAATGCACCTCCGACAGAAAATCTTGTTGCCGGGCCGATTGATTTCCCTAAAATAGAACGACCGTCATTCATCTCTTTAATCATTTTAATTAGCTCGATAGATGACAAATCATATACAGAAGTTGCACCTGGGAAATCACCAACACGCGCTGGATCACCAGTTAAAGCTAACACTTCCTCCATACCTAATGCTGATAATCCAAGCAAATGAGACTGCAGTCCAATGACGTTATGATCTCTACACGTTAAATGCGTCAATACTGGAATATCATGTTTCGTTAATAATGCACCCATAGCCATATTAGAAACGCGAGGAGATGCTAATGAATTATCTGCTAGAGTAATAGCATCCGCTCCAGCCCTTTTCAGTGCTCTTGCCCCTTCAAAGAATCGCTGCGTGTCTAACGTTTTCGGTGGATCTAATTCCACTACAACTGTCGTTTGTTTCTTTGCCTTCTCCGCGAGAGTAACATGAGCTCTCGAACGCTTCTCGTGTGTATGGACCACTTTAGGCCTTGGAATCGTCTCCTTTGCTATTACGGGTGCAATATTTGCAATAGCACGTTTCATTCCTGCAATATGTTCCGGGGTAGTACCACAACAACCGCCTAATAAACGAATACCTTGTTCAATAAATTCTGGTGTCATCTCTTCAAAATATGCTGGACTTCCCTCATACACGTAACGCCCCTCCACATAATTTGGGAGACCTGCATTCGGATATGCTGATAAATAGCCATCTTGAGGGATCGATATCATTTTGAAAGCTTCCGTCATATGAAGTGGTCCTAGTTGACAGTTCAATCCAACGACATTTGCACCGTAATCTAAAAGCTGTTTTAATATTTCATTTACATCATTCCCATTTTGAGTCGTACCTGCCTCATGTAACGCTAACTGAGCTACAATCGGAATATTCGTTTGTTTACGCAATACTTTAACGGCATGCAATATTTCAAATTCATCATAAAAAGTTTCTAATAGTAATCCATCAACCTGTTCTTCTAGTAAAGCACCTGCCTGCTCAAGTAGCATAAATTCTCGCTCTATATCAGTCGTTGTAACAGCTCCAATATGTTTCATACCGCCAATTGTCCCTAAAATTGCATTCCGCTCTGTTACTGATGCTTTCGCAAGCTTCACCGCCGCTTTATTAATTTGGACAACTTGATTTTCCAAGCCATACATACGTAATTTCGCTTCATTTGCCCCATACGTATTCGTTTGAATAACATCCGCTCCAGCAGATACATATTGTTTATGGATTGATATAATTAAGTCCGGATCAGACAAATTCAATTCTTCAAAACTACTTTGTAAACCATGCGAATGTAATAACGTTCCAACCGCACCGTCACCTATTACAATTCCTTTTGATAATAAATCTAGTAATTTCACGTATCTCCCTCATTTCTATCAATATAAAAACCCCTCTTCACTTTGAAGAGGGGGACATAATTGTTCCTCCTCTTATTATGCAAAACATTCGTTTTGCAGGTATTAGCACCGTTTCAAACTTTTCGTTTGAAGGTTGCCGGGTTTCACAGGGCCTTTCCCTCCACCGCTCTCAATAAGAGTTTGTCTTTATTATTTTATTTATGTAGCTAAAAGGAAATGCGCTCCCCTTTTAACAATTCTTGTTAATTTTTTAATAAATTTAGCATGCACAAAAATAAAAGTCAATGACACTTGCGGAAAAATAAAAATTATTTAAAATAGAGTTGCAATTCAATTATCTTTTGTTGTAAAGTTAAAAACATAATAAAAATTTCATACGAACATTCTTATCTAGAGAGGTAGAGGGACTGGCCCTATGACGCCTCAGCAACCATTAACGTTCATTCGTTAATAAGGTGCTAATTCCAGCAAATTGTGAAAGATTTGACAGATGAGAAGAAGACTCTATTCAAACCGAAAGCCTTCTTCTTAGAAGGCTTTTTTTATTTTACATTCACATAGCCGTTCACTTTACAAAGGGGGAATTTTCACATGTCAACAATCGAAACAAAACTAGCACAAATCGGGAATCGTAGCGAAACTACAACAGGAACTGTTAATCCACCAGTTTATTTCTCAACTGCTTATCGGCATGAAGGGATTGGTAGATCCACAGGATTTGACTATTCAAGGACTGGAAATCCAACTCGAGGTCTTTTAGAACAAGCAATCGCAGACCTAGAAAATGGCGATCAAGGTTATGCCTGTAGCTCAGGAATGGCAGCTGTTCTCCTTGTCCTTTCACTATTCCGTTCCGGAGATGAGCTTATCGTATCTGAAGACTTATACGGAGGAACGTATCGTCTATTTTCCGAACATGAAGAAAAGTGGAATGTTCGATGTAGATACGTAAATACACAATCTATTAAACAAATTGAGCAAGCTATCACAACTGAAACAAAAGCTATTTTTATAGAAACCCCGACTAATCCACTAATGCAAGTTACTGATATCGCAGCTGTCGCAAGTGTAGCAAAAAGGCATGGGCTACTTCTTATTGTAGACAATACATTCTACACACCTTATATACAGCAACCATTAACAGAAGGTGCCGATATCGTCCTTCATAGTGCAACGAAATATTTAGGCGGGCATAACGATGTACTAAGCGGACTGGTCGTTGCGAAGGGGAAATCACTTTGCGAGGAGCTTGCTCATTATCATAATGCTTCTGGGGCTGTCTTAAGTCCATTTGATTCATGGCTATTAATCCGCGGCATGAAAACTTTAGCACTTCGCATGAAACAACATGAAGAAAATGCTCATGCAATTG
Source organism: Bacillus sp. H1a (assembly GCF_000633475.1). NCBI lineage: Bacteria > Bacillati > Bacillota > Bacilli > Caryophanales > Bacillaceae > Bacillus > Bacillus sp. H1a. Next base: position 136,468 of record NZ_AYMH01000005.1, on the reverse strand, counting down.
TTGCATTTTTAAATGATGAAGATGGTGTGACAGATGTATTTTATCCAGGAAGAGGCGGTATGATTTCGTTTCGTCTTCAAGATGAAACTTGGATTAATCCTTTCTTACAATCTCTATCCTTAATTACATTTGCTGAAAGTCTTGGCGGCGTCGAGAGTTTAATGACTTATCCAGCAACGCAAACTCATGCCGATATTCCAGAAGAAGTTCGAACAGCACGCGGTGTGTGTAATCGTCTTCTCCGTTTTTCAGTCGGCATCGAAAATAGCAATGACTTAATTCAAGACTTAAAACAAGCAATTAAACTTGTAAAAGAAGGTGTAAGAATATGAGTTATTCCGTAGATACGCTTTTACTGCATAATCAATATAAGCATGACTCACAAACAGGAGCTGTTAACGTTCCCATCTATAACACATCAACATTTCACCAGTTTGATGTAGATACTTTCGGAAAATATGACTATAGTCGATCTGGTAATCCAACACGTGAAGCTCTTGAAGATATCATTGCTTTATTAGAAGGTGGAACAAAAGGATTCGCCTTTGCATCAGGCATTGCAGCAATTTCTACTGCATTTCTCCTTCTTTCGCAAGGTGACCATGTTCTTATTTCAGAAGATGTATATGGCGGCACTTATCGAATTGTTACTGAAGTTCTCTCCCGTTATGGTGTTTCACACACATTTGTTGATATGACCAATTTAGAAGAAGTGAGACAAAATATTAAATCGAATACAAAACTCTTTTACATCGAAACACCTTCTAATCCGCTATTAAAAGTAACGAATATTCGTGCCGTTTGCGAATTAGCGAAATCAATCAATGCTCTTACATTTGTAGATAATACATTTTTGACACCACTATTTCAAAAGCCGCTTGATCTTGGGGCCGATGTCGTACTTCATAGTGCAACAAAATTTATTGCTGGTCATAGCGATGTCACCGCCGGATTAGCTGTCGTAAAAGATGAAGAGCTCGCTCAAAAGCTTGGCTTTCTACAAAATGCTTTTGGTGCTATTTTAGGACCTCAAGATTGTTCTCTCGTGCTTCGCGGTCTGAAAACATTGCATGTACGTCTCGAACATTCAGCTACCAATGCCAATAAAATTGCACATTTTTTACAAGAGCACTCTAAAGTTCAAAATGTCTATTATCCTGGATTACAATCACATCTTGGCTATAGTATTCAACAATCTCAAGCAACATCGGCTGGGGCTGTTTTATCTTTCACCTTACAATCCGAAGATGCACTGCGCCAATTTTTATCGAAAGTTAAATTACCCGTTTTTGCGGTTAGTCTAGGAGCTGTTGAATCTATTCTTTCATATCCAGCAAAAATGTCACATGCAGCTTTATCACAGGAAGCACGTGATGAAAGAGGGATTTCCAACTCATTACTTCGTTTATCGGTTGGTCTTGAAAATGTTAACGATTTAATATCTGATTTCGAGAATGCTCTTTCTTATGTAGAAGAACCTATAAATGCATAAATGAAAGAAACGAAGCTGTGTACGAATAATAAAATTTCCCAACAAATAAAATAGTTTTTAAAAGATGATATGAAATTGAATTTTCATATCATCTTTTAATGTTTCCTAGTACATTGAATGCTTTTTGAATTTTTTGTATCCTTCTATAGTTCATTACAAAACAAGAGTGCATAATACATCCTCAAATGATAGAATTATTAATATATTGTAAAGTGAAAGAGGTAAAAATAATGGAGACTTGTGCAGATGTTTTAATCGTTATCGATTTACAAAATGGCGTATGTTACAACGGAGACCATTTATTTGATTTACAAAATTTACTCACTAAAGTAAATAATAGAATCGCTTTATATCGAGAATTACATAAACCAATCATTTTTGTTCAACACTGCGATGAAGAATTAGTACCTGAAGAAGAACTTTGGGCTATTCATGCCAATCTAGATGTTCAAGAACAAGATTTTTTTGTAAGAAAAACACATGCAAATTCATTTTATAAAACAAACTTAAAAGAGATTTTAGACAAATTATCTGTACATCGCATTGAATATTGCGGTGCCCAAACAGAATACTGTATGGATGCTACGATTAAATTTTCTCATGGATTAGGATACGAAAACTTCATGGTACAGAAAGCAACCTCTACTCTGAATAATTCATTTATGTCTGCACAAGAGACGATTGATTTTTATGAGAATATATGGAACAACAGATTTTTAAAGTTGATAAAAAATGAACTCTAGAATAAATGATTAATGACTTGATCATGCTAAGATTTATCAGCTACACTCAAGTATTTCATTATCACCATAAAGAAGCTGATTACATTCGGCTTCTTTTATTTTAACCTGTTTTATATTCTATATATAACATTATAATTCCTTTTTTGCATTATTTTAAAAATTTTGTATATTCATTTGAAAGAATAAGAAAATCATGATAAAATTGTGTTACAAATATATCTATATCTTTCAATTTTTAAAATGCATCAAAATTTTCACCCAAAAATATCATTTTACAAAACTGTACAAATTTATCTATTTTATTTACATCAGGGTCTCTTTTCTTACAATTTCTTTACTTTAGGACTTTTTTTCTGCAACAACTGTTTTCTTTTCTCTAATTTTTTGGTATGTATAGTATGGTATAACAGCTCACACGGAGGTGGAAAAGAACATGTTAGAAACCTTTCAAAAAGAAATAGAACTATATGAAAGCAATGCAGAATTATTGAAAGTGCTTGCTCATCCTGTTCGCTTATGTATTGTAAAGGGATTAATTGAACGTGGCCCAAGCAACGTTTCTACAATGTACACAGGCTTAAACATGCCACAATCTACAATTTCACAGCATTTAGCAAAGTTAAAAAGTGCTAAAATCGTTTCTAGTGAAAGAAAAGGATTGGAAATTTACTACAAAGTAGAAAACGAAACAATTATTCAACTCGTTCGCGTATTATTAGGTTAGGGACTAATAGACAGAGAAAAAGAACGTATTCTATATTTTTCATCTCATATCTTTAATATAAATATATATCATGAGAGAAAAATATATAATGCTACATACTACAAGTCGTATTAAAAAACAAGACACAGAAATTACTGTGTCTTGTTTTTTCACATGTACAAATAACGATTCAAATATAAATCTTTCATGTCTTTCGTATGTATAACGACATCGAAAGCATGACCTAATCCTCCGTTCAAAATCATAGAACGAATAGCTCGATTTAGTTTTTGAGTTTCAGAAAAAGGGTTGGTATCTTGATGGCTAGCAAGCTGGTCTAATATTCCTGCTGCTAACAAAAACTCTGATTGCTTCCTATGCCATATCGTATTAATTCCTTGTAGCTCAAAAATCACCTTCAATTCATCCCAATGAACATGAGTAGTAAGGTCCATTTCTCCTGGATATGCAAGAGGGTTACGAATTAGCTTATGCTTATAATATCCTCTTAAACTTCCTTCATAATGTGCAGGATGCATCCATTCTTCTTTTGTATATCCATAATCAATTGTAATACATATACCTTTCTGAAACCATTTCGCAATCTCTTCTATATACTCTTCCATTGCAATAGGCACTTCAAAACGCTGTCCTTCTGCAATATGAATGTTATATTTCAATAAGTAACGACCGATTTTTTTCTCTATCGGTCTAAATACTTCTGCAAGGTTCCCATCATCTGTATACGTGATACGTACGTCATACAAAATTCCATTTCTTTTCTCAACTACTTCAACAGGAAACGCATCAAATAATTCATTCGAAAAAATAATCCCTTCGAAAGACTCTCCTATTTCAATATAAGATGTATAATACGACACATTATTAAATGAGCAAAGACTCTCCTGCTGTAATTTTCTATGAAAAGGGCTCACTTCAATAATTGAATAGTTTACATTGATAAAGGTTTCCGGAGATAATTGTTTCCATTCTTGTAAAACATCATAGGCAAATTTTCCTGTTCCCCCACCAATCTCACAAATATTTGGAGAAACTTCACCATTTTCAACAAGATGAATAAAAAACTTAGCAAAAGTTTTTGCAAAAACAGAGGATACGTTGCTACTTGTAAAAAAATCCCCTTGCCTTCCAATCTTGTCACGTTCCTTCATATAATAGCCATGTTCTTCTGTATACAATACGAGGTTCATATACGTACTATATGAAATTGAATAATCCTTCTCTTTCCCCATCCATTCTCTTAAAATGAGCTCCATCCCCATAATGACTCCTTATTGTAAAAATGGATTATTTTCTTTTTCAAAACCAATGCTTGTTTCTGGACCATGTCCACATAGCACCGCTGTTTCATCTGGTAATACAAATAATTTCTCTTCAATGCTTCCCATTAATTCGGCAAAGCTTCCGCCAGGTAAATCTGTTCTTCCGATACTCATTTGGAATAATACATCACCAGAAAATACAGCGTTTGCCTCTTTACAATAATAAGAAATGCTCCCTGGAGAATGTCCTGGCGTCTCAAAAATTTCAAAATTAAATGAACCAATTGTTAATGCACCCTCTGCATCAATAATATGGTCTGCTGGTTTTGCTGTAATACTGCGGTTCATCATAAAAATTTGTGATCCATTCACAGTTGCATCCCCTAACCAATCCGCTTCTTCTTTATGTACGTATACAGGAATATGAAAAGCGTCTCTTACCGCATCAACAGCACCAATATGATCAAAATGAGCATGTGTTAATAAAACCGCCAGCGGTTTTAATTGTTCTTCTTGTAAATATGTAACAAGTTTCTCTCCTTCATGACCAGGATCAAAGATAATACACTCATTTTGATCGTTCATTAAAATATAAGCATTTGTTTGTAATGGTCCTAACGGCATTTGTGTCCATTTCATATAAAAATCTCCTCCAGTTATTAAACTTACTTTTAATGATACAACATTTCTTTCTCTTAGGAAAAGAAAGGATGCTGTCTCGACAATCATTTTTAAAACATGTACAATATAAAAGAGTAAATATTCCAAAAACTCATTATAATAATGGGTAGACAGAGGAGGATATTGTATGGGCCTTGTTATTATTTTTGCGCTAGTCACTCTGTTAGCTGTATTTGCTACACTTAGAACACTTCGTGAAAAAAACTTATTCGCGAGCGGCTTTGCTATTGCAACTGTACTCGTTTTCGGATGGTTTACAATCATGACTGTTCTATATAGTGGGTACCCACCAACAGCTTAATTCATTTGCAGTTTTATTCTTCATCAAGATTTTGCATAAAAAGAGGAAGGGCTGCCCCTTCCTCTTCTCATATTTCACTACTTATATCATCTTTGCCTCGTATTTGTGCTTTTTTACAAGCCACGCTCCTCCAATAACACCAGCATCATTGCCAAGTGTTGCAATGGCTAACTTCGTGCTCTTTACAGCGCGCGAGAAAGCATATTGCTCAAAGTAGCGTTGAATTGGCTCTAATAGTGCGTCACCAGCTTTAGATACGCCACCACCAATTACAATTTTCTCAGGGTTCAACGTACTAGAAAGGTTTGCTACAGCTAATCCTAAATAAGAAGCTACTTTTTCTACTACTTCGCCTGCTAGTTCATCACCTTGTCCATGTGCTTCAAATACATCTTTTGATGTAATACGTCCCTCTTCTGCTAACATAGAACGTAACATACTCTCTTTATCAGTCTCTTGTATTTTTTGCATAGCAACACGCACAATACCCGTTGCAGATGCTACTGTTTCTAAGCAACCAGACTTCCCGCAATTACATGGGAAAGCATTCTCTGTTACTACTGTAATATGTCCAATCTCACCAGCAGCACCACTTACACCGTGTACAATCTCACCATTGGCGATTACACCGCCACCAACACCAGTGCCAAGTGTCATACAAATTAAATCTTTTGCTCCTTCACCAGCACCTTTCCACATTTCACCAAGCGCCGCTAAGTTTGCATCATTATCAATAACAACAGGTAACCCTGTTTCTACTTCTAGTAAATCTTTTAACGGATAGTTTTTCCATCCTAAATTAACCGCTTCATAAATCATTCCAGATGCCACATGTACAGGGCCAGGAGCTCCCATACCAATACCAATCAACTTGCTTTTTAATTCACCTAACGCTTCTAACTTTTTATCGATAGCTTTCGCTACATCAAGTGTAATATGTTTTCCTTGCTCATTTGTATTCGTAGGGATTTCCCACTTATGTAAAATTTCACCGTAAACATTAATAAATGCTAATTTAATCGTTGTACCACCAAGGTCAACACCAACCAACCATTTCTCTTCCATGCTGCTTACCTACCTTTATCTCATTCTTATCTAATTCTTATTTATCTCTTTTTGAATTTCTTGCTTCAACAAAAATAAAGCTGTTTGATAGTCTTGTGGATCGATTAGCTGTGATTGATTTAATTCACGTAGCTCATCTTGCATTAATTGTAAATCAGCGATCCGATCACCCGTATAAATAATCGTGCCAAATTTCTTTAGCAATTGCTGAATATCATAAATGGATATCATTTTATCACCCTCTATGCTCACTTACTATAAAAAATTATAATAAGAAAACGTTCACATATTTTATTATAATCAAGAAGAAAAAGTCTCGTCAATTTTTATTTGTCTATACAAGCCCATTTATAACCATTGTTCCTTTTTCTGTAATAATTTTTTCTACATTTTTATCAAATGGCTCTAACGGAATATGTTTTACTATTTGAAAATCATAAGCTAATGATAGCGTTTTCCCTTTATAACGCACGAGGTAACGATCATAATAGCCCCCACCATATCCAATCCGTTCTCCTCGCTGCGTATAAGCTACGCCTGGCACGATTTGAAGATCAATTTTATCCGCATCCACTTCTTCTGTAAGCATAGGGATCGGTTCACGCAAATTCATATATACCGTTTCTAATTGTTCAAAATTACTAATTTGCCGGAAAGACATCGTCCTTGTCCCTCTATTACATTTTGGGACAACTACTTTCTTTCCTTCTTTCCACGCTTTTTCAATAATAGGATATGTATCCACTTCATGTTCCATTGAGAGAGTTATTCCGATTGTTTTAGCTTCAACCCACTCTTTTTGCACATACAACGAAACTGCAATTTGTTCCGATAAAGTTATATACTGTTCTTCTGATAAAGAATTCATGTGTTCTATTATTTGTTTACGCAAACGTATTTTTTCTTCCTTCACACACTTTTCCCCCTTGCAGTGACACTTTACTCTACGAAGATAGTGTATCACTTTTAACGTAGGAATCGCATAAAAAAAAAGAAACAGTAGGAAAATATTCCTACTGCTTACTTTGTTTCACGGTGTAACGTAGACTTCTTGTCACGCTTGCAATACTTTTTAAGCTCAATACGCTCAGCGTTGTTACGTTTATTTTTCTTTGAGATATAGTTACGATCTCCGCATTCTGTACATGCTAGAGTAATATTCACACGCATTCTTATTTCCCTCCAGTCACTAATAACTTAAATCAGACTATACTATAATACCACTTTTAAAATAAAAATTCTACACCTTTTGATATTGTCTAATTTTTTCTATAAGATTTTTCATATTTTCCCTTGCTATTAATGGGTTTCTAGCATGTGAATACACCAAAAATTTTGGTTGTTTTGTATCAGAAACGATATAAGACCACTCTTTTTCTGTATATTTGAACTGTATTCCTTCTAATATCCCTTCTTCTTTTCTTTCCATATCGTCCAATAATTTCCTCATTACTTCCCCTTTTTCTTTCCACGAACATACAACTTCATCATAAAGTAGATAAAGTGGAGGTGATTTCTCTACTATGCTAAGTAACGTTTTTCCTTGCAACGCTATTAATTCAAATAATTTTCCAATTCGATATAAAATATCTCTCTTCCATCTTATTTGAAAAGGTTTTTTTTCATCATGCATATAAAAGAGAAGATAACATTCTCCTAACTTCAAAGACATTGGGTAAATATTACCTGCAGATTCGAGTAATAAATCAGGAATACCTACTTCTTCAAAATCAGTCCCTTGGTAAATATTACTATGATTATCATATAATTCGAAGTGATTTCCGTGTTCAGAGAACATAAGCGCCATATTTGCTTTACTCGATTTCATCAAAGCTTTCACATGATCTTTTTGTTCACTCGCATAAATCCATGTAACTGTGCACCCAAGCCTTTGTAGAAAGAGCATAAGTAAATGTTGTAACATATCATTTCTCTTATTAATAAGAAGATGAAACCTCTGTTTTTGTATCGTTTCAATATCAATGCGCTCTAATACAGCTTCTACATAATTATTTAAAGAAACGTGAACCTGTTTATTTCGTCCCATTTCTTTCTCACAGACGTAATAAAACGACTCAGACATATATACTTGTTCTATCGCTTTTTGCTGCTTATACGTCAACAACGTGCCATCCTTACCATACAGCTGTATTACAATGCCTCTTTCGTTTTCCACTTGAATGAAAACTCCACCTGCACATTGCAAATTATGAATGGCATACTGAAAAAGTGACTCATTCATTTCTTTACATTCCATCGTATGAATCCCGATGCCATGAATGGCATGGAGGAATAAATTTTTAAAGGAAGTTGTTTCTATATTTTCCTGACTTCCGATTAATATACTCTCCCCCTTTGTCAAAAGAGATCCATAAGCCATTGCAGCTTTCACAATAAATTGAGGAGTAATTTCAACATTACCTCTTCCTACAATCCGGCTTTTTTGTAGCCATCCTGCACTCTTTTCACTCTCTTGAACACCGGCAGACCCTACTACTGAATGACTATCTATCTCCTTATATGGCCATAGTTTTCCTTTTTGCTTAATTACTGTACTTTTCCCGATATGACAATGGTCCGCTACAATGCTTTTTTGAAAGAGTGTAACGTCATCTTCGACCATTGTATGCTCTCCTATTGTTGTTTCTAATAACTCACAATTTTTTCCTATATGAGCATTCGCAAAAACAATACTTTTTTGAAGATGAGAATAACTTGAAACGATACTATTTTTTCCGATAATAGAGTACGGTTCAATTACAGCCCCCGCACCAATCATTGCTCCTTCTCCAATAAAAGAAGGACCATGAATTTTCGTCCCTTTCCCAATTGTTACACCTTCTCCCATCCACACCATCGGTAATACTTCTGTATATGGAATAGGTACTTTCAATTTTTTCGTCAACAAATCGAATTGTGCTTGCCGATATTGATCAAATGTACCAATATCTAGCCAATAATCTTCTGATAAATATGCAAATAACGCATTTTTATTTGCCAATAACGGAAACACATCATGACTGAAATCAAAAAATTCCATGGATGGTATGTAAGAAAAAATTTCCGGCTCCATTATATAAATACCTGTATTCACAACATTAGAAACAACCTCATTCCAACTCGGTTTCTCTATATATCGTATAACTTCTTGTTCTTTATTCATTACAACTAACCCAAAGGAGAGTGGATTTTCTACTTCTTTCGCAAACATCGTTACCATTCTCTTCTTCTGTTCATGAAATGCAATTCCTTCTGACAATTGAAAGTCAGTTAATGCATCCCCACTAATAACAACAAATGTTTCATCTAAAAAACTTTCCGCTTGCTTAATGCTTCCTGCTGTTCCAAGCGGAGGAGAGTCTTCAAAATAATACAAGTCAACTCCCCATTTACTACCATCACCAAAGTATTGCTTAATGGCCGTACTCATATATTGAACTGTAATTGCAATTTCACGAATACCATGCTGACGTAATAATTCAATATTGTATTCAAGAACTGGCTTTTCTAACAATGGTAACATCGGTTTTGGAGTATTACACGTTAATGGTCTAAGGCGTCTCCCTTTTCCTCCAGCTAAAATAACCCCCTTCATATACTTCAGCCTCCACTTATATAATGTTCACGTATACCATATGTATATCATTTCCCCCCGCATTAACTGGCAGTTAATGCCCGATTGTTGCGGACTAATAATCAGTGTGAGATAAAAATAAAAACCACTCATTTAAGTTTCACTTTATACATGAATGTATCTTTTAAATTCCAGCTAAAAGAAAGCGCTTACTATTAACTTGGTAAAATTATTAATAAGACATTATTAGCAATTATGTACTTATTTTTCCATTAATTATGATACATCTTATCATCATAAACTAAAGGAAACAACGAGCTTTTTTTGTCATGTTTTGACTAAAAAAAGCAGGTGATTTCTCATCACCTACTTTTTTCCCTACTCATTCAATAAATAATGCTTTCCTTTTACTAAATAAAATACATTCTCGGCAATATTTGTAATATGATCTGCTACACGCTCAATATATCTTGCAACAAAGGATAGTTGTGTAATTTGTGTAATCGCTTCTGGTTGCCCAGGGATAGAAGATATAAATTCACGAATCGCCTTTCCATATATTTCATCAACTGAGTCATCCATTTCAGCAATTTGTTTAGCCAAAGTTAAATTTTCTTGCTCGTATGCTTCTAATGCTAAATTTAACATTTTATGAGCGATCTCAAACATTTCCTCAAGATTATGCAAGCTAACAACCACTTCTTTTTCTCCAAGACGAATTGTTGATTTCGCAATATTAACAGCATGGTCTGCAATACGTTCTAAGTCTGTCGCTGTTTTAATTGAAATGAAAATTCTTCTTAAATCACTTGCTACAGGCTGCTGTTTTGTAATAAGCATAAGCGCAAGGTCATTTATTTCCTCTTCTAAATTATCCATGCGATAATCCCCATCAATGACTTCTAACGCTTTCTCTACATCCCTGTTGTGAAGACCTTCCATAGCAATTAATAAAGCTTCTCTTGCTAACTCACCAAGTTCAATCACCTTTTGCTGTAACGTTTTTAAGTCACCTTGAAACTGTTCTCTTACCATTGCTTCTTCCCCCTCAATATTATGTGCCATTATATATTAATCCCCTATCTAGCCTCTAATATATTTATTAAGGCTTTGAGATAAGAGAAATATTACTTCCCTTTAAAATGAGGTAAAAATAAGAAATGCCCTCTGTTAAGAGGGCATTTACTCTTAGCCTTACAACGATATCAACCAAATCGTCCTGTAATGTAGTCTTCTGTACGCTTATCTGCAGGTGTTGTAAATAGTTTGTTTGTCTCTGTATATTCCACAACTTCCCCACTTAAGAAGAAAGCAGTTTTATCTGAAATACGTGCTGCTTGTTGCATGTTGTGCGTTACGATAACAATACTAAAATCTTTCTTTAACTCCTGAATTAGTTCTTCTACTTTTAATGTTGAAATTGGATCTAGCGCCGATGTTGGCTCATCCATTAAAATAACGTCTGGCTCAATCGCTAAGCAACGTGCAATACATAGACGTTGTTGCTGTCCACCAGATAAACCGTAGGCGTTATCATGCAAACGGTCTTTTAACTCATCCCAAATCGCTGCCCCGCGCAAGCTTTTTTCAACGATTTCATCAAGTGTTTTTTTGTCACGAATACCATGAATTTTCGGACCATATGCTACATTTTCATAAATAGATTTTGGGAATGGATTTGGCTTTTGGAACACCATTCCCACATGCGTACGCAATTCTTCAACCGGATATGACTTATCAAATATATTTCGTTCCCTATATTCGATAACACCTGTAGTTCGAACTATAGGCACTAACTCTACCATTCGATTTAGCGTTTTTAAGTACGTTGATTTACCGCAACCACTTGGACCGATAATTGCTGTAACTTCATTCTCATGAATACTTAAATTGATATCTTTTAAAGCGTGATCTTCTCCGTACCATAAGTTTAAATTTTTCGTATCAAATACTACTTTCTTTGGTGCTGTCTCGATTTTCTCTTCATTTTTCACCTGTACATTTACTACTGTTGCTACCATTTGAATTCCCCTTTCATCCACTTCCAACTTATTTTCGATTTCGTAACCATAAGACAAATATATTTATAAAGAGCAGCAATCCTAGCAAAACAATCATCCCAGCTGCTGCTACATACTGAAATTCTTCTTGTGGTCTACTCATCCAATTAAAAATTTGAATTGGTAAAACCGTAAATCTATCAAGCATACTGAACGGAACATAATTTGCAAATGCAAGTGCCCCAATAACTAACAATGGTGCTGCTTCACCAATTGCTCTCGATACCGCTAAAGTACATCCCGTTACAATCCCTGGCAAAGCTGCCGGCAATACAATTTGATACATTGTTTGCCACTTCGTAGCACCTAATCCGTAAGAAGCCTCTAATAATGAACTCGGTACAGCTCGAATCGCTTCTTGACTCGCTACAACAACAGTTGGTAAGACGAGCAAGCTCATTGTCAGTGCCGCCGCGACTATGCTCTCTCCTAAGTGGAGAGCATATACGAAAATAGTTAATCCGAGTAAACCAAACACAACGGAAGGTACCCCTGCTAACGTTTGGTTATTTAGTTCTATTAACTTTTTAAAGACGGAGTCCTTCGCGTAATGCTCTAAATAAAGAGCTGTTCCGACTCCAAATATAAAAGAGACCGGTATAACAATGCCCATAAATAATACTGTCCCTGATAAAGAAGCAGCAATCCCTGCTTCTTTCGGATTACGTGACGCAAAGTTTGTAAAGAAATCTATTGAAAGATAACTTATACCCTTTTCAAAAATTTGAAACAGCAATATAAAAAGTATTGCTACAGAAAACAAAATTGCTATATAAAAAAACAACTTGTAAATTCGATCTTTCAAAAAACGCGATGCCATATTTTCTTGTATTTTTTTATGGTTTAGCATCCGCATATTATGTCACCTTCCTAAAACGGCGCATAATATATTGCGAAATAATATTCATAAAAAAAGTAAACATAAATAGCGTCGCACCTACAGCATACATGCTGTAATAAGTAATTGTTCCGTGCGGAGCATCCCCTAAACTCACTTGTACAATATATGCTGTTAATGTTTGAATGGATTGGGTCGGATCTATCGATACATTAGGTGTTGATCCGGCTGCAATAACAACAATCATCGTTTCACCAATTGCTCTAGAAGCTGCTAATATAATCGCTGCCATTATACCCGCAAAAGCCGATGGAAACACCACTTGTTTGACCATCTCAAAACGAGTTGCTCCTAGTGCTAACGAGGCTTCTTTAATGCCTTTTTCCACAGCTCTCATCGCATCTTCAGAGAGAGACGCAATCGTAGGTATCATCATAAAACCTATAACGATGCCTGGGCTAATAGCATTAAAGAACTGCAAATCTGGTATAATCCGTTGTAAAAGTGGTGTGACAACTGTTAATGCGAAAAAGCCATATACAATTGTCGGGATGCCTGCTAATAGTTCTAACAACGGTTTTAGTATTTTCCGGGCACCATTTGAAGCATATTCACTTAAAAATACGGCACAACCTAAACCAATAGGAATTGCTACAACCATAGCAATTGCTGTTACAAGAATTGTTCCACATATAAGTGGTAATATACCGAATTTCGGATCTTCAAAAAAAGGTAACCATTCTCTCTCAGTCAAAAAAGAATACAATGGTATCTTTTGAAAAAACATAATTGTTTCATTTGCCAACGTAATAATAATTCCAAGTGTCGTTACAATGGACACGCTAGCAATTGCTTTTAGTATTAACGGAACAATTCGATTGATTCGCTGCGTTTTTCTTCTTCTATTTGTATTTCTCTCAATCAAATGTTGTACAGAAAATGTAATTTGACTTTTGTCATTATGAGCCAAAGATGAAAACCCCTTTCCACCCTGACATTACCTTTTTATTTCTGTTAACATTCGCAGCTGTTCATTATATTTTTCTTCTGGTAATTTTACATATCCGACCTCTTCAGCAAGCTTTCCAACATGCTTAATCATAAACTCAACATAATTTGCTACACTACTTTTATTTCGGATGGATGCATGATTCACATAAGTAAAGAGCGGCCTAGATAATGGCTTATACGTACCCGATTGAATGGTCTCTTTCGTTGGAAATACACCATTCACTTTTATTGCTTTCACCTTATCTCGATTGGCCATATAATAGGCATATCCTACAAAAGCAATGGCATTTTTATCATTCATTACCCCTTGCAAAATAACTTGATCGTCTTCAGACAAAGAGACCATTTTTACAAGGCGACTATTTTGTAAGATGACATTTTGAAAATAATCATAAGTACCAGAGTCTACGCCTGGCGCATAAAATTTCACTTGTTCACGCGGCCATGATGAATGAATTTGTGACCACCGTTTTAAGCATCCACCTTCACTCCATAATAGACGTAACTCGTCTATCGTCATATTGTTTACCCACGTATTTTGACGATTTACAACAATCGTAAGACCATCGTAAGCAACCTCAAACGGTGTAAACTGAATAGCGTTTTTCTTCATCGCATTTTCTTCTACCTGTTTCATCACTCTCGAAGCATTGTTTATATCTACTTCTCCTTTACTGAAACGATTAAATCCTCCTCCTGTCCCAGAAATACTAATAGAAATTTTCACGTTTGGATGAACCTTCGTATATTCCTCTGCTACTGCTTCTATAATAGGAAAAACCGTTGAGGATCCATCGACTCTCACTTCTCCCATTTCATTTGAAGCAAATGCAGTAGACATGCTACAACAAAGGAAACATGTCGATAATGTCAAAACTTTAATCGAAACGCTCATCCATTTCACGTGTTCTTCCTCCTAGAAGTAACCGGAAATAACAGGATTACAGATATAAGAATACTGCTAAACTATTAATTCGGTTTTAATTGTTTGTAAAAGTTTTGTAAAGTTCCACAAAAATTACTATACATACAAATTTGATCTAAAGTTTTGTAATTTAGGTGCAGAAGCTTTTCTAATCATCCATAAAGTGAAACTTTAATCAGTGTGGGCTTTCCATCCCCCTACTGATTATTAGCCCTCACCAATCGGGCTTTTGTGGGATAAAACTGTTATCTTCCTATCACGCAGGACAATACAAGAATGTAGGCATTAATCTTGTTATTTTTGAAACTATGTGCTGTTTTTTAACACTTTATGCTTGTCCACATTTACTAAACCATATGCATAAAGCATAAAAAAAAGCACACTATCTTTTCAGATAGTGTGCTTTTTTTACAGCTTTTTTATTCATCACCTTGCGTATTATTTTTTTTCTCTTTTTCATCTTTTGGAGCTTCACCAGTTAATGCTTGTTTTTTCAAATCAAAGTAAGCGTCCATTATTTCACGACCAATATATCCATTAATCCCTGTTTTATCATCATGTACCCACGGCACAACAACAGAAAATGCTACTTCTGGATCTTCAAGTGGCGCATAACCTACTAATGTTAAATTATATGTTTCAACACGCTCACCTTTTGCATTTTTACCAATCTCTTTATCTCCGCCATATACAGTTTGAGCGGTACCCGTTTTCCCAGCTGCTTTATATGGTGCACCTGTAAAGTATTTTGTAGCTGTACCACCTGAATCGTTAAACACTTGTCTAAATCCTTCTTGAACACGTTTAATTTGCGATTCAGGCATATCAACACGATTTAACACTTTCGGTTCCATGGATTGAACAACTTTTCCAACTTCATCTGGCTTCGCCGATGGCTGACGAATTTCCTTTACAACTTGCGGTTGCATACGATATCCACCATTGGCAATCGTCGAAATATATTGCGCTAATTGGAGCGGTGTATACGCATCATACTGTCCAATTGCTAAATCTAATAAGAAACCTGGTTGATTTCCTTTACCTATTTGGCCAGCAGTTTCATTTGGTAAATCAATGCCTGTTTTTACACCAAGTCCAAACTGACCAAAATAGTAACGCATAGTATCGAATGCGCTTTGCGGAATATCTAACGTACCGCCTCGCACATATGGAACACCAGCGATATTCATCGCTGTTTTAAACATATAAACGTTAGAAGACATTTTTAACGCTGTAAGGTCATTAATGTACCCCATCGTTTTCCAAGATGACTTCGTAGGTGTACCTTTTAATTTAATTGGTTCATCTAATTGTACTGCCCCTGGTTGAATCGCACCAGTTTGATATCCAGTAAGTAATGTTGCACCTTTTACAGTTGAACCCATCGGATAAGTACTTGTCATGGTACCTAACGCAAAGTCATTTACTTTCGTTTCGCCGCCTTCATTCACTAATTGTTTCCCCGCCATAGATAAAACTTCACCATTTTTTGGATTCATCATTACAACGAATGCGCGGTCTAAAAGGGGTTCGCTCCCTTTAAATTTCATTAAGTTTTTCGTAATAATCTCTTCTACACGCTTCTGTAATTCCATATCAATTGTTAAATTGAGGTCATTACCTCGTTGTCCTTGTGACACATTAATAGTTTCTAAAATATTACCGTCTTTATCTGTAACATTTTTCACTTCAGCTTTTGTACCATGTAAACTATCTTCGTACTGTTGCTCAAGGTAACTTTTTCCTACGCGATCGTTACGATTATAATCACGGACAAGATAGTAATCTAGTCTCTCTCTCGGTAACCCTTCATCAGAAGAAGTTACACCACCAAGTACACTTCGGAACATATCATCATACTTATATTTTCGCTCCCAGTCAACATTTGTATCTACGCCTGGTAACTTCGCTAAATTCTCACTAATAATCGCGTATTCTTCTTCTGTTGCGCCTTTTTTAACAATTTGCGGCGTCATTGCATATCCGCTTTCCATCTTACTTTTAATTGCCAGTATTTCTAAATCTTTTGCTGACAATTGATTAATCTCTTCTTCTGTTACACGATTTCGTTGACGCTCATCTAGCTCTTTATCATCAATTTTATTCGCTTTAAGCTCTTCACGATCTTTTTTTGTGATTTTTCCCTCTGCTTCTTCTTTATGTAAAGAAAGCCAGTAATCTTTTTTATCGCGATCTGTTAACTTATCTGTTGGGACTTCAATTAAATCTGCTAACTTTTTCGCCGTTTCTAAGCGATCCGCTGCAGTTGATCCCTTCATTTTTGTAAATGTAATGGTACGAATAGGCTCATTATCTACGACAGGTTGTCCATTACGGTCAAATATTTTCCCGCGTGGTACAGGATTACTAATCGTTGAATTTTCTTTTTTCTCAACTTCATTTTTATATTCCTCACCACGAACAATTTGTACGTATCCAAGCCTTACAATAACCGCGGAGAACATTAAAAATACGCAAAAAAACAACACGTTTAATCGAAAAGGAACGTGGGTCTTTTTCTTTGTTTGCTTCTGTTTCTTGCTCATACAAACCCCCTCTACCAACAGCTATGTAATGTGAAAGGGACACCTTCATACAGGTGTCCTCACTGCTGTCTTACATCTTTTTCTATTCTAGCATAAAACAAGCGAGAAGTTAACCTTCTGGTTCAGTTTGATTCTGCGTGGCCCCTTGCGCTACAACGCTTGTTTTGTTCACATTCCCCTCATCATATTTGACATTTTTAACCGCAAAATAAATAAGAAAATGTCCAGATCCTAAAATACATAGTAAGAACGGTAAACTTTTTTCAGGGGGAAAGAATATTACAGCACATAAAAAACTTAAAATAGAACAAATTCTTCCGGCATTTAACCATAATTCCCTGACAACTACATATTCTACACGCCATTCTCTCGCCTGTTTTGCTCTACCGATTACATCGTATGTCATGGATCCATACGGAACGAGTAAAATAGGGTATGCAATCGCGATACATGCTGCATAAATAAGTAATTTTGTGTATGTAACATTGAAAATAACTAAAAATACGACAGCGTATAAAATAATGCCCCCGAGTAAAATTGCTTTTTTTCGCCATTCTTTCTTTAACATACGGGCGACTAAATAGTAACATACAAATGATACAGCTGAATTGACTAAACTATACTTCCCTAATGCTAACTCACTACCTGATGCTAAATAGACGTATACCGAAATAACGAAAATAAACGTTCCTTCCCTCAAACCTTGGAAAAAATGAGCGCGCGTAATTCTTCCCCAGTTTTTATCAACTTGCCGCTCTTTCAATACTTGCACAATTTCATAGCGCCCTTCACATTCTCTCTTTGATAAGAAAAAGCTCAGAACGACTGCAATCGCAAATAGCATTAACGAGAGGAAGAAAACGACAGTATAACCACTCCATTTTTCCATACGTGAAATTGTATATCCTGCTGCTATCGGCCCAATCATTCCAGAGAAAGAGGTAAGAAGTCCGAGAAAACCGTTAAAAAAATCTCTTGTTTCTGGTTCTGTAATCTCAAATGTCAACAAGTTAAAAGCGAGCCAATAAAAACCGTAACCAACTCCTAAAAGGGCTCCCATTAGTAAAATATAGTGAGATGCACTTTTTCCCGCTACTAAAACAACGATAAAAAAAACAGCTAACGTGCCTACGCCTATTCGCAATAAAATCGAGCGATCAATACGCTTCGCTAATTTCCCGCCCACAAGAAATGTTAGAGGTTGCAATACAACGCTGGCCAAATTATACAAGCCCAGATTCACATAATTTTGTGTTTGCTTCCATAAATAAATGTTTACAAACGTATTCGATAAAGAAATTGCGAGCGTGTATAAACCTCCTATAACGAGCAATAATACTAAATCTCGATTCACTTCAACATCACCAATTACATGTTTCCACTTCATACACAACTCTCCTTTACTTCATGTTCTAGTCTTCCAAAGACAAGCCCAATTATGTAAAAAGAGAGCATAGAAAAAGCTAGGAGAAAACTCCTAGCTTTTTTCTATCTGTATTAACTTTAATTATTTTGCTTCTTGGTAAAGTTTTTCAGCAGCGTTCCAATCTACAACGTTCCAGAATGCACCGATGTAGTCAGGACGACGGTTTTGGTAATTTAAGTAGTATGCATGCTCCCAAACATCTAAGCCGATAACTGGAGTTTTGCCTTCAGTTAGAGGAGAATCTTGGTTTGGAGTGCTTGTTACTTCTAGCTCACCATTGTTTACTACTAACCATGCCCAACCAGAACCGAAGCGAGTTGCGCCAGCTTTTGCGAATTCTTCTTTGAATGCATCGAAGCTACCGAATTTCGCTTCAATCGCAGTTGCAAGTTCGCCTACTGGTTGTCCGCCACCGTTTGGAGATAGGATTGTCCAGAAGAATGTATGGTTAGCATGTCCGCCACCATTGTTACGTACTGCTGTACGGATTGCTTCTGGTACTTCGTTTAAGTTTGCAACTAATTCTTCAACGCTTTTGTCAGCTAATTCTGCATGACCTTCTAAAGCAGCGTTTAAGTTTGTAATATACGTGTTGTGATGTTTTGTATGATGGATGTTCATTGTTTCTTTATCAAAGTGAGGTTCTAAAGCATCATACGCATAAGGTAAATTTGGTAATTCGTGTTTTGCCATTGTTATATTCCTCCCGGTTTATGTATTGTCACTACATATGTGACATACAACTTCATTCTACCCTAATTGCCATAGGGTGCAAACAACTAAATCGCTTTGTCTTGCTATCATTAAAGTAGCAAAATTCCCACTTCTTTTCAATTAAAATGCTCATATATTCCGTAAAAAAAGCTCCCTTCTACAAGGAAGCTTCCTGCTGACATAATAAACATGTGAAATGGATATGGACCCTGTAGGACTCGAACCTACGACCGGACGGTTATGAGCCGTCTGCTCTAACCAGCTGAGCTAAGGGTCCACAATTATGTATGTGACATTGAAAAACAACTAAATTCCTATCGGATATTTTGTTTGAGAAATGTAAGATAAATTTACCATATACAAAAGAAAAGTGTCAATTGTATTTTTCCTCTTCAAAAGTAGAAAATTAATAAGAAGAAATTTAGTCCTCTCTACTATATGTAAATATAATATATCTTGAGCTTCTCTAGATTCGTACGTTACAATGATTTTATACATACATAAAGGAAGTGAATCTATGTCCATATTTACCCAACTAGCAAAAAGCGTATATTCGCCTAAAGATATGGCGCTTTTCCGATTTCAAAAAATCGGTAAAACCATTTTGTATATTATGCTCCTTTGCCTAATCACTACTATTCCAAGAACTTTCTTGTACGGTAGCGTTATTCAAGATGGCGTTAACATGGTAAATCAAGTAATCGAAAAAGATTTACCTGATTTTAAAATTGAAAATGGTGAGCTCAAAGCTGATATCGATCAGCCTATCGAAAAAGAAGATGGAAATGCACTTTTCGTATTTGATCCAAATTCAACAGACCTAGAAAAATATCAAAATAAAACAGGTTTATTTGTTTTAAAAGATAAAGTAGTCTCCATGGGAAATGGCCAAACACAAACATACTCCTATAATGACTTATTAGGTGCATCTCTTGAGAAGAAAGATTTACAAGATTTCATTTCGTTATTTGACAGTATTTATCCAATCTTATTATTCGTTATTGGGTTTTTACTGTATTTGTTCCAATTATTTATTACCTTTGTAGGAGTTACGTTACTTGCCTTCATCGGTTCTGCCATGAGTGGTCAGCGTAAATTATCTTATAAACAAGTTTGGACATTAACTGCTTACAGCTACACAATTCCAACAATCTTCTTTATGATTATGGATTTATTCAAAATAAACGTACCTGGTGCAACGTTTATTTACATTGCAGTTGTTTTAATCGTTCTATACTTAACGATTAAAGAAGTTCCAAAACCGAAAGAAAAACAAGAATTATAAAAAAATGCCTAAATAGGCATTTTTTTTTTGGACAAGCATATATTCCTAGCAAAGGAGTGAAGGATATGAAGAGATTAGGTATACTCTTATTCGTGCTTGTTCTCGGTTATATATTTTATTACGATATAAAAATCGGTACTTTACCGATGTTAAGTTCATACAAAAAAACAACTGCTGCCCAAACAATAAATAAAGAAAATACAGATACAAAACAAAATAAAGAGAAAGAAACAGAAAAAGAAGCAGATGCTGCGTATAAAGCAATTGAAGTAAAAACTGGTGATACGGTTCTTTCTATTACAGAAGCAATTAATAAGAAAAAAATTCCTTCTATTGAAAAGGTAATTGGTGATTTTAAACAATTAAATAAAAATACATCTGCCACAAAAATTCAAGTTGGAAAGTCTTATAAATTCCCGTTATATCAATAAGTAATCACTTAATCCTTGTCAATTATATAAAGGCGCTGATACAATAGTAAAAGTGAAACCGAGTACTTTGGTTTCTATAGCCCTTTCTCACACATACTATCATTGATGTAAGGGACTAAAATAAGAAACTTCTTTTATAAGGAGAGCGATCTATTCGTGAATGAAATGACTCATCGTACAAAAACACGTCCAGTTAAAGTCGGTAATTTAACAATTGGCGGTAACAATGAATTAATTATACAAAGTATGACGACAACAAAAACACATGATGTTGAGGCTACAGTTGCTGAAATTAAACGTTTAGAAGAAGCTGGCTGTCAAGTCGTTCGTGTTGCTGTTCCAGACGAACGCGCAGCAGATGCTATTGCTGATATTAAAAAACAAATCAACATTCCACTTGTTGCTGATATTCATTTTGATTATCGCCTCGCTTTAAAAGCAATCGAAGGCGGCATTGATAAAGTACGTATCAATCCAGGTAACATTGGACGTCGTCATAAAGTAGAAGCTGTTGTAAACGCTGCGAAAGAGCGCGGTATTCCAATCCGTATCGGTGTAAACGCAGGTTCATTAGAACGTCACATTTTAGAGAAATATGGCTATCCAACTGCTGACGGTATGGTTGAGAGCGCACTACACCATATTAAAATTTTAGAGGACTTAGATTTCCACGATATTATCGTATCAATGAAAGCCTCTGATGTTAACTTAGCAATTGAAGCATACGAAAAAGCTGCTCGTGCTTTTGATTATCCATTACATTTAGGTATTACAGAATCAGGAACATTGTTTGCTGGAACTGTAAAAAGCGCCGCTGGTCTTGGAGCAATTTTAAGTAAAGGTATCGGAAATACACTTCGTATCTCATTAAGTGCTGATCCAGTGGAAGAAGTAAAAGTTGCTCGTGAACTATTAAAGTCATTCGGCCTTGCATCTAATGCCGCAACACTTATTTCTTGTCCAACTTGTGGTCGTATTGAGATTGATCTAATTAGCATCGCTAATGAAGTAGAAGAATACATCTCTACACTTCAAGTTCCAATTAAGGTTGCAGTACTTGGCTGCGCCGTAAACGGTCCTGGTGAAGCTCGTGAAGCTGATATCGGTATTGCAGGTGCACGCGGAGAAGGTTTATTATTCCGTAAAGGGCAAGTCGTTCGTAAAGTACCGGAAGAAACAATGGTAGAAGAACTGAAAAAAGAAATCGATGTAATCGCTGCTGAAATGGCTGCCGAACGAGATAAAGAAAAAGAAGCACAAGAACAATAAAAAAGAAGGTTGTCCACATTTTTTTGTGAGCAACCTTCTTTTTACATTTAAATGAAAAACTCGTCAGTTATATAACCGACGAGTCTTTCATTTTGCACATTTTGGACAACGACCATATATTTCAAACTTATGCCCTGTTACCTCATAACCTTTAAAATCTTTATTCATAAAATCCATTGGGCAGGAAGTAATTTCTTTCGTACCACCACAATCTAAACAAATGAAATGGTGATGATGTTCCATAATAGAGCATGTAAAACGAAAATGTTTTTCACCACTTAATTCCGTTTGCTCTAAAACACCAATTTCAGCAAAAACCGTTAAGTTACGATAAATCGTATCAAAACTAAGCCCTGGATAATCATCCTTCATATGTTCTAAAACATCTTTCGCAGTTAAATAACGATTATGCGCCGCGAATAATCTTAGCATCTCTTCCCTTTTCCCCGTATGTTTGTATCCTTTTTCCTTCATTAGGCGTAAAGCTTCTGTTAGATTCATACCTATCCCTACTTTATGCAGTTTTTTTCTTCTTCCATAAAATTGCACCGATTAAAATAAGAACCGCTATCATAACAATTGTACCACCTGGTGCTAGATTAAGTTGATACGAAGCAAACATTCCACCAATTACGGCAATTTCACCAAATAAAATGGAAAAGAAAATTGTTTGTTTAAATCCTTTTGCAATACGGATACTTGCTGCAACTGGTAACGTCATTAAAGATGATACGAGAAGAACACCTACAACACGCATTGATACGGCAATTACAAGAGCAACTAATATAATGAAGATAAAGTGAATCCACTTTGCACTCAAACCGGTTGATACAGCGTATTCCTCATCAAATGATAGTAAAAACAACTCTTTGTATAATAAAACAATCGTTGCAATAACAACAATTGCTACTATACCAATAATAATTAAATCCGCGCTTGTTACAGCACTTACACTACCAAATAAATAACTAAATAAATCCGTATTGAATCCATTAGCAAGTGAAATGAAGATAACTCCAATCCCCATCCCAGCTGAAAGTATAATTGGAATTGCTAACTCTTGATAATGTTTATATACAGTACGTAATTTTTCAATTAGCAATGCTCCACCGATTGAAAAAAACATTCCCATATATAGAGGGTTTAAAAACCCACCAGTAAAGATTGTCTTTTCAAGTAATAAACTTGCTGCAATTCCTGATAATGTCACATGACTTAATGCATCCGCAATAAGCGACATGCGGCGAATCACAACGAACACGCCGATAAGCGGTGCGACAAGCCCTATTAAAATACCCGCGTATAAAGAATTACGTAAAAAATCATATTGTAAAAAATCCTGTATCATTATATCCTCCCGTGATGCTCATGTTCATGTTCTAAGCGATGAACATGATGTCCATATAAAATCGACATTTCTGCATCTTCTAGCTCTCGGAATTTCTCTACATTCCCATGGAAATGCAAATGTTGGTTTAAGCATGCAACATGTGTTACTTTTTCAGTAACAGCTCCCATATCATGAGTAACAAGAATTAACGTGATTCCTAATCTTTTGTTTAAGTCCTCTAGTATCTCATAGAAACTTTCCACATTTTTCACATCGATCCCAACAGTAGGCTCGTCCAAAATAAGCAATTCTGGATCACTTACAAGTGCACGAGCAATAAATACACGTTGTTGTTGTCCACCAGAAAGTTCTCCAATATTCCGTCCTTGAAACTCGCTCATACCTACATCAGCAATTGCTTTTTCTACTTTCTCCTTATCGTCTTTCGTAAAAAAGCGAAAAAGACCTTTTTTCGAAACAAGTCCCATTGAAACGACCTCAAAAACAGTTGCCGGGAAACCCGAGTTAAAGCTGTTTGCCTTTTGGGATACATAACCAACTTTATTCCACTCTTTAAATTTTTTACTATCAATGCCAAACAATCGAATATTTCCTTGCTTCGGCTTTAAAACACCCAATAAACATTTAAGTAAAGTCGATTTCCCTGAACCATTCGGTCCAACTAAACCTAAAAAAGCTCCCTTCGGAACTTGCAAATTAATATCTTCTAACACGTTTCGATCTTCATATCGAAACGTTAGCCCTTCTATTTCCAATATATTATTCATAGCATCTCACCTATTTTAATTCAGAATGATTCCGATTTATCTCTATTTGAATTATAGTACAGCTTATTATAGTTGTAAACCAATCTGCCCAAAATATATTCTTTATTTCCAGAAACTTTATTATTATAACAAAAAGCAGAGAAATTTTCTCTGCTTTTAAAAGATATTACAAATCATTTTTTAATGAATTGCCGATTTAAACTTACCACCATTTGTCTCTTGCGTGCTCATAATGGTAACAAATGCATTTTCATCAATTTCGTGCACAATTGATTTTAACTTTGTCACTTCAAGACGAGTTACAACTGCATAAATAACTTCTTTTTCTTTATCTGTATAACCACCTTTAGCAACAAGTTTTGTTGTTCCACGACCAAGGCGGTGTAAAATTGCATTTGATACTTCCTCATATTGATCCGATACTATTAAAACTGCTTTCGTTTCGTCCAATCCTTGGATTACCGTATCAATTGTTTTGAATGCGATATAGTACGTCATAACAGAATACATTGCTTGTTCAACACCAAACACAAATGCTGCCCATGCAAAAATGAATAAGTTCACAAACATTACGAATTCACCAACAGAAAACGGTAATTTCTTCGTTAATAGAATCCCCATAATCTCTGTCCCGTCTAACGATCCACCATGACGAATAACAAGTCCTACACCAAGACCTAAAATAAGACCGCCAAAAACTGTTGCTAAAATTGGCTCTGTTGTAAACGGTGGAACAGCATGCAACGTTGATTCAATAAATGCTAAAGCTACAATCCCAAACGCTGAGGATAACATGAATGTTTTTCCAATTTGCTTATATCCGGAGTACATAAACGGAATGTTGAGGATAACCACTAAAGTAGAAAAACTTAACCACCAAATATTAGGAGTAAGATAATCTAATATAAGAGAAATACCAATAATTCCACCATCAATAATTTTATTTGGCATTAAAAATAGTTCAATCGCTACCGCCGCACATGCTGCCCCAAAGACAATCATAACTAAACGATATACGAGATGAATAACACTTTCTTTTCGATGTTGCTTTTTTTCCATAAGTCCTCCTTATACTCTTTCTCTATACTTTTGTTCTTATATTATAACATACGCTTCTTTTCCCCATGGAAAAAATGCATCTTTAGACGAATATATACAAGCTATGCGTACATATATTTCGATAGAAGAACGGTGAAGGAGGACAACACGATGAATCTCATTAAACAAATTGTGAACAAAAAATTAAATCATATTTCTACAAAAGAATTATTGAAATATAGTAAAGAATACGAAGTTTCAATTACAACTGCACAAGCTGATAAAATCGTTTTACTTATGAAAGGGAAAAATATTAACATTTACGATAATACCGAGCGACTAGAGCTCTTAAAACAAATCGCAAAAGTAACCTCTCCTGCCACTGCCCAACAAGTAAATACTTTATTTCAGCAACTATTAAAATAAGGAGGGGAAAATCCCCTCCTTATTGCGCTTTAATTTTTTCAAGAAGTCCTTCATCAAAAGTACCATTTTTCAGCATTTCGATTTCTAATTTATATGGTGGCTTCTTATCTTTTTTATCTTCACCTACATACGGTGTTTCAAGAATTTTTGGTACGTGTTTTAGTTGCGGGTGATGCACAATGTGATGCAATGCCTTATAGCCAATATGACCAAAACCAATATTCTCATGACGGTCTTTTCCAGCTCCGCGGACATTTTTGCTATCGTTAATATGAAGTACTTGTAAACGATCTATCCCAACAATCTTATCAAAATCGTTTAACACACCGTCAAAATCATTGACAATATCATAACCTGCATCGTGCGTATGACACGTATCAAAACATACAGATAACTTTTCATTATATTTTACGCCATCAATAATTTTCGCAATTTCTTCAAAGCTACGACCGCATTCTGTTCCTTTTCCTGCCATCGTTTCTAGCGCAATATTAACCGTTTGTTCTGGCGTTATTACTTCATTAAGCCCTTTAATAATTTGCTGAATACCAGCATCTGCTCCTGCACCAACGTGAGCTCCTGGGTGAAGAACAATTTGTCTCGCCACACCTAATGCTGCCGTTCTTTCAATTTCCATACGAAGGAAGTCAACACCTAATTGAAACGTCTCAGGTTTCGTCGTATTCCCAACATTAATAATATACGGAGCGTGGACGATAATTTCCTCAATACCGTTCAGTTCCATATGTTTTCTTCCTGCTTCTATATTCAATTCTTCAATTGGTTTTCTTCGCGTATTTTGTGGTGCACCTGTATAAATCATAAACGTTGTTGCACCGTATGAAACAGCCTCTTCACTTGCTGCTAATAACATCTTCTTACCACTCATTGAAACATGAGATCCAATCTTTAACATACAATCACCTCTTCAATATACAATAGATATAATGATAGCATAATTTGTAGAAATATGTAGTGAATTGTTTGTTCATAAAAAAGGCACTACACAAATTAAAATGACTATTTAAACAGTCCGCACTCTACACTGAAATTAAACGGATAAAGTGAAACTTTAGTCAACGTTGTTTCTAATCCCTCACTAATTATTAGCCCGCATCAATCGGTTTTCTCACAAGTAGCGAGATAAAAAAAAATAAGGGAAATCCCTTATCTTTTTTTATTGCTATATTTTTTCTTCACTTTTTCACGTTCTGTTGCAAGTTTTCGTTTATAGTTTGGTTTTACTTTTTTCGGCTTTTTAACAACTTTCGTTGCCATAACATCCAGTCCATCACTTGGTTTTTTACGACTCTTACGACGACGACGTTCACCTAAATCCGCCCACTCATCTCCGCGTAAATCTACATGCTTAAACTCGATATGACGTTGTTTTTCTAAACTATCTAACGCTTCTTCATTTGCTGGATCATAAATCGTCACTGCAATACCTGAATGACCCGCACGTGCAGTTCTTCCAACACGGTGAACGAAGAAATCTAAATCTGATGGAAGTTCATAGTTAATAACATGACTAATCCCTTCAATATCGATACCACGTGCTGCTAAATCAGTCGCAACAATATATTGGAATTCAAGATCACGAACTTGTTTCATCATTTTTTTACGATCACGTGGTGATAAATCACCGTGAATTCGTCCAACCTTTAAGCCACGCTCTGTTAATCCATCAGCAACTTGGTCTGCCATTTTCTTCGTATTAGTGAAAACAATTGCTAAATACGGTTTAAATTGAAGTAGCATATTTTTCACTAATTCAATTTTATTACGGTGTCTTGAAGGCACAAGGTAATGCTCAATATTTCCTGCTGCAACTTGCTTCGGATTAATATGAATATGTTCTGGATTCTCCATATATTTCTTCAAAAACGGTTTTAATTTTTGAGGAATCGTTGCAGAGAAAACTAGCATTTGCAAGTTTTTAGGCATACGTGCTGCAATTTTATCTACATCTTGAATGAATCCCATATCAAGCATTAAATCCGCTTCATCGACAATAATAGTATCCGCTTTATAAACAAATAGCGCCTTTTCTTCTACTAGGTCTTTAATACGTCCTGGTGTTCCAACTACAATATGAGGTTGTTTTTTCAACTTTTCAATTGATCGTTGTTTATCAGTTCCACCAATTAAACAACGTGCTGTAATCATTTGCTCTTCTGCACAGAACTTTGTTAATTTCACGATTTCTTCGTAAATTTGTTGTGCTAACTCACGAGTAGGCGCTGTAATAACAAGTTGTACTTCTTCACGACTTGCATCAATTCTGTTTAATGTAGGAAGTAAGTATGCATGTGTTTTCCCAGAACCTGTTTGGGATTGTCCAATTACACTCACACCTTTTTTCACAACCGGGAAAATTTTCTGTTGAATTCCTGTCGGCTCTGAAAAGCGTAGTTCACGAACTGCATCTATTAAAAATGGTTTAAAATCATACTGTGTAAAAGTTTGTAGTGTCATAAGTTACACCTTCTTTCTGAAATTTCTACTGCGCGCACAAATCAGTCAAGTCTACATTATATCGAAATCTACAAGTAAAATCCATCTTTTCTTTAGTTTAGGTTTTCATCATAAAAACTAACCTTCTTTCCTTCCACTGCATATTGTATGTGTATATACCTAATTGAAGAAAGGAGGATTTCTCATATGTATCCGAAACCCCCTATAGGGCAAATGCATCCTAATCAAGGACATCACTCTTATACACCATACCCAATTCCCCAACTACCACCGATGGCACAAAAAAAGAAAGGTTTTCTTTCTAAACTCTTTAAAAAACACGATCCTACGGAGCCTTTCATGCAAATGGTCCCTCCCTATCGGCAAATGGAAGGGCCGCCGATGATGCACCAGCAACCGCCGCCGCAATATCAACAGCAATACCAGCAACAATACTCACAGCAATATCAACCATATATGCAGCAACATCCTCAACAAATGATACCACCTCAAATGTATGAATCAAATGAAACGCGCGGTGCGGCGACAACTACAGCTGCTGCGACATCTAGCAGCGGCATCGGAAGCTTTTTTTCGAATCTAATTTCGAATCCAACTAATATGATAAATAATATCGAAAAAGTATCCCAAGTTGTTCAATCGGTAGGACCTGTCGTCGAGCAATACGGTCCAATTATGCGTAGTCTACCAAGCATTGTTAAAATCCTCACCTCTGGAAAAGGCACGGAGGAAAAACAAGCTGAAGACCAGCCAGGAGAAGTTGAAGTAGTCACTCCACCTCCTCCACCAAAAAAGAGAAAAAGAAAAAAAATTGTGATTGAGCCAATAATAGAAAAAGAATTACCTGAAGAGCCTATCCAACAAATAGCAACAAAACCAAAACTATATGTGTAACAATCCTTTGTTTTCTATCCACTCCTCCTTTATAATGTAATGGACTATGCACAAAAGTATCCCTTGTTTAGAAGGAGAGGATTACTCACATGAAGATTGTTAAAATTTCCCCTCGTGGTTATTGCTACGGCGTTGTTGACGCGATGGTTATTGCACGTAACGCCGCATTAGATAAATCATTACCGAGACCCATTTATATTTTAGGTATGATTGTTCACAATAAGCATGTAACAGATGCTTTCGAAGAGGATGGCATCATTACATTAGACGGTCCAAGTCGATTAGAAATTTTAGATAAAATCGATTCTGGTACTGTTATTTTTACTGCACACGGTGTTTCTCCAGAAGTTAAACAACGTGCAAAAGAAAAAGGTTTAACGACAATCGACGCAACTTGTCCAGACGTTACAAAAACACATGACCTTATTGAAGCAAAGAAAGCTGAAGGATATCATGTCATTTATATCGGCAAAAAAAACCATCCAGAACCAGAAGGCGCAGTTGGTATTGCACCTGATATCGTTCATCTTATCGAAAGAGCTGATGATTTAAGAACATTAGAAATCCCAACGGATAAAATTTTAGTTACGAACCAAACAACAATGAGTCAATGGGATGTTCAACATTTAATGGAGGACATTCAAAAAAAATTCCCAACAGCAGAATTCCATAAGGAAATTTGTTTAGCAACTCAAGTTCGCCAAGAAGCTGTCGCTAAACAAGCTGATGTTGCGGATTTAACAATTGTTGTCGGTGATCCGAAAAGTAACAACTCCAACCGTTTAGCGCAAGTATCACAAGAAATTGCTGGTACGAAAGCATACCGTGTTGCAGATGTAAGTGAAATTCAATTAGAATGGCTACAAGGCATCGAAAACGTCGCAGTTACAGCAGGCGCTTCTACTCCAACGCCAATTACGAAAGAGGTTATAGCTTTCTTAGAGCAATATGACCCAATGAATCCAGCTACATGGGACAGAACTCGAAATGTACCACTTCAAAAGATTTTGCCACGTGTAAAAGTAAAGAAACAGCAATAATAAAAACCGTTGCCTACATGAGCAACGGTTTTCGTTATTTTTATACAAATGTGAAAGGATCCGTATGTAACTGCGAAGCATGAATTTGCACATTAAATTTCTTTTCATCTACTTTGTTTTGCAATTGTTTTTGTACGCCTTGCTTCATTACTTTTTCAACATTATGTCCTGGGTCAACTATATTTAAACCGAGCATCATCGCATCGTGAGCAACATGATAATACATATCACCCGTTACATATACATCTGCCCCTTTAAATTTCGCTTGGTTTATGTATTTATTACCGTCACCACCAAGCACAGCAACTTTACGCACTTTATCTTCTAACTTCCCAACAACTCTTGCACCCTTCACATGTAATGATTGTTTCACGTGTTCAGCAAACTGCCCAAGTGTCATTTCTTCTTGTAAATATCCTATTTTACCAAGACCTAATGTTTCACCTTTATTATCCAGCGGATATATATCATATGCCACTTCTTCATATGGATGAGCTACCAACATCGCTTTAATAATTTTTCTTTGTAGTGAAGCTGGAATAATTGTTTCGATACGCACCTCGTCCACACGCTCTAACCGCCCAGTTTCCCCGATATAAGGATTTGTCCCTTCTCTAGGGAGAAACGTACCTACCCCTTCACTACCGAACGTACAGTGGCTATAATTACCGATATAACCAGCACCCGCATCTCCAAGAGCTTTGCGCACCTCTTCTGCATGAGTTACTGGAACAAATACAGCAATTTTTTTCATTTCTTCTGCGTATGTCGGAACTAATACTTCTGTATTTTGTAACCCTAATGCATCAGCAAGTAAATCATTTACCCCGCCTGTAGCAATGTCTACATTTGTATGGGCCGCATAAACTGCAATATCATTTTTAATACACGTTTCAATAATTCTTCCGTACGCCTTATCTGTATGAATCGCTTTTAACGGATTAAAAATTAGAGGGTGATGCGCAATAATGACATTCGCTCCTAATTGAATCGCCTCGTCCACAACTTCCTCCGTTACATCTAACGCTATTAATACGTGCTGAACAGGTTTATTAAGCGCTCCAATCTGTAAGCCAATCTTATCCCCTTCCATCGCTAAATGCTTCGGATACATACCTTCAAATAAAGAAATAATTTCATGGCCATTCGGAATTTTACTCATGATAAAACCTCCCCTATCATTTTCATTTTCGCTTCTACTTCTGCACGCTTCACTTTTGTCTCTTCAGACTCTGCTGCACGCTCTAACTGCTTTAAAATATTTTGGAAGTTTTTCAATTCCCCTTCCCACTTTTCAACAAAAGCCTCACTTTTTTCTTTTATTAAAAATGGACCCATAAATAATTCAGCTTGTTTATGTTCAGAGTAAGGTACTGTGATATCTCCTCGCTCTCCGACTAAAATCTCATAAATTTTCCCGTCTTCTTTTACGATTTTTTCATGGATAAGCTCCCAGCCATTCTCAATAAACCATTCACGAATATGATGTGCAGCAATATTAGGCTGTAAGATTAAACGCGTTACACCTTTTAATTTTTCTTTACCACTTTCTAAAATGTCACGAATTAACGCTCCACCCATACCAGCAATCGTAATAACATCTACTTCTCCTGGGGTAATAACAGCTAACCCATTACCTTTACGAACATCTACTTTACCTTGCAAGCCACTCTCAGCTACAGTCGCTTGCGCAGAGCGAAACGGCCCATCTACAACTTCTCCTGCAACTGCTTTTGTAGCAATATTATTTATAATTGTATAACACGGTAAATACGCATGATCCGACCCAATATCAGCTACTGTAGATCCTACCGGAATCTCCCGCACAACTTCTTCTAATCGTTTTGAAAGCTTTACTTCATTCATGTATTTCCATTACTCCTTCTCTTGTCAGTCTGTCTCCATGATAATGAATTTATAGTAGTTGTTGCAAGTCCATAACAACACTTCAATTCTCTATTACTAATCGTATTTTAGAAAGTATAGAAAAACAAGCCTTTTGCACAAAAGCAAAAGGCTTGTAATACGAAACTTTATTTTTTCTTCGATAACCAATCAGCTACTTTAGTTGCTTGATCAGCTGGAACTACATTTGGTGGCATATTCCCTTTTCCTTTTGAAAGAATTTCTTTAATTTCATCTTTCGAAAGTTTCCCACCAATTTTTTGCAAATTAGGTCCTACTGCTCCTTGTAACTGATCACCATGACAGCTCGTACAGCTTTGCTTCACAATATCCTCTGGCTTTGATACTGTTTGTGCTGGTTTCCCGCCATTTTTTGCATCAGCTAACTCTTTAGATTTATGTAGCCCTTGAAATGAAAATACAAACATAACGATAATACCTAATGCTGCAATAAGAGCGAACGGAATCAGCGGATTACGTTTCATATCTCTTCTCCCCCCTCTATACCCCTAAATAGTTAGATGATTCAGTCATTTCCATTGTACTTGAAAACGCTCTATCAGAAAAGAGTAAACTATTACTTGTTAAAAATATTCCATAAATTCAGTTTATTGATTTTCACTTTTATATCGCATATTATTTCGATAAATATTAACGTTTCTCATCATATTTTTCACTTTTCTACATATTTTTTTGTATAGAATAAACAAAATTAATCGAAAAATCGAAAAATGAGCATTTGCAAATCAAAAGACAATTCTGTAAAATAAATTACAAGAAATTGTAATCGTTGCTGATAGCTAAATTTTAACAAAAATTAACAAAATAAAAAAGTTTACTTCACAATCGTGAAGTAAACTTAAAAATAACCTATTCTAAGAAATCCTTAAGACGTTTACTACGGCTCGGATGTCTTAATTTGCGAAGTGCTTTTGCTTCAATTTGACGAATACGTTCTCTCGTTACGCCGAATACTTTCCCAACTTCTTCAAGCGTACGAGTTCGTCCATCATCTAAACCAAAACGAAGACGTAGAACATTTTCTTCACGATCTGTTAGTGTATCTAGCACATCTTCTAATTGTTCTTTTAGCAATTCATACGCTGCATGGTCCGCAGGCGATGTTGCTTCTTGGTCTTCAATAAAGTCACCTAAATGGGAGTCGTCTTCTTCACCAATTGGTGTTTCAAGAGAAACTGGCTCCTGTGCAATTTTTAAGATTTCGCGTACTTTTTCTGGAGCAAGATCCATTTCTTCACCAATCTCTTCAGGAGATGGTTCGCGTCCTAAATCTTGTAACAATTGACGTTGTACACGAATTAACTTATTAATTGTTTCAACCATATGAACTGGAATACGAATTGTTCGCGCTTGGTCTGCAATCGCACGTGTAATAGCTTGGCGAATCCACCAAGTTGCATACGTACTAAATTTAAACCCTTTACGATAATCGAACTTTTCAACCGCTTTAATTAGACCCATATTCCCTTCTTGGATTAAGTCTAAGAAAAGCATACCGCGGCCCACATAGCGCTTTGCAATACTTACTACAAGACGTAAGTTTGCTTCCGCAAGACGGCGTTTTGCTTCTTCATCGCCTTCTTCAATACGCGTCGCAAGTCGAATTTCTTCTTCAGCGGATAGTAAGTCAACGCGACCAATTTCTTTTAAGTACATACGGACAGGATCATTGATTTTCACACCTGGTGGCACACTTAAATCATTGAGGTCGAATTCTTCTTCCGTTTTTGTAATTTGGCGATTATTAGGACCTTCTTCGTTGTCATTGTCACCAACTAAGTCAATTCCTTGTTCACCTAAATATTCATAATATTCATCCATTTGGTCGGATTCAATTTCAAATCCATTCATGCGTTCTGCAATCTCTTCATATGTAAGAACGCCACGTTTTTTTCCGAGCTCAGTGAGTTGTTCTTTCACTTGCTCAAGGGTCATTTCAGTTTCAATTTGTTTAGAACGAGCTGGTTTGTCAGCCATCTGTTCCCCTCCTTACGCGAGATACAAACATTCATTATACTAAAATTTTATCGAAAAAGCTATTTTCTTGCTTTTTGATTTTGTAAATATGCTACATAATATTTAGCAGCCTCTACAGGATCTGTTTTTTCCATTTGTTTTACTTTAAAGATAATTTCCATCTTTTCAAGTTTTTCCTTATGACGTCTGAGCGCCTCCAAATGGCCTTGTAACGCTTCTTCTGTGTATTCTGGATTAATAAATTCATCCGTCGAAATATCAGTGATAATATTTTTCAACTTTTCATCAGAGAGCCAACTTAAAAATGTTCCGACTGAAGGTTCATTTCCCTTTTCATAATATGCGTATAGTTCATATAAAATCCCTTTATGTTCTTCTGTATAAAAATCTTCTATATGAGATTCCATACGCACTGCCACTTCTGCACTTTGCAACATATGGTAAATAATTTCTCTTTCTGCTCTTTCAAAACCTGTTAATTTCGGTTTAGTTTGAACAATTTGAGATGGCTTAGAGACCTGCTTTATTTGTTTTTGCTGTACCTTTTGTTCTTTGCGATATTGGTGTAATTGATTCAAAAGTGTTTCCATTGAATACGAAAATTCTTGCGATAATGACTTTAAATATGACTCGGCCTGCATCGCGTCCTGCAACAATGATAACTCTTTTAAAACACTTTTCACATATTCTTCTTTGCCAGACTCATCTTGCAAATTTTTCCCTAAACGCAAATAATTTATTTTGAAACCAACAAAACTTATACTTGATTTCACAAGATTTTCAAAAGCCGTTGTTCCATATTGTTGCACATATTCATCAGGGTCAAGCTTATCTGGCAATGGTGTAACTTTCACTTGGCAACCAACTTGCAATAATAATTGCCCTGCTTTCATCGTCGCTTCTCGCCCTGCTTTATCACCATCATAGCAAAGAACAACAGTTTCAACGTTACGTCGCAGAAGTTTCGCTTGTTCTTCAGTTAAAGCCGTTCCCATTGTCGCAACAGCTTCTTCCACGCCACTTTTTACCGCGGCTAGTACATCGGCATAACCTTCAAATAGGACAACCTGCCCACGTTTTCTAATAAACGGCCTCGCTTGGTGGAAATTATACAACAGCTTACTTTTGTGAAAAATCGGTGTTTCAGGGCTATTTAAATATTTCGGAGTATCATCTCCTAGCGCCCTTCCACTAAACGCTATCACCTTACCTTGTAAAGTATATATCGGAAACATAACCCTTCCTCGGAAGCGGTCATAATGACTACCATCCTTCTCACTTCTTATAAGAAGGCCAGCTTGTTCCATACTAGATAGCGACAAACCTCTTTTTTGTAAAATTTTCGTTGCTGCATCCCAAGCTGGTGATGCATAACCAATTTCAAATTTCTCTATCATCTCTTTTGTAATACCACGTTTTAATAAATACGAAAGTGCTTCATTTCCCTCTTCTGTATTTACTAATAAATGATGATAATACTTTTTCAAAAGCTCATGAGCCTGTTGCATGATGACAGTGTCATCAGATATGTCTTCTTGCTGTCCTTGCCCTGATGTATACTCTGCAATTGCAATTCCATTTCTTTCACCAAGCTTTTGAACAGCCTCGGTGAAAGCAAGTCCTTCCATTTTCATAAGAAAGGAAAATACATTTCCACCTTCTCCACATCCGAAGCAATGAAAGATTTGCTTATCAGATGAAACAGAGAATGAAGGTGAATTCTCACCATGAAATGGACAAAGGCCGAAATAGTTACGCCCCTGCTTTCTAAGTTGAACATACTCACCAATAACTTCTACAATATCGGATGATGTCCGAATCTGTTCAACAACTTCTTCGGGAATTCTGTTCCCCATAACTCCATCTCCGTGTCGTATTTTGTATTCGATATAAATTAAAAGATTCCTTTATAATTCGACAATATTTTTCTAAATTTATTAGAAAGTGCTGTCGATCACGTTGTGCAAATGATTTTGGGCCTTTCGTATAAGCCCCGCCTGCGTAACTTCGCAGATACATACCTATTATATAAAATTGTATCCATTTGCTCATCCTTTACAAATGTACCTCTTGGAGACAATACCTATACTCCATTTTTTCACAAGAAAACTAGCAAGACCCACATCCTGTGTGATCACGAGATCTGTAACTTTTGCATGTTGATATATATAAATCAACTTCATCTTGCTTAGAATCTACATAGACCCAATTCCTTGCTGTTTTCTTGAACGATGAGCATGCGATGCGACAAACAAAATTTCGACATAAATTTTTGTTCCAACTTGCACAATTTCATCCTTCACGGGACATGCATCTGCATCAACTAATATCTTACTGATGTTTTGCATATTTCTGTATTCTACATCCCTTCTGTGAATCCTTCCATAATGTGCGTTTTCTTGTTTAGATTTTGTCGATTTAACGTAATTACATGTCTTTTTCGCAAATCCTATCCCTAGTTTATTCTGAAAAATTAAAGTCTAAACGTAAAATATAGGTTTTTATCACAATTTTTTATTATAATATATTTTCTTCAACTACGCTACATATCCCTTTAATTTTCATCTTACATTTAAAGATAACAAAATCATTCCTTTAGCATAATTAAAAAACGACAGAATATAAGTATAACCATTCCGCTATATTCTATTACTAAGCCGAAAGTTCATGATCTATTTCGCATTTTCCTCTACCTACTTCTGACGAGCGAAAAAAGCACATTCACCTTTGGTAAATGTGCTAAAACATTTTTTGGTTTTGCACTGCATTCACAATAATATTTGCCGTTTCCTCAATCGCCTTATTTGATACATCGATCACTTGACAATTTATTTTACTCACTACATTCTCAAAATGAATGATTTCTTCTTTAATACGATTAATATTTGCATATGTTGCTCCATCACTTAATCCAAGTGATTTTAATCGTTCTTTTCGAATATGATTTAACTTATCCGGTGTAATTTTCAAACCGAAACATTTCTCTTTTGCCACTTGATATAATTCCTCAGGCGGATCCACTTCCGGTACAAGTGGTACATTAGCAACTTTCAAGCGTTTGTTATGCGCTAAATATTGTGAAAGTGGTGTTTTTGATGTACGTGAAATTCCAATCAACACGATATCGGCTTTTAAAATACCACGTGCATCTCTGCCATCATCATACTTAACTGCAAATTCAATCGCTTCAATTTTTTTAAAGTACTCTTCATCTAATCTTCGAACGACACCTGGCTCATACCTTGGTACTTGCCCTGTAATTTCTTCAATTTGATCGATAAGAGGTCCGATAATATCGTATGCCTCTACTCCTTCTTTTGCCGCTTCTGTCACTAAATATTGACGCATATCAGGCTTTACTAACGTAAAACAAATAAGCGCTTGATTGCTCTTGGCAATCGAGATCACTTCTTTTAATGTCCCTGTATCTTCTACATACGGTACACGTCTAATATCAGGAGCGAATGGGAACTGCCCCATTGCCGCTCTAACAACCAAATCAGCCGTTTCTCCTACAGAGTCAGATACGACATATACGATTTTATTATCCATTACATTACCTCACTTTAAACAAATTACACTTATTCGTTATTTACTAAATTGACAAACGCACGCGTAATATTTGTTTTTGTAATTCGTCCAATCACTTCTAGACCTTGTTTCGTATCCTTTACAACTGGCATTGCATCAATCTGTCTTTCTATTAATTCCATCGCAATATCATATAAAGAATCCTCCCTGCGACACATCGCAATGTTTGGCATCCTTGTCATGATAATATTAACCGGAAGAGAGGTTAAATCCTGCTTTCCTAAGCTCGCTCGCAATAAATCTTTACGAGATACAACGCCAACTAATAAAGTAGATTGATCTACAACAAATAATGTACCAACGTCCTCTAGGAACATAGTACAGATTGCATCGTATACTGATACATTTTTATCAATTACAGCCGGTCTAGATTGATAATCTTGCACTTTAATTTTCTTAACAGCTTCAGATAATAGCTGTCCCCCAGTTTTACCCGTATAAAAATAACCTACGCGTGGACGCGCTTCTAAATAACCAGCCATCGTTAAAATTGCTAAGTCTGGTCTTAGCGTTGCACGTGTTAAACCCAATTGCGCAGCAATTGACTCCCCTGTAATAGGACCGTGATCTTTTACAATCTGAATGATATGTTCTTGCCGTTTATTCAGCTCTATGATAATCACCACCTTTAATGCACAACGAAAAAAGTTATACTATCTCTTAAATATTATATACTAAATATGCTATTCGAAAAAGAAAGTATGTAAAAAGGACCGTATACGGCCCTAATTATATTTGAAACTTATCAAGTTGTTCTAGGAAACGCCTTGATTTCAAATAAATCCCACAATATTCATCATAATATGTATTCAATACTGTGCGCATTTGTTTTTTTGTACTATCCTTCACCGATACATTACCGAGCCGGTGTAAATCGAAGTGAAAAAAGAGACGTAATAATTTATGAACAGCCTCTCCCACCGGGATACGATACGGATCTTGCTCCGCATGACGCGAGCACAGAAAACCACCTTCTCGGACAGAGAAGGCGACAAAATCTGTTGCTTGATGACAAATAGCACATGTATCAAAATACGGGCGCATCCCTAATACCGGAAGCATTTTCGTTTGATAAATTAACGATAATACCTCTGGGTCAACACCCTCACACATATAATGCAACGTTTGATATAACATTTCAAATAAATACGGATTATGCTTCTTATCTTCTGTTGCTTTATCAGTTAATTCAATAATAAATGATGCATAAGCAGTTAAAAATATATCCTCGCGAATTTCTTTCATAGATGAAATAATCTCGCCTTGTTGCAAAGTTCCAAGTCCAGATCCCATTTGAATAAGAAAATGACCATGTGTCATAAGTTGCGAAATAGCTGCTAACCGACTTTTCGGTTTTTTCGCCCCTCTTGCCATTGCACTTACCTTACCAAATTCCCGTGAGAATATTGTAACAATCTTGTTCGTTTCTCCGTAATCTGTCGTACGAATAACAATGCCCTCAACTTTTTGAAACATGTTCGTCACCATCCAAGGTTTGAACAAAACGGGTCAAGAAATTGGAGAATCTAAATGCGCTAACTCCTCTTCATGTTGATCCATCTCATCGTTTACGTCTTTTTCCATTTCTTTCAAAAGCAAATACGTTTCAATGCTTCCTGTTTTGGAGAAAAACTTCCAGGTAAAATCTAGCATAAGAATCCACCTTTCTCAATAAGCGTAGCCTATAAACCAATTTCTTTTGTTGTTATTAAATTGACCCATTTTGTTCATTTTCATGTGAGAAAAATTTTTCCTAATTTATCAAGGTTTATGAAAACCAATAATCAGTGGATGAACAAACCATCCACTGATCACAACTTTACTTCATATTAATATTCGTCTTCACGGAAACCAAGGTCACGCAGCTGTGACATTTTATTGCGCCAATCTTTTTGCACTTTCACCCATACTTCTAAAAATACTTTAGAACCGAGAAGTGCTTCAATGTCAAAGCGAGCTCGCTTACCGACTTCTTTTAACATCTTCCCTTGCTTACCGATAATAATTCCTTTTTGTGATGCGCGTTCAACAACAATCGTTGCATTTATATAAACTGCCCCGCCTTCACGTTTTTGAATTGCATCAATAACAACAGCTACAGAATGCGGCACTTCTTCACGTGTTAAATGTAGTACTTTTTCACGAATAAGCTCTGCAATAATAAATCGCTCTGGATGATCCGTTACTTGATTATCTGGGTAGTATTGTGGTCCTTCTGGTAAATACTTTTTAATTGCTCCAATTAACGCTTCCACATTATTACCGTCTAATGCAGAAATTGGTACAATCTCTGCAAACTCATGTAGCTTACGGTATTGATCAATTAACTCTAATAATTGCTCTGGATGAACTTGGTCAATTTTATTAATTACCAAAAATACCGGTTGTTTCGTTTCTTGTAATTTCTCAATAATGAATTCCTCACCACGACCAAATCCTTCAGTTGCATTGACCATAAACAGAACAATATCAACTTCTTTCAATGTCGTTTGAGCCATCTTCACCATGAAGTCACCTAGTTTATGTTTAGGTTTATGTATTCCTGGTGTATCAATGAAAATCACTTGTGAATCATTTTCTGTATATACACCTTGAATTTTATTACGAGTTGTTTGTGGCTTGTCGCTCATAATGGCAATCTTCTGGCCGATAATACGATTTAAAAATGTAGATTTCCCAACATTCGGTCTGCCAATAATAGAGACAAAACCTGATTTATAACCTTTTCTATTCATGTAAATCCTCCGCTAAAAATGCTCCTGGTAACAATTCTCCGACTGTTGTCTCTTGAACGTCACCATGTAAGTTTGATAAGTATACTTTCGTATCCTGTTTACATAATTCTACCATAACTTGTCGACATGCTCCACAAGGAGGTACTGGGCGCTTTGTATCCGCTACGACTGCAATAGCTACAAACTCTTTATCTCCTTCAGAAATCGCCTTAAATAAAGCTGTTCTTTCTGCACAGTTACATAAACCATATGATGCATTTTCAACATTACATCCACGATATATTTTTCCATCTTTAGTTAGTAAAGCTGCACCTACTTGAAATTTAGAATATGGTACGTACGCTTGTTTACGCGCTTCGGTTGCTTCCTGAATTAATTGTTTGCTATTCATATTCCCGCATCCTTTCCGTTCACAGATGTGAATAGATACACTCTTTGATTAAAGGCCTTCACGGCGCTCCTAAAGCTTAATAAAAGCTTTGGAATGCAACTATACCATATACGGTAAAAAGATAATAGCACCAATTACAACAGCTATAATTGCAAACAATAAAACCGCTCCCGCCGCAACATCCTTTGCAATTTTTGCAAACGGATGAATATCGGTGGTTGCCAAGTCTACTGTTTTTTCAATAGCCGTATTCACCATCTCCAAACTCATTACAATCCCAATCACAATAAGTACTACAATCCATTCTGTTTTTGTAATATGGAAATAAAAGCCGCAGCATATAACAATGACTGCGGCTAAATAATGAATTTTCATATTTCGTTCATAATGAAGACAAAAGTATATACCAGCTATAGCATATCCAAAACTATCTAAAAGTTTTCCTTTTTTCATCGTCCTAATCCAAATGCCTCTAAAATTTCTTTTTGTCTTCCAAACATTTCTTTTTCATCCTCTTCTGTCATGTGATCATAACCAAGCAAATGTAAAAAGCCATGTAACGCTAAAAATCCGAGTTCACGATCAAAAGAATGTCCATATTCCTCAGCTTGTTCTTTTGCTCTTGGAATAGAAATAATAAGATCCCCTAACATACGTGGCATCTCTGCACCGACGATTTCCATTTCGCCTTCTCCCATTTCTTCCATTGCAAAAGAAATAACGTCCGTAGGCTGATCCTTATCTCGGTAGTCACGGTTAATTTCGCGAATACGTTCATTATCTACAAACGTAACCGATAATTCTGCTCCTTCTTCTATATTTTCCATTTGGGCTGCTTTCTCTACCAATCCTCGAATCAAACTTATATATTCGTCTTTCACTTCTTCTGTTTCATCAATAAAATCAATTAATAAACTCATTCTTTCTCCTTTTCTTCCGGCAGTTCCGGATATGTAATACGAGAATGGAAAATACCATTTAATGTTTCACATAACGTTTTACCAACAATTTGTAATTCTTTAAATGTCAAATCACATTCACTAAATTGCCCATCTTGCAAACGATCTCTAATAATACTTTGCACTAAATTATTAATTTGATCTGGCGTTGGATGATTCATCGAACGTACCGCCGCTTCTACACTATCAGCAATACCAACAATTGCCGACTCTTTAGATGTTGCTTTTGATCCTGGATAGCGGAACATCTCTTCCTTATATTTCTCTTTATCCTCTTTAATCGCTTTATAGTAAAAATATTTAAGCAACGTTGTACCGTGATGCTGTCCGGCAATATCAATAATTCCTTGGGGAATATGATACTCTTCCAACATCCTCACCCCATCAGTTACATGAGCAATGATAATATCTTTACTCGTTACAGGATCTAATTTATCATGCGGGTTTTTAATTCCCATCTGGTTTTCAATAAAAAACTGCGGTTGTACTGTCTTTCCTACATCATGATAATATGCCCCTACACGCGCTAACACTCCATTTGCTCCAACCGCTTCACAAGCAGCTTCAGACAGATTCGCTACCATTACACTATGGTGATACGTACCCGGTGCTTCTAATAAGATTTTACGCAGGAGCGGGTGATTCGGACTTGAAAGTTCCATTAATTTCATACTGGATACAATGCCGAGTCCACTTTCTAAATACGGTAAAATCCCCATAGCTAGAACAGAAGAAATAATCCCTGAAATTGCAGCCATTAATAATTGTACACCAATTTCAAGAGGTGAAAAGTTCCCATTACGCAATAGTAACAATGCAGCTAATACGACTACATTTAATACAGAAACGAGTATACCAGCTTGTAAAATCATCGTACGACGATTTTTTTCTCTCAAGAAAATACTAACTGATAATGAACTTAATAAAACGTATATCCCCACACTATAATTCAATGTACTCGTTACACCTTCATTAAACATAATACTTCCGCACACAGAAAAGATCATACTTGTTAAAAATACAAATCGATCACCAATCATTAATTTTACAAGTATTGTTCCCATCGCGACCGGAACAACATACGCGATTCCTGCATATTCAAGCTTTTGAAACAAACTAATGATTTTCATTAAAACAATCGTGATAGACAGAATTGTGATATACGCTAAGACATACGGCCTATCTTCTCGTTTTCGCTGTAAAAACACTTCAAACTGCTTATGCATAAAGTACAATAACACACAAATTAGTACAGCCAGACCAACATAAGGTTGGAAGGTATTGCCCTTCTCTAGCAATCCGGCTAACTTCAACTGCTCGTATGCTTCTCGTGAAATCGTATCGCCTTCTTTCACAAGAACTTGCCCTTGAAGAATAAAAACTGATGCAACTGAATCTTCCGCTATTTTTTTACTATCTTTCGTCGCAGCTGAATCATAAAAGTAGTTTGCTGTAATCGCATACTTTCCTAATGTATTCACCGCATCTTTTAAATCACTGCTTATACTTACGCTACTCATTTCAGTAACAAATTGTTCTCTTGCAGCTTCTTCTTGATCCATTTTGATGTGTTCTCTCATAATTTTATTAACTGCAGTTACAGCCGCATCCTTCGCCAATGACAATTGACTTGAATCAGCATTAATAAATTTTAGCAAAATCGGATCTGTTAAACTTTTCGCTAAATCTGTTGGTAATTTCTTCTTTAACTTGTCCAATTTGTCCACATCAGAAATTTTTTTATACTCGTCTGGACCAGCCGATTTAGCCTCTGCCTCTACTTCATTTACCGCATCAAAAACGGAATTTACAATATCCACTTTATTTTGCTTATATTCACTTTTATATGTATATTTATCCTCGACCTTTTGGGCGGCTTCGTTTTTCTTTTTCGCTGTTGCAGCTTTATCTTCAATTTTAATAGGAGAGTGAATTGTTTTTTTAGAAATATCGAGCTCTTTAACATCTAATTGCTCTGGTTTTACATTATTCATAAGTGCAAAAAACAGTACTGCTCCTAATAAAACGTAAGAAATCCAACTTAGTTTTTTCGAATGTTGTATATTACGAAACCACTTAAAAATTTCTTGAGATCTTGACATGATTTCAATACCTTCTCCTCTCCAGAAATAAAGTGAAACTATTTATAGCTTTTATTTCTTCCAGCCAACGATGCTTTTGGGCAACATTTTTTATACACCATCATCTATAGTTTATTTCCTTCTTTTTTAATGATAGTAAAAAATCTGCCTTTCGCCAACCTTATCATACAAAAAGAAATGATCCTGACAAATAGGATCATTCCATTTTATCATATGCCTCAATAATACGTTGCACTAACGGGTGTCTCACAACGTCT
Source organism: Bacillus sp. H1a (assembly GCF_000633475.1). Classification (NCBI taxonomy): domain Bacteria; kingdom Bacillati; phylum Bacillota; class Bacilli; order Caryophanales; family Bacillaceae; genus Bacillus; species Bacillus sp. H1a. The sequence goes on along the minus strand of NZ_AYMH01000005.1, from coordinate 92,189 downwards.
GTTTGTTCCAGTGTAATGAACGAAAGACCTGACACACCAGACAAAACATTAGCAGCAATAGAAAGACCTGATTTTACCCCTTTTGGCAAGTCTACCTGTGAAGGATCTCCAGTAATAACCATTTTAGAAGTAAAACCTAATCGTGTTAAAAACATTTTTATTTGGGCACCAGTTGTATTCTGTGCTTCATCTAATATAACAAATGAATCATCAAGAGTACGCCCTCTCATATAAGCAAGGGGTGCAATTTCAATTACACCTCGCTCCATCATACGCTGTGTATATTCTTGTCCAAGAATATCGTGCAATGCATCATACAACGGGCGTAAATACGGATCTACTTTTTCTTTCAAATCACCCGGTAAAAACCCTAGACTCTCCCCTGCTTCTACAGCAGGTCTTGTTAAAATAATTTTCTTTACATACCCTTGCTTTAACGCTCTCACAGCCATTACTACAGCCAAGTATGTTTTCCCTGTCCCAGCAGGTCCTATTCCAAATACAATATCATTCTTTTTCATTGCATGAATATATCGTCTTTGTCCCATCGTTTTCACACGAATGGATTTACCTTTTGCTGTTTTAAAAATTTCCTCTTCATATAGTTCTTCGAATTGAGCGATTTTTCCTTGTTGCCCAAGCTGAATTGCATACGCAACATCTCTTTCCGAAATTGACACACCTTTACGGATAACAACAAGTAACTGTTGTAAGATTTTTTCTACGAGCGCCACAGTTTCATCTGCGCCAGATACACGAACAGACTCTCCTCTAGTCACAATCGATACACTAAGTTCTCGTTCAATTACTTTTAAATGAGCATCATTTACCCCAAAAAGAGCGATTGCCTCGTTGGGATTTTCCAATTGTTGGTTCATTTCTACTAATTGTTCTGCCATTACTCAGTCTCCTTGAATATCGGATTCAGATATTGGTTGTGGCTCTGCAATATTTTCAATCACTGTATAATGTAATGTGACCTTTAGGTGATCCACCTCAACCTCTTGATTCAAAATCTTATCACTTACAATCATAGCATGTTCATCCAATTTTTTCTTTAGTTCTTTTTCTGCCATCTCTTTTGCTACTTTCATTGCTTGCTTTTCAGTATATTCTCGGTTCGCTTCTTCCTCTTCTCGCACAATATCTTTTTCGTATGCAATTGGTAATGTAAAACCAAATAATTTCACATCATGTTTTACACTTTCAGTACGAGAGCGCTTATACTTATCATGTTTAAATCCCCAAATTTTTATTTTAGCACTCCCAAATTTAAGAAAATATTCATTATACGAATTACCCGTATACACATGAAATTGTGTCTTTAACGGCACATCCACCTCAGATTTGTACCACGTCTCTCCATATACAATACCTTTAGCCGAAACAACTGTTGGATTCTCCTCATTACCATACACCCCTGATACGAGAAGTTGCCCCTTTTCTACATGGTCATTTTTCATAACGACTGGTTTTCCAACTTCCACAAACGTTTTTGTAATAGTCGCTTCTTTTTTTGCCACTAAGTTTTGTGGCTGTTGTTCCTTTTCTTTTTTCGGTTCATTTTTTTCAACAATTTTAAAATGATATGTTGTCCCTCTTATTTCCAATCCTGCCCAAGTAATCGCATTAATATTATCCGTTAAATGACGTTGAACATCTTCTACATTAGGCATTTGGAACTGTAATTTCCCTTTTTTAATACCCATTTTGTCCAATTCTTTTATCAATATATATTCTGTTTCAGGTTTTGCTCCTGTAATTTCAATTTTCCACACCATATTCGATAATGCAATCATTCCGAAAAAAAATATTAAAAAACCAATTAAAAATCCACTATTTTTAATTAAACGCTTATTCCAAAAAGGAAAACCGTAACGTCCAATAAAATATAATTTGCACTCATTTTTTCTATAGATTGGTTTTATTTTTTTCACATCTCGTAATAACATGCAAAAAACTAACGTTTCATCTGCAATCTTCTTTACATCCCAAACTAATAATTTTCTACGAACACACTCGTTAACAAAGCGTTCCGCCCCTCTACCTTCAATCCGTACCTTTACATACCCAAGCCACTTTATAAACCATTTATTTTTCATCGACTATCTCCACTACCTTTCTAAAAGTAGATACAATACCTTTCACTCTAAGTATCAAAATAGCTCGTACTAAAATGAAATAAAGCGGAACTTTAATCAGCGAGGGTTTCATCCCCACTAATTATCCCCTCACTAATCGGGCATTTTCTTTGTATGAACTGAATATTAAGATTGGATTACTACCTGTTAATGGGGATAAGGAAGAAAAACTTCACAAACGGAAGTTTCCCCTCACTCCTCTTTCTTTTCATTTTCTAAAAATGTCACTTGTTCAATTATCCCTTCAAGTAAAAGTTCTTCTGGAAGGATTGTTTTAATAACAAAGGATTGACCTTTAATTAATAATTGACCATGTTTTAATAGCAATCTTACCTCTTTATCTGAAAACACTAATAATCCTCGATGATTTTCTATATAGATATGCACTTGCCCAACAAGCGTGATCCGAGGTAGATCCATTAACACATCCACTGGCAGGTCTATTTGCTTCGTTAACCAATTCTTCATTTGTTCTAATTTCTTCATCTCCAAAAGACCCCCTCTCATCCCATATGTATGAAAAAAGAGCTTGTAATATCACGTCCAAACTGAAAAAAAGCATAAAAAAACGTCTCATACGAAATGAGACGTTTTTTTATGCTAATAGCTGTATAACCAGCTTATTCACTAGTGATCCGTCTGTTTTACCTTTTACTTTCGGCATAATAGCAGTCATCACTTTACCCATATCTGCTTTAGAAGTAGCACCAACTTCAGAAATAACTTGCTTAATTAAATCAGCTAATTCTTCTTCTGTTAATTGCTCCGGCAAATATGCGCTTAAAATCTGAATTTCACTTTGCAGTTTATCAACAAGGTCTTCACGACCAGCTTTTTTAAATTCAAGGAGGGAGTCCTTATACTGTTTTACTTCACGAGCTAAAACTGTTAATTCCTCTTCTTCAGTAAGAGTATGTTGCAGTTTAATACCTTCATTTTGTAAAGCAGCCTTAACCATACGAATGACGGTTAATTTTTCTTTTTGTTTATTCTTCATCGCTTGTTTCATATCATCGTTTAAACGACCGAGAAGACTCATAACTTACACCCTCTCTTAGAATTTACGCTTTCTTGCCGCTTCAGATTTCTTCTTACGTTTTACACTTGGTTTTTCATAAAACTCGCGCTTTCTTGCTTCAGCAAGTGTACCAGTTTTAGAAACCGATCTTTTAAAACGGCGAAGTGCATCCTCCAAAGACTCGTTTTTACGAACGACTGTTTTTGACATTCTCTTTCCCTCCCTCCGAAACATCACACTTACATACTAACTTCAGCATGCAAAAAGAAACACTTCTTCAGCATGTCTTTTACGATTATAATACATTTTATCACTTCAGGTCAACTATTTGGCAGAATAAAAGAAGAAGAGATGCTCTTCCTTTTTCAAAAACTATGTAGATAGCTGTTATCTCTTTCCCTTAAAAATAAATATATTTTTATCACTAAATTATTTTTATACAGAGAACTGCTAAAAAATACTCAGTTAACGAGCAATCCATTACATCCTCTTTCAATACTTAACTTCTCCACAAACGAAAAAAGCATGCAAACCCTTTTTGTTTGCATGCTTTTTATTATGCGCTTGCTGATTCTTTTTTCACATCATCTTCAAGAACACGAACAAACTGCGCTTCGTTATATGGATAACCAGCTTTTGTAATTTTCACTTTTACTAGCTTACCAATTAATTCTTCAGATCCTTCAAACACAATTTTTAAATAGTTATCTGTATAACCTACATATAACCCTTCACGGTCACCATCTTTAAATGTCTCTTCCGGAATAATTTCAAGTACTTCACCTTCAAACCCAGAAGCATACTCTTTCGCTAATTGATTAGATAGCTCAATTAGACGATGAACACGATCGTTCTTCACATCTTCAGGAACTTGATCTTCCATACGTGCTGCTGGTGTACCTGTACGTTTTGAATAAGGGAAAACGTGTAATTCAGAGAATCGATTCTCTTTAATGAAATTGTACGTTTCCATGAATTCTTCTTCTGTTTCACCTGGGAATCCAACGATTACATCTGATGTGATCGCAAGACCTGGTAGCGCCTCTTTCAAACGATCTAAACGCTCTTGGAAAAATTCCATCGTATACTTACGGCGCATACGTTTTAATACAGTATTAGATCCTGATTGCAGTGGAATATGCAAGTGACGTACAACTACTTCAGATTTATCTAGCACTTCAATTACTTCATCTGAAATTTGACTCGCTTCGATAGAAGAAATACGAAGACGTTTCAATCCGCCTACTTCTGCTTCCATATCACGAAGTAATCCAGCTAAGTTATAATCTTTTATATCTTCACCGTATCCACCTGTATGAATACCTGTTAATACGATTTCTTTATAACCTGCATCTACTAATTGTTGTGCTTGTTTAATAACTTCTTTTCCATCACGAGAACGCATTAAACCACGCGCCCAAGGAATGATGCAAAATGTACAGAAGTTATTGCAACCTTCTTGTATTTTTAAAGATGCACGTGTACGGTCCGTGAAATATGGTACATCAAGCTCTTCGTATACACGTGTTTTCATAATATTGCGGACAGCATTAATTGGTTGACGCTCTTTACGGAACTCTTCGATGTATCCTAACATTTTCTCACGATCTTGCGTACCAACAACAATATCTACACCTGGAATTGCCATGATTTCAGCTGGAGATGTTTGTGCATAACATCCAGTTACACAAATTACCGCATCTGGATTTTGACGTACAGCACGTCTAATTACTTGACGGCTTTTTTTATCTCCAGTATTCGTTACTGTACATGTATTAATAACATATACATCAGATTTCTTTTCATATTCAGTTCTTTCATAACCACCTTGTTTAAACAATTGCCAAATCGCTTCTGTTTCATAGTGGTTTACTTTACAACCTAACGTGTGGAACGCAACAGTTGCCATTGATTATCACCCCATCAATTCAAAATGATAAGAAGCGGCACTTAACGCATAAAGCGGAGCCGTTTCTGTTCTTAAAATTCTTGGTCCTAAACTACATGGTACAAATTTATGTTCACGAAGTGCAGTAATCTCTTCCTCCGCTAAGCCGCCTTCTGGTCCAAATACAATTAACAGTTTTTGACCCGGTTTAATCGTCGCTAAAGCTTTCGCAAAATTAGATTTCTCACCTTGTTTTGCTTCCTCTTCATACGCAACAAGACAACTATCATACTCACTACTCATTGCAAGTAATTGCTTAAATGATGCAGGAGCATGCACTTCTGGAATTTCACTTCTATGTGATTGTTCCGCAGCTTCTTTCACAATCTTTTTCAAACGCTCAACTTTTTTATCTGCTTTTTTCGCATCCCATTTTACAATAGAGCGAGATGCTTGAAAGGGTAAAAATGCAGCTGCCCCAAGCTCAGTTCCTTTTTGAAAAATTAACTCTAGCTTGTCTCCTTTCGGCAGTCCACTTGCAATCGTCACGAACACAGGAAGTTCGCTTGACGCCTCTATCCATTCTACAATAGCGGTATCCACAAATTCACTGGTAATTTCAGCAATTGAACATTCTGCTGTTTTACCATTTACACAGCAATAAATGTGGTCACCAGCTGACATACGCATCACTCTTGCGATGTGATGGACATCATCACCCATTATGCGAATACTTGTCTCATTTACATATTTCTCTTCTACAAAATAACGTTGCATATAATCACCTTAGTAGAGTTTCGTTCCTTTCGTAAGTCAACACTTACGAAAAGAACGAAACGTTATCATTTTCATATAACAAACGGCAAGTCCCTCACCTTATATAGTGAGAGACTCCCCTGTTCTTTATAGACTAAAATCTATATTACGCATTTCGTGCAATAATTGCTACCCAATCTTCCATTCGAAGCACGTCTTCAATTGTAAATCCAGCTTTTTCTAACGCTTCAGAAATTACTTTTTCTTTCGCCGCAATAATACCAGATGTAATAAATAATCCACCTGGCTTCACAACTCTCGCTGCATCTTCAGGGAATAGAAGAATAATTTCCGCTAATAAATTTGCTACGATTAAATCAACCGGACCTTCAATACCTTCTAATAGACTATTCTGTCCAACATTGACAATGTCATCTGTTTTATTTAAGCGCACATTCATCTCTGCACTTTCAACTGCAACTGGGTCTAAATCATACGCTTGAACAGAAGCCGCACCTAATTTTGCTGCTGCAATACTAAGTACCCCCGAACCTGTCCCCACATCAATCACAGTATCACCTGGCTGAACTGTTTTTTCTAAAGCACGAATACACATCGTTGTTGTTGGATGTGTCCCTGTACCAAACGCCATACCTGGATCTAATTCAATAATTTTTTCATCTGGAGAAGACGGTGTATATTCTTCCCACGTCGGCACAATTGTGAATGTATCAGAAATTTGAACTGGATGATAATATTTCTTCCAAGCAGTAGCCCAATCTTCCTCATCGACTTCATTAATTGTAATGTTTCCTGTACCAATTTCGATGTCGAAAGATGGTAGCGCATCAATAGATGATTTTACACTTGCAACCATTTCGTGTAAAGAATCCGTTTGTGGGAAATATGCTTTCACCAAAACACCCTCACTTGGGTATTCATCTGGGTTAAGTGCATAAATCTCACCGTATTGTTGCTCACGCTCTTTCGTTAACTCCGCCGGATCCTCAATTGCAACCCCGCTAGCGCCTGCTTCGTGCAAAATATGAGAGACAGCTTCTACTGCTTCTTCTGTTGTATGAATACTAATTTCTGACCATTTCACAATTTACCAACTCCATTTTTTATTTCCATTATTCCCCTTTGAAAGCACGTTTAAGCTTTCCGAATAAGCTATCATCTTGATTTTCCTGACCTGCGAATTCACGCAATAATTCTTTTTGATGCGAAGTTAATTTCGTCGGTACAACGACACGAACCACTACGTATTGATCTCCTTGACCATATCCACGTACATTCGGAGCTCCTTTTCCTTTTAGACGGAATTCCGTTCCTGTTTGTGTTCCTGCTGGAATTTTCAACTTCACTTTCCCGTGAACTGTAGGTACTTCTACTTCAGCACCAAGCGCTACTTGTGCGAATGTCAATGGCATTTCACAAATAATATGATCGCCATCACGTTCGAAGAATTCATGATTTCTCACATGAACAACAACATATAAGTCACCTGCCGGCCCACCATTCACACCCGCTTCGCCTTTACCAGACACGCGAATTTGTTGACCATTATCAATACCAGCTGGAATTTTCACATTAATTTTTTTGCGTTTACGTACTTTACCAGAACCATGGCATGTCGTACATTTCTCTTTAATCATTTGACCTGTTCCTGAGCAATGGTTACACGCTTGACGGTTTACAATACGGCCAAATGGTGTATTTTGTTCTACACTTATTTGACCTGTTCCTGAACAATGTTTACATGTTTCTTTTGAAGTTCCCGGTTTCGCTCCACTACCGTGGCAAGTATCACATGGATCTTCTACTGGAATCTCAACGTTTAATTCTTTACCAAAAATTGCTTCTTCAAACTCTAAAGTAACTTGATATTGTAAATCAGCACCTTGACGCGGAGCATTTGGATCACGACGTCTGCCGCCGCCACCAAAGAACGAACTAAAGATATCCTCAAATCCGAAACCTCCACCAAAGTCTCCGCCACCGAAGCCTTGATTTGGTCCAGCATGACCGAACTGATCATACTGCGCGCGTTTTTGATCATCACTTAATACTTCATATGCTTCTTGTACTTCTTTAAATTTTTCAATTGCATTTTCTTCTTTACTTACGTCTGGATGGTACTTTTTAGCCAAACGACGATACGCTTTTTTAATTTCATCTTTAGAAGCGCCCTTGCTAAGACCAAGGACCTCATAATAGTCTCGTTTATTCATAAATTTGTAACCCCCGAATCTTTCACATAAACGTAATTTTAACACCGAAAGAAAGTGCTTTGCAACAAAGTTTCCTCACTTACAATATGCAAAGCTCAAAACTTAAGACCTTCTCAAGAATGTCTTAACACAAATAACCACTTTTTTCTTATTCGTGAAAAAAGCCAAAGCCAAGGCACGCTTGACTTTGACTTTTTGTCATCTTACTTATTTATATTACTTGTCTTCTTTTACTTCTTCAAACTCAGCGTCAACTACATTGTCTTTTTTCGCGCCAGCGTCTTGTGCTCCTTGCGCACCTTCTGCTTGCCCTGCAGCCGCTTGAGCTTGCTCATATAATTTAACAGTTAATTGTTGTACGATTTCTTGAAGAGCATCTTTTTTCGCACGGATTTCATCAAGTTCGTTTTTCTCGATTGCCGCTTGTAATGCTTCTTTCGCTTCTGTTGCTTTCGCTACTTCAGCTGCATCTACTTTACCTTCTAAATCTTTTACAACTTTATCTGTTTGGAATACAAGTTGGTCAGCTTCGTTGCGAAGTTCAACTTCTTCCTTACGTTTTTGGTCAGCGTCAGCATTTGCTTCAGCTTCTTGTACCATACGATTTACTTCGTCATCAGAAAGACCTGAAGAAGATTGGATTGTAATAGCTTGCTCTTTACTTGTTCCTAAGTCTTTCGCACGTACGTTAACAATACCGTTCGCATCGATATCGAATGTTACTTCGATTTGTGGAATACCACGTGGTGCTGGCGGAAGGTCTGTTAATTGGAAACGACCTAGTGTTTTGTTATCAGCTGACATTGGACGCTCACCTTGTAGCACGTGAATGTCTACCGCTGGTTGGTTATCAGCAGCTGTTGAGAATACTTGTGATTTACTTGTTGGAATTGTAGTGTTACGCTCGATTAGTTTTGTAAATACACCGCCCATAGTTTCAATACCTAAAGAAAGTGGAGTTACGTCTAATAATAGAACGCCTTCTACATCACCAGTAAGTACGCCACCTTGAACTGCAGCACCTAATGCTACAACTTCATCTGGGTTTACACCTTTATATGGTTCTTTACCAGTTTCACGTTTAATTGCTTCTTGTACAGCTGGAATACGAGTAGATCCACCAACAAGGATAACTTTATCTAATTCGCTTGGAGCAAAACCAGCGTCTTTTAATGCACGACGAGTTGGCTCTAATGTTCTTTCAACAAGACCTGCTGAAAGCTCTTCGAATTTCGCTCTTGTTAACGTTAATTCTAAGTGTAATGGACCAGCAGCTCCAGCACTAATGAATGGTAATGAAATTTGTGTTTGCGTTACACCAGAAAGATCTTTTTTCGCTTTTTCAGCTGCATCTTTCAGACGTTGAAGCGCCATTTTATCTTGACTTAAGTCAATGTTGTTTTCTTTCTTGAATTCAGCTACTAAATGATCGATGATAACTTGGTCAAAGTCATCTCCACCAAGACGGTTGTCACCAGCAGTTGAAATAACTTCAAATGTTCCATCAGCTAACTCAAGGATAGATACGTCAAAAGTACCGCCACCTAAGTCATATACTAGAATTTTTTGTTCTTCGTCTTGCTTCTCTAAGCCATAAGCAAGCGCTGCTGCTGTTGGTTCGTTAATAATACGTTCTACTTCTAAACCAGCAATACGACCAGCGTCTTTTGTCGCTTGACGTTCTGCATCGTTGAAGTATGCTGGTACTGTAATAACAGCTTTCGTCACTGTTTCACCTAAGTACGCTTCAGCAGAAGCTTTTAAGTTTTGTAAAATGATTGCAGAAATTTCTTGAGGTGTATAATCTTTACCTTCAACTTCTACTTTGTAGTCTGTACCCATATGACGTTTAACAGACATGATTGTATTTGGGTTTGTAATTGCTTGACGCTTTGCAACTTCCCCAACTTGACGCTCTTCATTTTTGAAAGCTACAACAGAAGGTGTTGTACGGTTTCCTTCTGGATTTGGGATAACCTTTGGTTCTCCACCTTCCATAACAGCTACACAAGAGTTTGTTGTACCTAAGTCAATACCGATAATTTTACTCATGGCGAATCCTCCTACTTTTATGTAAATTATTGATTTACTTTTACCATTGATGGGCGAATCACACGGTCTTTTAATTTATAACCTTTTTGGAATTCCTCAACTACCGCGTTTGATTCAAATTCACTGTCTTCCACTTGCATAATAGCTTGGTGTTCATTAGGATCAAACTGTTTACCAACAGCTTCAATCACTTCCACACCTTCTTTAGTCAACGCTTCTAGCAATTGACGATGCACCATTTCCATACCTTGTAACAAGGATTTCGTTTGCTCATCAGTTGCTTCCACTTGCATTGCTCTTTCAAAATTATCAAGAGCTGGCAGAATATCTGACACAAGACTTTGTGCTCTATATTTTTCAGCAGCCTGTTTATCCATTTGGACGCGGCGCTTATGATTTTCAAAATCAGCTTGTAGACGTAGTGTGCGACCTTCCGTTTCCGTTAGTTTCGCTTGTAACTCATCTACTTTTTCTTGTAAAAGAGCAGCTTCACTTTTTTCTTCTACAGCTTCTTCACTGTTGTCTGTCGTGACAGCTTCTTCAACTTGCGCTTCTTTCACTTCTTCTACCACTTGTTCGTTACGCTCTTCCACAATTTTCACCTCCTTAAAAGGTATTAGGTATCATGTATAGCATGATTACCTAAGCATTATATATTACACACAGCAATGAAAATTTCATCACTTGAGCGAATGTATTACTCTCATTTACTTTTTAAGTCCGTCTGTAAATTGTCTTGTAAATAACTGTAGCAAACTAATTACACGAGAGTATTGCATTCTCGTCGGACCCAAAATCGCAATTGTTCCTAGTTGCTCTTCTCCAATCGAATACGTTGCAGAAATTAAACTACAATCTTCCATAGCTATCGAAGAATTTTCCCTGCCAATTTTCACTTGAATACCTACTTGTTTATGACGCAAAATATCATAAAACTCAGCTTCGTTATCAATCATCGCCAGCAAGGACCTTACTTTTTGAATGTCATGGAACTCTGGCTGCGAAAGCATATTTGCTTTTCCTCCAAAGTATATCTTTTCCGATAAAGGAACTTGAAATGTACCATCTAACATTTTTATTGCACTATCGTAATTATGAACATACCCACGCAAGACTGTAACAATCTCTTTAAAGATTTTATTATGAAGTTCCGACATAGGTACACCCGATAGCTTTTCATTTAAAATATTAACCATTTTTTCTAAATCTGATAAATCAACAGATTCCGGAACGGTAATCGTTTTACTTTGTACATGCCCTGTATCCGTTACAATAATGGCGACTGCTGTTTGACGATCAAGCGGTACAATTTGTACATTTTTAAGTTTATTTGTGCTTAATTTTGGGCCAAGAACAATAGCCGTATAATTCGTAAGCTCTGACAAAATCTGAGCAGATTGTTGTGCAATCTTTTCCGCTTCAAAAATTCTTTCAGCAAATAAATCTTTAATTTGTACAATTTCATCGTTAGGTAAGTTTTGTGGTGCTAAAAGATGGTCTACATAAAAACGATACCCTTTTTCAGAAGGAACACGTCCAGAAGAACTATGCGTTTTTTCAATAAATCCTAGTTCCTCTAGATCAGCCATTTCATTGCGAATAGTAGCTGAACTAAACGTAATTTCATCTTTCTTAGCCAACGTCCTCGACCCAACAGGTTGCGCTGATCCAATAAAGTCATCAATAATTGTTTGTAAAATTAAGAGCTGACGTTCCGTAAGCATCTCATCATCACCTCTGTTAGCACTCTTTGTCTTCGAGTGCTAAATCTATTAATAACTTACCAAAATTGACATTCAATTGTCAACGGAAACGTCACGAAATCACGAAACTTTTTCACGCTTATGGAACAATTAATCAATCAAAAATGACTGGAATACTTCATTCCCTAATAGTTTCCCTTTCCTCGTTAAACAAACATGCCCATCTCTGTTTTCAAGTAACCCCTGTTCTTGGTTGCTTTGTAACTGCTTCGCAAAAACGTGATCCATTTCCACATTAAATTTCTTTTGGAATTCTACCTTAGAAACACCTTTTGTTTTTCGGAGCCCTAAAAACAACTCTTCTTCCATTTTTTCTTTCTCCGTCACTATGTGAACATCTAAATATGGAAATCCTGTTTCATCAATTTTAGTGAAATATTGCTTGAGCGGCCCTACATTTTGAATTCGTTCTCCATTCACATAACTGTGCGCTCCAGCTCCAAAACCATAATACTCTTCATTATTCCAGTATGTGAGATTATGTCTACTTTCATTATCACCTTTTGAGAAGTTGCTAATTTCATACTGGCTATAACCATGTTTCTCCATTTCATCCATTACCATTTCATACATTTTCGCTTCATGGTCTTCACCCGGAAGTCTCAACTTCCCTTTATTCATTAAGTTATAAAATACAGTCTTCGGTTCCACAATTAATGAATATGCTGAGAAATGTTGTACACCAAGCGTGAAGGCAATGTCTAATGTTTCTTTTACATCTTCTATCGTCTGTCCTGGCAAAGCATAAATTATATCTACATTAATATTTGTAAAGCCAACTTCCTGCGCTTCTCGAATTGCTACAAATGCATCTTCCCTCGTATGTTTGCGCCCAATCTTCTCAAGTAGCTCATCACGAAACGTTTGCACACCAAAACTAATTCGGTTTACTCCACCTTCTAGTAATAAGTTCAACTTCTCTTTCGGTAAATCACCTGGGTTCGCTTCAAACGTCAATTCACAATTCGGAGCAAATGGACGCAAACGACGGTTTATGATGTCGAGTAGTTTTTTTGTTTGCTCCATATTTAAGGCTGTCGGCGTTCCTCCGCCAACAAAAATCGTTTTCATACTTTCAAACGGTACTTTTTGAACCGTATTTATTATTTCTTTCTCTAAATATTGCAAGTATTGATCAACCGGTTGGCGTTCAATAAATACTTTATTAAAATCACAATAGTGACAAATATGCTGACAAAATGGAATATGAATATATGCAGCTTGTACCAAATATAACTCCTACCTTTCTACAAAGAAAACCTCCGCACTCGGGAGGCTCTTTTACTTCTCTAACGTATTACGAATTTGTTCCATTCGCATTTTTCCCCAATCATACATCATTTCAACGATTGGTAAAAGCGACATGCCTAGTTCCGTCATATAATACTCAACACGCGGAGGAATTTCTGGATATACCGTTCGTTCAACAATCCCATCCTCCATTAACTCTTTTAGTTGATTCGACAACACTTTATGAGAAATGCTCGGGAATAGTCGTTGCAATTCACTAAAACGATGGGGCCCTTCTACACCGAGGTGCCACAATATCACAACTTTCCACTTCCCACTAATAATAGAAAGCGTCAATTCCTTTTCACAATTAAAATTACCATTTTGTATTTTATCTTGAATATCTTTTCGAATATTTTCGGACATTAATAGTCTCCTAACTCTAGATCAATCACTAAAAAGCTCTCTCATCATTGTAAATGAGAGAGGCTCAGATGTCTAAAAAGTACTTAGCAATAAAAAAGAAGCCGAACGAACGGCTTCTACTTTTAATCCAATTAGTGCGGACTAATAATCAATAAGGATTGAAAAACCACTGATTATAGTTTCACTTTATTAGTTATCATCCATTTTCAATACAGCCATGAATGCTTCTTGTGGTACTTCTACAGAACCAACAGACTTCATACGTTTTTTACCTTCTTTTTGCTTATCAAGAAGTTTACGCTTACGAGAAATGTCACCACCGTAACATTTTGCAAGTACGTTTTTACGCATCGCCTTAATTGTAGAACGGGCTACAACTTTGTTTCCGATAGTTGCCTGAATCGGCACTTCGAACTGTTGTCTTGGAATTAATTCTTTTAATTTCTCTACAATTACTTTACCACGGTCATACGCTGAATCACGGTGCACAATAAATGATAAAGCATCCACTTGTTCATTATTTAAAAGAATATCCATTTTCACAAGTTTAGATGGTTTATAACCAATTAACTCGTAGTCAAATGATGCATATCCTTTCGTATTTGATTTCAATTGATCGAAGAAATCATATACGATTTCTGATAACGGGATTTCATATGTCAATGTAACACGCGTTTCATCTAAATATTGCATATCAATAAACGTTCCACGTTTACCTTGGCAAATTTCCATTACAGCTCCAACATAGTCATTCGGAACCATAATTGAAGCCTTAACAAATGGCTCTTCTACACGATCGATAGACTGTGGATCTGGCATATTTGATGGATTATCAACAATAACATCTTCACCGTTTGTTAAATAAACTTTATAAATAACGCTTGGCGCTGTTGTAATTAAGTCAATCTTGAATTCACGTTCAATACGTTCTTGAATAATTTCCATGTGAAGCAGTCCTAAGAAACCACAACGGAAACCAAAACCTAAAGCTTGAGATGTTTCAGGCTCAAATTCAAGAGCAGAATCATTCAATTCTAGTTTTTCTAACGCATCACGCAAATCATTATAACGTGCAGAATCGATTGGATATAAACCACAGAATACCATTGGGTTTAACTTACGATACCCTGCTAACGCCTCTGCAGCCGGACGTTTCGCATGTGTAATTGTATCACCAACGCGTGTATCGCCTACGTTTTTAATAGATGCTGCTAAGAAACCTACATCACCTACTGTTAACTCGTCACGTTGCGTTGTTTTCGGTGTAAACACACCTACTTCCGTTACTTCAAACTCTTTTCCAGTTGCCATCATGCGTACTTTATCGCCAACTTTTACAGTTCCATTTACAACACGGATATACGCAATTACACCGCGGTACGGATCATATAAAGAGTCGAAAATCATACATTGTAACGGCTCTTCTGAATCACCTGTTGGAGCTGGTACTTTTTCAACGATTTGTTCTAAAATCTCTTCAATACCAATGCCAGCTTTCGCTGAAGCAAGTACAGCTTCTGATGCATCTAAACCAATTACATCTTCTACCTCTTGACGTACGCGTTCTGGATCCGCACTTGGTAAGTCGATTTTATTAATAACCGGTAAAATCTCCAAATTATTATCAAGCGCTAAATATACGTTCGCTAACGTTTGCGCCTCGATTCCTTGCGCTGCATCTACTACAAGAATTGCGCCTTCACAAGCCGCTAAACTACGAGATACTTCGTACGTAAAGTCGACGTGTCCTGGTGTATCGATTAAATGAAGAATATACTCTTCACCGTCTTTTGCTTTATACGTTAATTGTACTGCGTTTAACTTAATTGTAATACCACGCTCACGCTCTAAATCCATAGAGTCAAGCAATTGGGCTTTCATTTCACGCTGTGTCAATGCATTTGTTTTTTCTAAAATACGGTCAGCCAATGTTGATTTCCCATGGTCAATATGAGCAATGATAGAGAAATTACGAATTTTGGACTGTCTTTTTGCTCTTTCTTCTTTATTCATCTATGTTCTCAACTCCTAATAGTCTCGCCAATATACACTAGCACTGATTATATCAATAGCGTAGCAAAGATTCAATGAAAACTCGTGCTGCTTATAATACAAATCATTCTATCTATATCTTATGCGAACAAACCATAAGAGACAAACCTTTTTCAAATTAAAGAACGGCTGTCCTACAAACCAATAAGACAGCCGTCCTTCCCACTACCCTTAATTAAAAATTTCTTTTATTTTCCCAACAACTATATCCGTTCCAAACTTAGTTATATCGCGAGTAACACTTGCTATTGCCATACCAATACCTTCTACGACATTAAAACTCCTTAAGTTTTCCAGCTGTTTTTGTTTTTCAGCGGCTGAAAATACATTTCCCAAAATCTCCGATTCAGCCCCGGCACCTTCTGTTCCTGTCATATGAGCAATTTGTTCATATGACAACTGACGATACCCCTTCATACTTTTTAAACCTTGATTAGCAAGTCCTACTCCAGCTATCATCATAAGTAAACATACGACTGTACCACATATACACAAGAGCGCAAATCGACTCAAACTATTGTCATCTCTTTCCATCAATGTGTATATGCCCCTGTATTATCTTGATCAATTTGATGATGTAACGCTGCATTTAAACCACTTGCTATTACATTTGCCATATCTTCAATAAACGCATCTACTTCTTTTGGAGTCACCATTAAATTATGACCAAGAGGTGATAACACTTCATAAATCAACTTTCTCTTTTCTTCGTCTTCTAACGTACCAACAGCTCCTAAAAACATATTCCTACTCTTCTCATCCGGCATATCTTCTTCTGTTAATTTTTTCTTTTCTCCAAATGTAAAACCTGCTGGCAATAAAGAGCGTGACGGTTTGTTTCCTTCTTTCAGTTCCCGTCCAAAATGTTTCAAAATAAAATCAATTGTATCGCTTGTAATCGAGACCGCATCGACCACTGTCGGAACACCAATTGCGATAACAGGAATACCTAATGTTTCTTTACTTAGTTCCTTACGCTTATTTCCAACACCAGATCCAGGATGAATTCCTGTATCGGAAATTTGTATCGTGCTATTTACTCGTTCAATAGAACGTGCAGCTAATGCATCAATTGCGATGACAAAATCTGGTTTTATTTTCTCAATAATTCCATAAATGACGTCGCTCGTTTCAATTCCTGTAATCCCCATTACTCCCGGACGAATTGCACTAACAGGCCTGAAACCTTCTTCCACACTTTCAGGCTGCAATTTAAACAAATGTCTTGTCACCAATACATTTTCTACAACTATCGGTCCGAGTGCATCCGGTGTTACATTCCAATTCCCAAGGCCGACGATTAAACAACTCGCTTCTTTTGTAACTCCAACATCTTCTAAGAAATAAGAAAATTCTTTTGCAAAAATACGCTCTACCTTTTGCTGAAGTTCCGTATCTTGCTGCCGTATACCTTGCACCTCAAGAGTTAAATAATTCCCAGGTTTTTTCCCCATCGATTCAGATGCAATTTCATCAATAGTTACTTTCGTAATTGTAACACCCTCTTCTTCCCTCTCTTTTACAATTACTCCTTGTATCCCTTTTTGTTCTTCTTGGCGTTCTTGCAGCATTTCGTGCGCCTCTACAGCAAGGTCAGTTCTAACATTATATTTACTTAAATCTAATGGTTCTTTCATCGTATCTCCTCCGTAATTCATAGTAAATATCGTTAGATTTCCCAAAGTTATATAAGGCCATTCTTTCCTTTACGTGAAATTTCATTGATATACTATTGCAATTCTCTTCACCGTTTGATAGAATATCACTTGTTCTATGTAAGAATCGAGTCATTCGATTGCACCAGGGAGGTGAAAAGTATGGCAAACATCAAATCTGCTATCAAACGCGCTAAACTTAGCGAAGAGCGTCGTGCACATAACGCTTCTATCAAGTCTGACATGCGTTCTGCTGTTAAAACTGTAGAAGCTTTAGTTACTAATAACGATCTTGAAAATGCTAAAGAAGCTTTCAAAACTGCTTCTAAAAAACTTGACAAAGCAGCTCGTAAAGGTCTTATCCACCAAAACGCTGCAGCTCGTCAAAAATCTCGCTTAGCGAAACAAGTAAACGCGTAAGGCGTTTAAAAAACGATCCATTTGGGTCGTTTTTTTACATACAAAAAGTTCATGTACTAAGTACATGAACTTTTTGTATCATTACATATGATTTAAACGCATTAAGAAAAACTCGAGCACAAGCTTCTTATCCATCTTTCCCGTCTTCATACTGTAATCAGCTTCCGCCAATTCTATAATAACTTTTTTTAATTCTTCAAAAGAGAAAAACTTCGTTTGATTCATCGCCAACTTTACACGATACGGATGTACACCAATATGAGACGCAATTTGATTTTGTCCATAACCACGCTGTTGCAACTCTTTCACTTGATGTAGCAAGCGGAATTGACTTACTAATAACGCGAGCAGCTTAATTGGTTCTTCCTGCTGAGTAAATAATCCATCCAAAATTTGCATCGCACCCGCGATATCTTTTTTTACCACTTTCTCCGTCAAAGCAAACACATTTTGCTCAACAGATTTCGGCACAAGCTCTGCAACAAGTTTCGGTGTAACCTCTCCTCCCATACCGACGTATAACGTTAACTTGTCCATTTCCTTCGCCAACATCGTTACATTACTTCCTACAAGCTCTAACAACAAACTAACAGCTGCATTATCAATATGCACATGCACCTCATCTGCACGAGACACAATCCACTTCTGTACATCCTGCACTTGCATAGCATTCGCTTCTACTACATCCGCTGTTTTCTTTAATAGTTTTGTAATTTTTTTTCGTTCGTCTAATTTTTCATACGGCGCAACAAAAACAAGAATAGAAAAAGGAGATGGCTCCCCAATATATTCTTCCAAAATTTTTATATTTTGCTCTAATTTCTCTTTTTGTGACGTTAAAAATAACGGTGATTTTATTAATATAACTTTACGATCCCCAAAAAAGGGAAGCGTACGTGCATCCTCAACTACATCTTCTAAATATGCCTCTTCCAAATCGTATGTCACAACATTAAACTCTCGATCTTCCTCTTCAAGCGCTTCCATTGTAATAAGTTTTATCGTTTCATTTATAAAATAGGCTTCCGTTCCATACAGTACATACAACGAAGCAAACTGTTTCTTTTTTATTTTCTTATGTATATCACTCATACTTTTTCCTACTCCCTAACTTGGCAATATATATATTTATACTAATGCCCTAGCTTTTGTTTTACAAGTACAAAGGAACAGGCTTTATAACCCGTCCCTTTATTTATATAAAACGCCACACAATAAGCCCCGGGTTTCTTATTGGTGTGCGGTAATCACCTTCCCTTTATTATTTACAATAATAATTCTAGTATAAGTGCCAACTGTTAACATGCTTGGAAATGAAAAACTCACACTTCTTAGCTAACTAGAAATAGTATACAAATGCTCTATTTTTCTTCATATGGAAATTGTAGATTTTTTTCTGACAATATTTTATACTAAAATGGAATGTTGGGGAGGGATTCTAAATGAATGATTTTGAACAAAACGTTCAAAGTAAACGCAATGACGCTATTGATTCAGGGGTAGGATTTATCGTCTCATTTGGTTTTTTCGCAACACTTTTCATTATTGCAACTGTTATTAAATTCATCGGTTCTTAAAGGCTGCTGCTTAATGGCAGTCTTCTTTTTTTCATCTATTATGTGTTTCATCATATGTGATTTTACTTTGAAAGGTTCCTTTTTCTCCATTAAAAACATAGGAAATAGCACCTTGCTTATCCGTGCGCCATATTTCAGTACCTATCTTCTTAAAACGCTCTATAACTTCCTTATGCGGGTGCCCATACCTATTACGTTCTCCCACAGAAATAATCGCCACACTAGGCTGTACAAGGCTTAAAAAGGGATCTACAGACGATGTTTTACTCCCATGATGGGCGACTTTTAAAACATTTGCCCGCAACTCAGGATATGTCGATACTATAACCTTTTCTCCTGCTTCTTCTAAATCACCCGTAAATAGCCACGTTAGTCCTCCTAATTTCGCCCAGATTACAATCGAGGAGTCATTTTCGCCTTTTTCTTTCCCCTTTGGAGATAATACGAAAAATTCCGCTTCATTTATCCTCCAACTCTCACCTTCTCCTACTACACTTATCTTCACTCTCTTTTCTAATGCCTGTTTCTTCAACACTTTTTCTAATACAGCATCTTGCTCCTTTCTCCCAAATACAACTTCTTTTACAGTAATAGAAGATAATAAATCCTGTGCATCACCTATATGATCCGCATCTCCATGCGTTACAATTAATTTATCAATTGTTTTTATACCTTCCTTTTGTAAAAAAGGAACAAGAATATCATGCCCAACAGAAAATTCATGCTTTTTTTCTTGCCACGCTTCCTTCTTGACATGAAGCGCTCCACCTGTATCAATAAGGTAGACCCCTTTATCGTATGGGAGACGAATTAATATTGCATCTCCCTGACCAACATCAAGAAATGTAACACTCCCACTTGCGCGAAAATATGGAGATACATAATGACAAATACTAATAAGAAGAAATACACCCACAACTATGACCAAAATTTTTTTCATTATTACTCTTTCCCAGATCACAAATATACTAACAACACTAAAACAATATATAGCTACAAGAAATAAAGGAGTTTGACCAAAAGTAAGTCGGATAAAAGGGAAACTTTCACAGTAACTTAGAAAATCATTAGAAATGGTTAAACATATTGAAAGTGCATATGCAATTCCTTTTGCGAAAAACGGAATGATTGGCATACATATAAAAATAAAAATGCTACACGGTAATACAACGATGGATAGAAAAGGAACATATATAAGATTGAGGAAAATACTATAAGGAGAAAAATAACCAAAATGATATAACAAGATCGGGGTACTAGCGAGCTGTGAAATTATAGAAATATAAATAGAATTCCGAACTACCCCATTACTACGCCCTAATAATATCGGCGCAGATAGTAATAATGCAAAACTACCTACAAATGAGAATTGGAATCCAATATTAAAAACAAGATACGGGTTGTGTATAAGCATACATATGGCTGTTATACTTAGGGCATCTAGGCTAGATAAGCGAACAGAACATATGAAAGCTACCAATAATAAAACTCCTGTTATAGAAGCCCTCACAACAGATGGCGACGCCCCCGCTATGATCATATACAGAGGAATACAAACTATAAGGCATACTGTTGCTACCTCCTTCGTCACACCACTTCTTAGTAAAACAAAATACATCATAACCATTAATAATACGATATGTGATCCTGAAATTGCCAACAAATGTATAAGACCAAATTGTTGATATTGCTCTTCTACTTCAAACGTCATTTGTTGTCGATCTCCAAATAATAATGCATTCATAAACGCACCTGATTGTTCTGGAAACATTTCTGTAACTTTTGAGATTGCTTGCTGCCTGAGAAGGGAAATCCATTGTACGAGTGACAACGATGTTTTTTGACATTCAGAAATGTATGTCACATCGAATATAAAATGTATCTTTTGCTGATACAAATAATTACGATAATCAAAAGCATGAAAATTCCGAGCAGTTTGTGGTTCTTTCACCTTCCCTTTAAATTCACATGATATTCCTGCATATAAGCGTTGCAATTGCTTCTTTTCCGAAGCAGATTGAATTTTATAGTTTAACTGCACTATATTTTTATTTTGATCTTCAATTTGAAAAGAAAGGCGATCCCCATTAATAAGAGGTGTATTTTGTATAACCCCTTGTGTAACTTCATAGGGCTCTCCTAGCGACTTGTTTTGACTCTGAACATACGTGGTGTACATAGCGCCACTAAAACACGCTAACATACAAAAAATGAAGGTTTTACGCGAAGTACGATATAAACAAAATAAAACATAACAAACGAAACAACAAGCATTCAACAAATACGACGAGGAAAAGGCAATTGCAATCCCCATTATAAACGAGATTGCAACATAGCCCCATTGTCCCTGCAACTCATATCCACCCCTTATAGCATCATTTTTGCTTCAGTGAATACACGCTGTAATTCTTCCATTGACAAGTTATCTTTTTCTAAAGATGCAAACAGTTCCTTTAGCTGCAAATGACGTTCTTGTTCCTCTAGCGATGCAATGTCATATTCTAGCGGAACGTGCTTCACTGTCACATTTGCTTGTTCAAATAACTCTATAGCATACGGATGATTTTTATAATCCTGTGCATAATAAACTGCTGTAATACCACTTTGAATAATCGCCTTGCAACATTGTAGACAAGGGAAATGCGTAACGTATATTTCTGCTTCCTCTGTTTTTACACCAAACTTCGCACATTGCAATAAAGCATTCATTTCAGCATGAATTGTACGAACACAATGATTATCAATGACGTAACAACCATCGTCTATACAATGTACACCACCTTTAATTGAACCGTTATATCCACCAGCTATAATTCGTTTATCACGAACGATCGTCGCTCCTACCGCAAGTCTTGTACACGTACTACGCAAAGATAACAGATGGCTTTGCGTCATAAAATATTGATCCCATGAAATTCGTTCCATATTTTTCACCTACTTTTTTGTCTACTTGTAGTGTAGCGAAAGAGGAAAAACTTCGTCAATCTTTTATGGAATAATTATTTGATCTTTTATTTTTTCAAGAGACTTCGTTCCAATCCCATCAATCTCCAATAAATCTTCTATTTTCCGAAACGGGCCGTGTTCTTCTCGATATTTCAAAATACTTTCCGCCTTCCGAGAGCCAATCCCCGTTATTTTTTCCAGTTGCTCTTTAGAAGCTGTATTTATTTGCACTTTACCCTCGCTTTTTGAAAAAGCAGCTCCTTCTTGCACTAGTTCATTTTTGTTAGGAACATAAAGAATCATTTGGTCTTGGACCATTTGTGCCAAATTCACTTTCTTCATATCTGCATCTGGCAACAAACCACCAGCTTTTTCAACCGCGTCCTTCACCCGGTCCCCTTCCTTCATTTCATACACACCCTCTTTAAAAACCGCTCCTTTTACATCAATTATAATTATTTTCTTCTGTTCCTTTGTATCCGATACTTTCGGTTTGCTTTTTTTCTCCACATCTTTCGCTTGAACATCCATTGTAATGAGTGATTGTTCTGTATGCTGGTTCGTTTTCCAGAAAAAAAGGAATATCACAGTGCCAATAATAACTACTAATCCCAACCATTTTTTCGGAAAATCCCACATCATTTTACACCTCTAATCATAAATTTATAACATCATTCATATTGTTTAGGAGAACGCTGTTACGAAGGAGGGATGAAACATTGAATATAGGAATTATAGGGACAGGGAACATGGGGAATATACTAATCGATGCATTTTTAGAAACCCGTGCTGTCAAACCTTCGTGCCTTACTATTATTAATCGGACGCCTGCCAAAGCATATCATATAAAAGAAAAATACCCTTCTGTTCATATAGCCAAAACAATCCAAGAGGTAATCGAACAATCGCAGCTTATTTTCATTTGCGTAAAACCGATAGATATATATCCTATCCTACAAAAATACGCTGAACATTTCTCTGATGAAAAGTGCTTAGTTTCTATCACAAGTCCAATATCTCCAGCACAATTAGAAACACTTGTACCTTGCCATGTCGCACGTATCATTCCAAGCATCACAAACCGCGCCTTATCCGGCGCATCACTTTTTACCTTTGGAAATAACTGCTCTGAAGAATGGCAGCAAAAACTACTTCATCTATTCAAAAACATTTCTACTCCCCTTGTTATAGAAGAAAATATAACGCGCGTTTCATCTGATATAGCAAGCTGTGGCCCTGCTTTTTTTAGTTATTTATTACAATGTTTCATTAACGCTACTGTAGATAAAACAAATATTACACATGAAGAAGCCACTACTTTAGTAAGTGAAATGGTCATTGGAATGGGGAAATTACTTGAAAAAGAGATTTTTACATTACCCACATTACAAGAAAAGGTATGTGTCAAAGGCGGTGTTACAGGAGAAGGTATTCGTATTTTAGAAGAGCACGTCGGGGATATGTTCCATAAATTAATTGAACGGACACATGAGAAATTTGATGAAGATTTAAAGTGCGTTGAGCAGCAATTCAATAAACACACATAATAAATACGCCATCGTAATTCCAAATCCTTTTTATTAATACGTATCTTTTTCATACTACATTTTCACTAAAGCTAGCATTTTTACACTTTACACATTTCATCTTTTTATTTTTCTAGAACTAAAACTACATCTTTTCTATAAAACAAAAGCAACCTTATCGGTTGCTTTTGTTTTATCCATTCTTCTTCGCCATAAAAAAGATGCGCTCTGTTTGTTCCGTCACTTCAATTCGTTCAAAATCACCTGTGACGCGAAGCACCGTAAACCCAGATTCTTCAAGCCATTTCGTTAACACTTCAACCGAATATGCACGCTGCACGTGACATTCGTCAAAACGATGATACACATCTTCTTCTGAATCTTGTACAAAGAATGTCAAATCATGTTCCACACTATCTGATTCTTCTCCAGGGAAGCAGTTCCAAATAAGTGATATTTCTTCGCCATTCACTGTATATGTTTCATTTTGAAATACGTGATGTATTTTATATAAAGAGTGTACATCGAATAAAAACAAGCCATCCTGACGTAAATGGTGGAAAACTCTTCTAAATGTTTCTTGCACTCCATCTTCTTGCAATACATAGTTTAATGAGTCACAAAAGATTGTCACACAATCAAATTCACCAGGAACATCGAGCTCTCTCATGTCCTGTTGGTAAAAAGGAATAAAGTAACCTTCTCCCCCCAATTTCTGCTGCGCGACAGTTAACATTTCTTCCGAAAGATCTACACCGATTAAATCATAACCTTTTCGCACAAGCGGAAGTGTTACGTTACCAGTTCCACATGCTACGTCAAGAATTTTTGCCTCTTTCATAGATGCCTGTTGCAAACTTTCTTCTGTGAATTCCACCCATTTATCATAAGGGACATCATTCATCAGTTCGTCATACAGCAATGCAAATTGTTCGTATTTCATTGATCTAACTCATCTGCGATATCTTCACGCGGCACATCGCCCCATAGACGCTCTAAATTGTAGTGATCACGCTCATCTTTATGGAATACATGTGCAACTACATCACCAAGGTCTACTAAAACCCAACGTGCTTCATCAAAACCTTCCATACGTTGAACATCAATTTTCAACTCATGTGCCTTCGACTTAATTTCACGTGCAATTGCTTGCACTTGCTTGTCTGAATTCCCGTGACAAATAATAAAATAGTCAGCAATTGGTGAAATTCCTTGCATATTTAGTACAACCATATCTTCTGCTCTCTTATCATCAGCTGCTTTTGCTGCTAATACTAATAACTCTTTATCTTTCATTTAGTAATTTCCTCCTTGATAACTGCGTTGTATGTTTGGAATGTTAATGGATAAATCATTTGATCTTTTTCCATTAAAAATTGAATTGTTCGCTTTAAAGCAAACAATAAAGCTTGATTTATATCTTTATATGCGAGTTTTCTCGCTTCTTCCACACCAGGAAATTTACGACCTGGTTCAATGTAATCTGCTACATAAATAACTTTATCTAACATTGTCATTTTTTCATGACCACTTGTATGATATGTAATAGCTTGTAGAATTTCAGGATCAGTAATGCCCACTTCTTTTTCTACTAAGTATGCCCCAACAGGTGCATGCCATAACTCTTTGTTATAGTGAAGTAGATCCTTCGGCAAAGCTTCTCTCTTAATAATCCCTTCCATTTCTGGAATCGCTCTACATTTTGCATAATCGTGAAATATAGCAGCTATCTCTGCCTTTTTCTCATCTACACCATATAACCGAGCAAGTTCAATCGCTGTTTCCATTACACCAATCGTGTGTATATAACGTTTTTCATGCATTTGTTGTTTGACAATTTTAAGTGCTTTTTCACGATTCATACAACCCATTCCTCTCGATATATACCTGTACTTTTTCAGGAAGTAAATATTTGCACGTTTTCTTCTCCATGTATCTCTCACGCAACAAAGAGGAAGAAACTGCAAACTCTGGAATTTCCACTTTTACGATATCATAAGGCGTGTGCAATGTATAACCTGGTCTTGCAACTCCAACAAAAGTTACAAGCTTGAGTAACTCCTCAATGTTATACCATTTCGGTAAATACTCAACCATGTCTCCGCCAATAATAAAGTGAAACTGTACATCCGGATACTTCTTTGTTAATTGTAACATTGTGTCATACGTATAAGATGGGCCTTCTCTGTTTAGCTCTTCTAAACAAATTGAAAAGTATGCTTCTTCTTCAGTCGCCATTTGCAGCATGTTTAATCGGTTGTTCACACTCGTAATGTTACGGCCTTGTTTGTGCGGCGGAATTTGGTTTGGCAAAAACCATACCTCTTCCAAATTTAGCGCATGATACACTTCATTCGCAATTAACAAATGCCCATTATGAGGTGGATCAAATGTGCCGCCAATAATGCCAATTTTTCTCAAAAGAAACGCTCCTTCCTTTTACATACAGCAACTCTCCCCATAAACATTCGAAGAGAGTCTACTGTTAATAAAAGTCCAATTGGTTTCGCTCTCTACATATCAAGCGTCAATTACGAAACAACTCACTTATACCTTTTATCGCGGAAGCTTAATTTGCTTATTTTCTCTTGATTCTTTGTATAAAACAATTGTGCTTCCAATTACTTGAACGATTTCAGCACGTGCACCTTGTGCAAGCTCTTCTGCAACTTCACGGCGATCAAATTCACAGTTTTGTAACACGCTCACTTTAAATAGTTCACGAACTTCTAACGCTTCTCCAATTTGTTTCACCATATTTTCATTTACGCCACCTTTTCCAACTTGAAAAATCGGTGTTAAATGATGTGCCTGCGCACGTAAAAATCTTTTTTGTTTTCCTGTTAACATATAATTAGCCTCCAAGCTTTCTCATTACTAATTGTTTCATTCTATCAATATTCGGCACACGACCTGTCCACATTTCAAATGCAAGTGCACCTTGATAAACGAACATATCGATTCCATTTTGAATTGTTGCACCTTGTGCTTTCGCATCGCCTAAAATTTTCGTCTCAAATGGATTATAAATAATATCAGAAACAATCGTTCCTTGTTTCAACGAACGAATTTCTAGCGGTGCATACTCAACATGCGGATGCATGCCTATCGTTGTTGTTTGAATGATAATATCATATTCCCCTTGAACTTCCGCTGCGCGTTCTAGCGATAGAGCATGTGAATTAACATTTCCCATGCATCCAGCGATAAGATCTTCCGCCTTATCTACAGTACGATTAGCAATATCAATTGCTTTCACACCTACATCTGCAAGTGAAAAGTAAATAGCTCGACTAGCACCGCCTGCACCGATTAATAAAATACGTTTCTCTTGAAGCGGATCTTTACTAATTGACTGTAAGGCACGAACAAAACCAATTCCATCCGTATTATACCCAATCAATTTTCCTTCTCGATGAACGACCGTATTTACTGCACCGATTTGCTCTGCTAGCGGGGCAACTTCATCTAGATACTCCATAATTGCAACTTTGTGCGGAGTTGTTACATTAAACCCTGAAATTCCTAATGCTTTTAAACCTTTTACTGCTTCCCCTAACGTTTCTTCTTTTACAAGAAACGCATGATAGTGGGCATCCATATTCAAGTGTTCAAATGCATCGTTATGCATAACGGGTGATAATGAATGTCCAATTGGATTTCCGATTACACCATATAATTGTTTCATAAATCCCTCTCCATATTAAATTAAAGATTTACGTAATGAAACACTTACTCCTTTTGGTACATGAGCAACAATTTTCGCTCCTGATTCATTTACAGTAACCCAGCCCAATCCAGAGAATACAACGTCCGTTTTCGGTTCACGAATATTAAATTCATATTTGACAAACTCAGGCATATTTTCTAATTCTTCTGGTGTCGGTGGATTCAATAATTCCCCAGCATGTCTTTCGTACAATTCATCAGCCTTTTCGAGCTTTGTGCGATGGATTGTTAAACGGTTTGAGAAATGACAAGTGAATGCACGACGGCCTCCACTTACATAATCAAATCGTGCTAATCCGCCAAAGAATAATGTTTGTTCCTCATTTAATTGGAATACCATTGGCTTAATCTCTGTAGTCGGTGTAATAAGCTTTAAGCTTTGCTTCCCAACATAATGGGCCATTTGATGATGATTAATAATACCCGGTGTATCATATAGAGATGATGCTTCATCTAATGGAATATCAATTAAATCAAGTGTTGTTCCTGGAAAATGAGATGTTGTAATTACATTCTCAGTTTCATCACTAAACTCTTTAATCATACGATTAATAAATGTTGATTTACCAACATTCGTACATCCGACAACATAAACGTCTTTGCCTCCGCGGTAATACTCAATTGCCTCAGCAAGTTCCGCGATTCCTTGCCCTTTAGCTGCACTAATTAAAAAGACATCTTCTGGTTTTAAACCAAGTTGCTTTGCACTATAGCGCATCCAATGTTTTACTTTATCATGCTTAACTGACTTTGGAATTAAGTCAGCCTTATTCCCAACAAGTAATACCTTATTATTTCCTACAAAACGATGTAAGCCCGGTAGCCAGCTACCATTGAAATCGAAAATATCTACGATTTTGACCACTAATGCGTCTGATTGTCCAATTCCGTTCAAAATGCGAAGGAAATCATCATCTGTTAAAGATACATCTTGAATTTCGTTATAATGTTTCAAACGAAAACAGCGTTGGCAAATTACTTGTTCTTTCTCTAAAGACGATGCAGGAGCATATCCTACCTCATTTTTATTTTCTGTTTGAATTTCTACACCGCAACCAATACATTTAATTGTTTCAGTCAAACTTTATTCCTCCCAGTTAATTAAGCCTTTTTTCTTCATGTTTCTCATAATTCTTCGTTCGATTTTTCGATTAAAGCGCGTCACCAATCCGTCCGTTTGCGCTACTGGCACAACTAAAATTGTATGAAGTCCCACTCGATTTCCACCGAGCACATCCGTTAGTAACTGATCTCCAATTACTACAACTTCATCTGGCTGTAAATGCATCTCTTGTATCGCACGCTTAAATGCGCGAACAAGCGGTTTACGCGCACTATGAATAAATGGAATACCTAATGGATCAGCGAAATCTTTAACGCGTTGCTCGTTATTATTTGAAACGACCGTTACTTGAATGTCATTTTCTTTCATTTTCAAAAACCACTCTTCAAGCTGTGGTGTTGCGTTTGGACGATCCCATTCAATTAAAGTGTTATCTAAATCAGTAATAACCCCTTTAATTCCACGTTTCTTCAAATCTTCTGGTTGAACATGATATACATTTTTCACATATTCATTTGGTAAAAATAACTTCAATTTCTTTCACCTCTTTGAGGATTTTTCATAAAATTTTTCGACAACATTTTTCGATAGATAACCTGTGGATAAACTTGTACACACTTTCTACGTTAATTTTTCAGTTAATTTGGAATTTACTAACATTCTATACACATTTTATCCACTGAGGTATGTGGATAACCCCTTGTTTGTGACTGTCATATTTTTTTGGTACATTAAATGCAACAACGAATCAATCCTTATATTATTAGGAGGTGACTCACCTTGAAAACAAAACATATGGAACAGTTATCTACTGAGTTACTCACTGAGTCTTATTATAAAGCAAAAGAGCTAAAATTAAATCCCGACTTCATTTTACTTATAAAACAAGAAATTATTAGACGCTCATTAAAGGACAAGCTTGTCAAATCTTCTTGAGTACATATAGATTACTGATTGACCTGTAAAAAGAGCCATCCTACGATGGCTCTCGAATAAACAAGTACTCCCATCTAGGGGATTTCTTCATTAAGCACCTTTGTCCATATTTCTTAATTAGAGCCTTCACAAGTTTATAATAAAATCTTTTCTTTACTTATGAGATAATCGAGTTGCAATTTTTTCACCAAGACGAAGCTCTTGTCCACTTGTCAATTCCTTCATTACTTCAATCATATCTTTTTCAAACAATAAAACAACTGTTGAACCAAATGTAAAGTATGCCATCTCTTCGCCTTTTTGAACAGTACTTCTTTCATGAAGAAGCTCAATACTATTTACAAACATTGCCCCTACTTTTACAAGCGCCATATGTTCGCCTTCACTATTTACTTCTGTAACAGAGCGATAATTTTTCGACAACGGTTCTTTTCCATATTCCATACCGGCTGCATTTACTGGATATGATTTTCTACCGAGTACAAATCTTTCAGTCACAGAGCCTGAAAGTGGACTATGAATACGATGATAATGACTTGGACTCAAATAAATTACCATATATGTACCGCCTGCATATCGTTTTGCACGCTCTTCATTACCTAGCATATCCACTATTGAATAACGTTTGCCTTTAATATCGAATGTTTTTGTATCCTCAATAGGACCTTGATCAGCAAAAACACCATCAACAGGACTAATGATACTCGATGCGTCTGTATCAATACTACGTTTTCCTTCTTTTAGCCTACGTGTAAATAAATCATGCAATGTTCGATATTCCTTCAAACCCTTTTCCATCTCATCTTGATTGATTTGAAAAACTTTCGCATACGATGGAATAATGATAGAGCTTAAACGAGATTGTGCAAATTTACGTAATATATAAGAAGTAAAACGACCATTTGTAAGTTCGATCATAAGTCGATATAATGTACGTCGCAAATTGCGAAACCTCCTAATCAGTCTGTAACTTTAGTTTCCCCTTCTTTTCTTTCTATATCATATGTAAAATTGGTTCTTATTCCCACATATAGAATGGAGCCGCCTCGTTATACCCAAAGAAAAACTAAGTATAATTTTTATTCTTAAATTGGTTAGCACCTTCTAATATTACAGATAGAACTCGTCATTTTCAACAGTGAACATGTATTTCTTCTTAGAGTGGCTCGTTTTCTTTCCTTTTTTCCGAAAGAAAAGCAGCCACTTTTAAAGTGTAGCTGCCTACAATGTACATTATTCTTTTGCTTTCTTCTCTTTCTCAGCTCGCACAAATTCATGGAACATTTTCATTAAAGCACGCTTTTCAATTCGTGATACATAGCTCCTTGAAATACCAAGCGCCTTCGCAATCTCCCTTTGTGTTTTCTCCTTATCAAGCCCAAGCCCAAAACGCTTCACAATCACTTCTTTCTCTCGCTCATCTAAAATATCGATATACTCTTTAATCTTCTCTAACTCCATACTTAACTGAATCATATCAATTACATCTTCAGATTCTGATTTTAATATATCAATAAGTGATATTTCATTCCCCTCTTTATCTTGCCCGATCGGATCATGAAGTGAGACATCTTTTTTCGTTTTCTTCAGTACACGTAAATGCATCAAAATTTCATTTTCAATACAGCGTGCTGCATAAGTTGCAAGCTTTGTTCCTTTCCCTGCTGAATAGCTTTCGATCGCTTTAATAAGCCCAATTGTACCAATTGAAATTAAATCTTCTGCATCTTCACCGGTGTTTTCAAATTTTTTAACAATATGAGCTACAAGCCGTAAATTATGTTCAATTAAAAGATTTCTTGCTTGAGCATCACCTTGCTCCATTAACTCTAAGTACTTTCTCTCATCATCTGATGATAACGGCTGCGGGAACGCATTGTTCTTCACATAAGAAACAAATACAAACACTTCTCGAACCATATATCCAATTGCGGCGAATAGACTCAAACCCTTCACCTCCGCCAAAATAGTGGTCTTTACTATGTGTATGTGGGCGTGAGGCTGTTTGTGTCTGTACGATATCATTCCAATATGTTTTTTAAGCATACTATTTGTCTCACAAAGCTTCGCTACGTATACTTAAACAAAAGATTGGAGAGTGGAATATGAAACATTTCATTACCCTCTTGTTCATAAGTAGCTTGTAAGAGATGAACTCCTTGTACGCTCTTACAAGCTACTTGTACTACAAGGAGGGATTACAAATATGAAATTTGAAAGAACACGTGCTTATACAAGACATCAACGTCAACGTACAATGCGCCGAAAAACGAATATTGCAAAACACGCATGGGGATATACTCCTGAAATTGCCGGTATTTTTGCAAAAGGAAAAGTTCACTGTTCTTGCGGAATGTGTACAACAAAGTGGAGAACAGAAGGGCCACCTACTAGTGTACAGAAGTGGTTATACAAAATTGATACATACGAAGAATAATCGTTCTTTCTAAAAAAGGTCTTCTCTCGAAGACCTTTTTCCCTATTTAAAGACTTATTTACTCCAAATCTTTTCCCCCGTGTGGGCATCAATATAACGAATTTCTCGACTACAATCGAAGGGTTCTTTATGATTTTCATCCGTCGTTTGTTTATACAGTAATTGATATACCGTTTCCTCTGCATCATTATCTATATACCATTCTAATTTAACTCGGATGGCCTCTTTGTATATTTCTAACGCTTTTTCTTTTGTTACTTTTGGTGTTGTTTCATATGTGCGCAATTCTTTTATAATGTTGCTAGATTCTCCTGAGTAGTACATCACAGCACCATTTTCTGCATTGATGTTGATCATAAGTTATAAACTAAGTTAATTATAACAAAATTCCAGAAAAGGATTTAATTAACTAAAATAAAACTAGAGATATATCTAATCTTTTACTTCATTTCACGATGTAGTGTCACTCGCTTTAATCATGGACAATATTTTTTAGTTCGACGCGCTCTGAGTTGTTTCGTTTATTTTTCTTAGAAATATAATTCCAATCACTACATTCTGTACAAGCCAATGTAATATTTACACGTACGTGTATTTCCCCTCTCATTTATCCACGATTACAAATAAAACGTAATTATTATGATTCATTTAATATATAGTTCTATTTCAAATTGCCGATTATGAAAAAGACAAAAAACTGAAACAATTAGTTCATACGAATTTCACATGAATCTATTACTATAAGACTTGTACATAGCGAACTTACTAACAATCGCGTTTATTCATATATAAAATTTCATTTGAAAGGAGTTGAAAATATGAAAACTAAATATCGCTTTATGATTTCATCATTTGCTGCTTGCGCCTACATGATTTGGTGTTTAGTATAATAACAACTTCACTTGTAAATAAGAAAAGGTGTGTATATAAATGGAATATAACCAATCAACAGTTAACTACTGGAAAGCCTTTGTATTACCTTATACATTCGCTTTAGAAGAGTTAAAAACTAAATTTGAAATTATGAACCGGGAAGCTCAATTTTTAGAAGACTACAACCCGTTTGAACATATAAAAACAAGACTTAAACAACCCGAAAGTATTATTAGGAAGCTTGAGCGTAAAAACTTATCACCAACAGTTGAAAATGCTCAAACACAATTACAAGATATTATCGGCATCCGTATTACATGTTGCTTTGTAGAAGATATTTATCATTTAAAAGAGGTTATTGAGAAGCGCGAAGATATGAAGATTGTAGAAGTAAAAGATTATATTGCTAATCCAAAACAAAATGGCTATAAAAGTTTACACATGATAATAAAATATCCATTAGCACTAAATTCTGGTACGAAAGATGTCTTTGCAGAAATTCAATTACGTACACTTGCGATGGACTTTTGGGCAAGTTTAGAACATAAACTTTACTACAAATATGAAGGAAACATACCTGATTATTTGAAGGATGAACTGCACGATGCTGCTATGAAAGCTGAAGATCTCGATAATAAAATGGCGACAATCCGTCAAGATATTGATGACATTGAAGCATGTTCAAATCAAATTTTATTACCACTTTAAAAAGGTTCTCTCCTATGAGAACCTTTTTTATTTCTTTTCTGTCGTACGAACCTCTTCAATTTTCCATCCTTCATCTTCTTTTCCAAGTGCATACTGTACTTTCTTCTGCAAAGCAACTCCCCCGTCTACTTCTTTTTCCTCTGTTTCAACAATAACAAGTCCCTCTTTAAGAGCTTTCATATTCATATGCTCTAATTCAATTTTCTTATTTCCCTTTTGAAATGCCGCTTCCTTTTGTGTTTTTAAGTCTTCCGCACCTAGCATTTTTTTTGAAAATAATGCCATATGCTCAGTGAAGTTTTTTTCATTCGTCGTTCGTACAAATGCTTCAATAACCCCTTGAATAGAGCCCTCTTCTTCTTTCGTTATATGCACTTGTTCTTCCATCTTCTTAGCGACTGTTTTCTTTTCTACATGCTCCTCTTTAGATTGACAACCAACTAACAATAGCCCGATTAGCATAGCGACTCCTAATTTCCCCGTAAAACCTCTCATCTTTTCACCCTTCCTAAAAAGAAAAAATGAGGCAAAAATGCCCCATTTTCGTTTATAATTAGCGTCTTCCTTTATTCGGATCGCCACCGCCAACAATATCAAAGACACGTTTAGCTATATTTGTATTCTCTTGAACGCCAGAGAATAAGTATTTACCTGGTCCAAATGCATACACGTTCACATCTTCACCTGTATGTCCACCCGTTGTCCAGCCTGTAACCGAACGCTTATTGAAGATATCTTCAATTGCATTATCAATCTTTGTTACATCTTTTGATGGAGCTATATCATTTACAGCTTTAATTTCTTCTGGTGTTAATTGTAGATCAATATACTTTTTCAATGTTTCTTCTACATTTGCACCTTTTGCAATCTCATTTGCCATAAAGTCTGGTGTACGTTTCGCAGCTTTAATCGGCTCTACTTTAAAGTTATACTCACCATTCGCACCTAAAGACAATCCTCCAGTAGAATGGTCTGCAGTTGCAACAACTAATGTGTTCTTATCTTTTTTCGCAAACTCAATTGCTGCTTTAAACGCTTTTTCGAAGTCTTCCATTTCACTCATTGCACCGACAATATCATTATCATGTCCAGCCCAATCAATTTGACTACCTTCGACCATTAAGAAGAAACCGTTTTTATTTTTGTTCAAGCGCTCAATCGCTGCATTTGTCATCTCTTCTAATGAAGGTGTTTTTTCATTACGATCAATCATTTTATCTAAACCACCCGGTGCAAATAAGCCAAGAACTTGATCGCTTTTATCATTTAATAATTGATTACGATCTGTTACATAACTATAACCAGACTTCTTGAATTCTTCTGTAAGATTGCGGTCTTTTCTAACAAAGTTATTTACGCCACCGCCAAGCATAACATCTATTTTATGCTTACCTTTAATTTTCTCATCAAAGTAATCATTTGCAATTGCGTCCATATTTTTACGACTAATATCATGTGCACCGAATGCAGCTGGTGTTGCATGCGTAATTTCAGAAGTTGCAACTAATCCCGTTGACTTCCCTTTTTCTTTCGCTTGCTCCAACACTGTTTTCACTTCAGCTTTATCATTATCTACTGCAATAGCTGCATTATATGTTTTTATACCTGCTGACATCGCAGTTGCTGCCGATGCAGAGTCTGTAATATTTTCATGTTCATCTTCTGGATATGTTTTTTGTGTTCCTACAAGATGTTTATCAAATTCTGTAGATTCCATTTCAAATGTTTTGGGATTGTCTTTCATGTAGCGATGAGCTGTCATATATGAAGGCCCCATACCATCCCCAATTAATACAATGACATTTTTAATCTTTTGATCGCTATCTTTCCCATCCGCTTTCACACTGTCTGTGCGTGTGAAATTCCACGTCGCTACAGAAGTAATTGCCAATGACGCCACAACCGCAAATGGCCATGCTTTTTTTACGAACTTTTTCACTTTTTTGTCCCCCTAATTAGGTTATTCATTTCCCACTATCAAATTTAATAGAAGACTGTTAAGAGAAAATTAGTTATATGTAAATTTTTTGTTAACTTATGTAAATATAAGTTATAATTTGTATAACTGTGTCCTTTCATATCAATCATAGCGCCCTTTACAAACTAAATATAAACAAATTAGATTTCTTTTAACGTAAACCTCTTACTTTACATTTCGTAACAATATCAACTCTATTTTTAAAAATAAAATAGAAACTTGGTGAACCTTTATGAAAACAATAAAACTAAACGAATCTTCCATTCCAGATTTACTCTCTCTTTGTGAATCAGTCGGGTGGTTACAGTACGAAAGTTTTATGAAAGAACAATTCCATATGTACCTTTCAATTGGCACAATTTTTGGCTATGTACATGAGAATAAACTTATTGCATCTGGAGGGGTGTTTTCATTCGACCCTGGATTTTCTTCTATCGGCATGTTAATCGTACATCCTGATTTTCAAAGACAAGGCATTGGCCGTATCTTGCTAAACAACAGCTTAAAACTAGCTCACTCACCGCTTCCTATTATGCTCATTGCAACAAAAGCTGGTGAACCTTTATATCAATCATATGGATTTCAATCAATAACAACAATTTATCGTTTCGAAAAACAAGCAACTTACATAAATACAAATTCCGTTCCCATAAAACAAATTCAGCAAACTGATCTTCAATCTCTAATTTCTCTTGATCAAACTGCGACTGGTGCACATCGTTCTAAGATTTATTCATCGCTACTATCAAGAGCAACTTACTCATTTAAAATTGAACGGGATAATGAAATTGATGCTTTTGCTTTATGCATACAAAAAGGAAATGTACTATGTATTACTCCACTTATCTCAAAAAAAGAAGAATACTCTATTCAATTATTAGAAATAATTTGTAAATCATGGAATGGAACAATACGCATTGATGTTCCGCATTCACAATTCACATTCCGCAAATTTCTTCAAACTGAAAATTTCCATGAAACACTTCTTTCACCTCTTATGATAAAGAACAGTAATCAACTTCCTGGAAATCGTAATATGCTATTTGCTATGATAGATGCAGCGTTATGCTAGAAAGGGGACAACTAATTGAAGCAACTTACCTATCTTATGGCGGGCTGTCTGACTCTTGCATTATTAGTAGGATGTAGTGCCGCAGAAAAGCCCGTAGAACAAGTAAAACAAGTGAAAAATACAATTACTGCGAAATTAACTACAGAAGAAAAAATGATTGAAATAGATGGTCAAACTATTTACTTTAAGCAAATTGGCAGCAAGAAACCACCTTTACTTATGATTCATGGATTCGGTGGATCATCAGATGGATTCCAAAAGATTTATTCTGATTTAGCAAAAGATCATACAATTATTTCCGTGGATGCTTTAGGGTTTGGGCGTTCATCTAAACCGATGGACTTTTATTATTCCTTTCCAACTCATGCGAACTTATATTATAAGTTAATGAAAAAACTAGGTTATGAGACATTCGCAATACTCGGTCATTCCATGGGCGGAGAAATTTCTCTTAATTTAACATATTTATATCCTGATGCGGTTACCCATCTTATTTTAACCGACGCTACAGGTGGCCCTCACTCATTAGTAAATAAACAAGGCTCTCCTAAACCACAATTGTCGACGGATTTAAGTACAGTTTCTTCTGTTGCAGACTATGATGAGAGCAAAGTAAAATTTAAACGTAATGATGAAGAACATTATAACAAAATGAAATTGTGGCCTAGGCGTCTTCAAATCAATGCAAATGAAATAAAACAACCAACTTTAATTATATGGGGAAGAAATGATAGTAGTGTTTCTTGGAAAGAAGGAGAAACTTATCATCAATTCTTAAAAAATAGCACTTTTCATATTATAGAAAAAGGTTACCACGCACCATTTCGTCAAGAACCACAAGAATTTGTAGGGTATGTACAAGATTTCTTTGAGAAAAATCCTATAAGTGCTGAAAAATAAACAGGTATCTCATTTTTGAGATACCTGTTTTCATATATTAAGCAGCTTGCTTTTGGCGTTTTTGAGTTTTTGATCCTAATACTTTCGGTATAACGAAACCATCGATTCCAAGTTTTCCTGCATTCATACCAGAAACAAGAACGAACATTGATAAGATAACCATTTCAGGGTTCACACCAATTGACCCACTAAACATATAGGAAAAGTTCATTACAAGGCCGAAAAAGACCGCTGTTTTTGTTAAACATCCTACAATTAAACCAATTCCGACTAAAATTTCTCCCCACGTTACAAGTGTATTAAACAGATCTACATTTGGAATTGCAAATTCTTGTAAGAATGATGCCCACCAAGATTGAACCGCCGGTTGTGCTCCTTTAGATTTTTCAATTGCACCTTGTAGATAACCAGTTGCATCGAATCCTTTTCCTTGTAGTTTACCGATTCCAGCCATTAGCCATGTGTACCCAAGATATACTCGGATTATCGCTAATACAAAAGAAACTGCTTTGTTTTCTCTTAAAAATTGAATAACCATATCTTCCTCCTAAAGTTGTAATTAAGTTAGTTACGGATAATATAATATCATTAGTTGCTTATTTTTATAATGTTAATTATGAATAATTTGTGACATCCGAATAAAACATCCAAAACTAACGTTTATATAGTAACTTTTATTACCTGTAAAAACTTGAACATATCATACCACAGTTGATAATCATTTTCACTGAAAAAGTATAAAAAAACTGTGTGCTAAATGTGAAACGTGTTCATTCTATATTCGAATAAACACGTTTTAGACTATTCGTATAATCGAAATGTACGGGTCTTCTCATCAATTAATCTTGCTTCTTGAAAAGCATCTTCTAATGTTTTTTTATGATTAATAAGCCCGTAAAATAAGCGAATTGTAAACATAAGTGCTGCATTTCCATCCACATAATCTATCGATCCAATATACGATTTTGCACCATTTTGTAAAAATACTTCTGCTAGTTTTTGTTCTCCTAACGTACAACCACTATTTACAATATGGATATTATGCAATTTTGCATATCCCTTAATTTCTGCTGCACCAAAGTATCCTCTCGGTTCATTTTCGTCATACACATCTTCTCCTAACTCTTCCATTACAAATTCCCCTTCATCACCATGAAAGCAAAAAACAACATAATTGATATCTTTATATAAAGTCTTTCCGGAAAGAACATCGATGAAATCTTTCGGTCTACCGATCCAATATGTCACAACTCTCGCCCCAAAATATTCAAGTGTTGCTCGAATTGATTGCGCTTCGAAATCAGAGTTATAGCCAACCACTAGTGCAATGTTCATTTGACATCACCCTCCCTATAAATCAATTTGATATATCCCCGTTTCTTCTAAAAAATCATCTCTCGTTAAAACTACTTTTTGTAAATATTGTCTATAAGCTGTAATTGTTCCATCATGCGAAACGATACAAACTTTTTCTGCTTTTAACTGATAGCACCAATGCAGAAACTCACCTACTATTTGTTGAAATTCCTTCTCTCGGATTATATTGATTCCCTCATTCCATAACAGTTCATTTGTACTTTCTTCTAACGAAAAATGTGGAAATAGATTTCTAATTATCTCTCGATCTAACAATTGATCACACGGCAATGTTTTAGCTAATTCACGATAAGGGAAAATGCGTGGGGATATATATGGATGAACGATTTTTTGACAAGCAACATTCGAACTCCACATTGTCGCAGTTTGTAGTGTTCGAAGTGTAGGACTAGCGATTAATATATCCCTGTCTTGTAATGGTACATCGCACTGAAGCAATTTAGCCTGCTTCTTTCCTACTCCCGTCAACGGCGGATTCACCACTTGCAAACTTAATGGTAAATCCTTTGTATGTTCACCTTCACCATGACGAACAAAGACAAGTTTCATACTCCTCTTCCTCTCAATATAAAATAGTCTCACATATTCCTTCCCTATTTTATTCTTCATTCCTGCTATATGAAAAAGTAATATGTAAAAAACATTTGACATACATATTTGGAAAACATTACAATTATATATGTCAAATGTTTTTTACAAGAAGAGAAGGACCACAAATATGAAATGGATTATCATCTTTATCGGAATGATCATATAGGGATACATAAATAGCTTTTTTAATAGTGATAAAACTGCTAATCCTTGGATTACAGATGATGAACGTGAAGCAAAAATTAAGCAAGAAGCAATTATCGCAAGCTGGTCCGGTGTTTTCATTTTTTGCATCATTAATCTCTTAAACAAATGGTTAGATTTAGGAGCGAGCGAAAAATCCACTTACTTGCCAGACCCTTTCGGGGCTATTTTAAAAGAAAATGTAGAGTTACAAGTTTTACTTATGCTATTTATTACGTATGGAATATTTTACTTATATTACCGAAGAAAACTAAGTGCTTAACTTTTATCTCATGATTTTCCTCCTAAATGGTTATAGTAATTAGGACGAAATGAAAAAAGGAGAGATATAAAAATGAGTAACTCAAATGACTTTTTAGATACATTGCATGAAAAGCAAGCAAAAGATGAACAAAATAGAAAACATCAAGGGAATGGAAACCCTGCGAAAAAAAAGCCAAATAAGACGCATAAATAACATTGAAAATCCTGCCTAAAAATTATATTTCAGGCAGGATTTTTTACTCGTCTTTCACCGAAATGACATCTTCCCAATTCCATTTCTCATAATACCACTCTGGTACATCTATATTTTCAATCCACTTCTTTTCATATTTCCCATCGCTATGAGCAAGCCATACATCAGCTTTCTTACGATTTGAACGTATCCACATTAATTGGTTGCTCTTCTTTATAAAGATAGGATTATAATCACCTTGATTATAAGGTGGATTTGTGATTTGATGTTGTTCATCGCTTGTACTATTTATCTCATATAAAGTTGGTAGTGGCCTTTTTTCCGGATGTATCGATAGTTCTGCTTCCTTTGCCCTTGAAACGATAATTACTTTATCGTTCTTCCATGTGAAGTCCCAATCAACATATCCTTTTGGAGTAAATGTATTTTGCTGTAGGGCTGGTAATTCTTTTACTTTTAAATGTTTATTCTCTAATGCAACTCTTCCGCTACCCTCAATATACGCCAATATATTTTTTGATGGCGACCATTGAAACCATTGTGTATTTAACAACATTTGATCTATTTTTTCAAAACGACTGCCGTCCGCTCGAATTAAACAAAGTGTATTACTATCCGCTGACAAAGAAGCTGTTGGTACTGCTAAAAACGAAATCCACTTTTGATCTGGTGACCACTTAAATCCACTTGCAACTAATGCTAAAAAGTCATCATGCTCATTCGGTAGTGCATATAAATGTTTCATCTTATGAGGATTCATATTTGCATCCTTTTCCGTTTCATATAGCTGAGCTCCTGTCCATCCTGTTGGAAGCAAATACGCTTCAGATGATACAAGAAACCTCTTACCATCAGGATACCATGCATAGTCACCTACACCAGCTGATACATTTTCAAAATCTGCTTTCTTTTTTTCAGCATCAAACGTATTTAATGTACGTGCAAATACAAATGCAATTACATTCTCTATTGGTGACCATTGATAATTCGATGCTTCTGATTGAAACGGTGTAACTTTCTTTCCATCTTTCAGCCGATACAGTTCAAGATGATTTCGCTTCTTTCCTTTTGCATATGCAAGCCATCCTCCATCATATGACCATTTCGGCCCTGTTATGTACTCTCCTTTTGTAATCTGCTTTTCTTTTTCACCGACTTTAATCCAAAGATCATGATTACGAATAAAAGCAACTTTTACTCCATTATTTTCTGCGCTAATAATAGAAATTGTACAGAAAAAAAGAAACAAACTCACGCTGCCACTTACTATAAACTTTTTCATATAACACCCCTATTTTTCCCTATAGCATCCCTCACATTCCGCTTGCTATATGCATGTTGTAGCCATTCGACATAATCCCCAAAAATTTCCCCAGAAATTTTTAATTCAAAGAGGATTGGTATGAATTATGTCGAATGTATAGTTTAGCCAACATCGGTCTTTATAATTAACGATAGAAATGTAATTTTTATTTTCTGAAAATTACATTTTTTATTAGAGGGAGTTTCATTGTTGCAACTGATGTAACTGAAAATACATCTAATTTAAACGTGGATTTAGAAGTAAAGTAATAAAATTATTGTTGACAAGCTTTTCAATATAGTTTTATAATACAAAACATAGTTTAGTTGAACGAATTATATATCGGCTTTGAAGGAATACTAGTAGCGACTTATATCCCTGTCTCAGAGAACTGATGGTTGGTGCAAATCAGTACATATACAAGTGTGAATTACAATTCTGGAGCTTCTTTCCCGTAATGCTTTTTATGCATGAAGAGAAAGACGGATCTTTCCGTTATCTTAAAGTAAGTGGTAAACAATTAGTTGTTTACAAATAGGGTGGTACCGCGATTTTTATCGTCCCTATCGGATATTCCGATAGGGACTTTTTTGCGTCCTTCCCTTTTAAATAACTTCATATATACGCGTTGAAAGAATCACAGTAGTATCTTATATCCCTGTTTCAGAGAGCTAATGGTCGGTGGAAATTAGCACATATATAAGTACGAATTACAATTCTGGAGCTTCTTTTTCGTAGTGCTTTTATGCATGAAGGAAAAGACGGAGTTTTTCCGTTATCATTAGTTGAGATGTAAGTATATTTTCACTTGCAAATAGGGTGGTACCGCGATTCTTTCGCCCCTATCGGATGTTCCGATAGGGGCTTTTTCTATTTCTCACGCAAACAGTTGTTAAATAATTCCGAATCTTATGATAAAATTCTATAAGCGCTTACAATTTTGAAAGGAGGTGGTACAAGCTATACGAACCGGTATTCATTTTTATAGAAAAAAAGGAGGATGTCTAAATGACAAAGAAAACAAAAATTCCATCACATTTAAAACCATTCGTATCCACACAGCATTATGATCAATACACGCCGGTGAATCACGCTGTTTGGCGTTACATTATGAAACAAAACCATAACTTCTTAAAAGATGTTGCTCATCCAGCATACGTTAATGGACTACAATCATCTGGTATTAATATAGATGCGATTCCAAAAGTAGAAGAAATGAATGACTGTTTAGCACCAAGCGGCTGGGGCGCCGTAACGATTGACGGACTTATTCCCGGCGTCGCATTCTTTGATTTTCAGGGGCACGGATTACTACCAATCGCAACAGATATTCGTAAAGTAGAAAATATCGAGTATACACCAGCTCCTGATATCGTTCATGAAGCAGCAGGACACGCACCGATTTTACTTGATCCTACATATGCAAAATATGTGAAACGATTTGGACAAATTGGAGCGAAAGCTTTCTCCACCAAAGAAGAACATGAAGCTTTCGAAGCTGTTCGTACATTAACGATTGTAAAAGAAAGCCCGACTTCTACACCTGAAGAAGTTGCAGCTGCTGAAAATGCTGTAATCGAAAAACAAAACTTAGTTTCTGGTTTATCAGAAGCAGAACAAATTTCACGTCTATTCTGGTGGACAGTGGAATATGGCTTAATCGGTAATATAGATGACCCGAAAATTTACGGTGCTGGTCTCCTTTCCTCTGTCGGTGAAAGTAAGCATTGTTTAACAGATGCTGTAAAGAAAGTCCCATTCTCAATTGAAGCTTGTACAGGTACAACTTATGACGTAACAAAAATGCAGCCACAGCTATTTGTTTGCGAATCATTTGAAGAGTTGACTGAGGCACTTGAGAAGTTCTCTGAAACGATGGCATTTAAAACAGGTGGCACAGAAGGATTAGAAAAAGCAATCCGCTCCGAAAACCATGCTACAACTGAGCTAAGTAGCGGATTACAAATTACAGGTACATTTACAGAGACAATTAAAAATGATACTGGTGAAGTCATTTATATGAGAACAAATACACCAACTGCATTAGCAATTCATAATAAACAGCTAGCAAATCATTCTACATCTGTGCATAGCGATGGATTCGGGACACCCATCGGATTACTAGATGGAGATATTGCATTAGAAAATTGTACAAAAGAACAATTACAATCATTATGCATTACAATTGGAAATAGTGCAGAGTTTACTTTTGCAAGTGGCATTCATGTAAAAGGAACAGTAACAGACATTGTAAAGAATGATAAAAAGATTGCTCTTATCTCCTTTATAGATTGTACAGTTACTCATAAAGATCGCTTATTATTTGATCCTTCATGGGGAGCATTTGATATGGCTGTCGGCTCACAAATCACTTCTGTATTCCCAGGAGCGGCAGATGCAGCTGCATTTTTCCCAATGGATGAAGAAGTACAAGAAACTCCTGATCCGCTTGTACTGACTGAGCTTGAACGTATGTATCAAACGGTTCGTGATATTCGAGGTGAAGGTACTTTACACGACGCGCATGTCGAGCAATTAGTAGCAATCCAAGAAGTATTAAATAAATTTCATCCGAAAGAATGGTTGCTTCGTCTTGAAATTTTAGAATTGCTTTTAGAACATAACAAGGGTCATGAAGCATCAGCAGCATTATTACAACAACTTTCTACCTTCACAACTGACGAAGCTGTAACGCGTCTTATTAACAATGGTCTTGCACTACTACAGATAAAGGATGTGAAAAATGATGCTACGATTAAATAATGAAGAAGTACAAGAGGAATTAGCAAAGCTGGATAAATGGACAGTGAAAGATGAAAAATGGATCGAAAGAAAATATATGTTTTCCGACTACTTAAAAGGAGTCGAATTTGTCTCTGAAGCCGCCAAACTATCAGAAGAACATAATCACCATCCATTTATCCTTATCCAGTATAAAGCAGTCATTATTACTTTGTCATCATGGAATGCAAAAGGTTTAACGAAACTAGATTTTGAGCTTGCGAAGCAATTTGATGAACTATTTTTACAAAACGAAAAAGCAATTATAAGAAAGTAAAAAAGAGAAGCCATTTTTAGGCTTCTCCTTTTATTTTGAAATGTATACAATGTCCAAATGGGTCCTCAACTTGTAATATTCCATCTTTGTACGTAGCAATCTTGCCAATATTTTTTAAGCTTTCACATACTTGTTCTTTTTGTTTTTCATCCGCTAGTACAATTGTGAAATATTTCAAGCCGACGGAATTTGGCATTTGCGGTGGTATCCCTTCACCTTGCCATGTATTTAAACCAATATGGTGATGATAACCACCTGCGGATACGAACAACGCTCC
Source organism: Bacillus sp. H1a (assembly GCF_000633475.1). Classification (NCBI taxonomy): domain Bacteria; kingdom Bacillati; phylum Bacillota; class Bacilli; order Caryophanales; family Bacillaceae; genus Bacillus; species Bacillus sp. H1a. Next base: position 47,542 of record NZ_AYMH01000005.1, on the reverse strand, counting down.
ATTACGAGCTGGGATGGTTACTTCAAAACCAAGACCATCAACATAGAAATGTTTCGCTTCTTCCAAATCAGCTACATGGAAATGAATATGCCCCATCACAGTACCAGCTGGAAAGCCATTCCATGTACTTCCTTGCTGTAATAATTCTTCACCGGCTAACGGGTTACTAACAAATGGTAGCTCTCCATTTTCATCACGCCAAACTTCTTTTTGGCGATCATGATAAATTTCAATCCCGTTTCCATCTGGATCAGCTAAATAAAGGGCTTCACTAAAGTAATGATCGGCTCCGCCGTGCAGTGGATATACCATCTCTACAAGATGACGAAGAACATTCGCTAAATCCTGTCTGCTTGGTAATAAAATTGCGTAATGATATAACCCTGTTCTCCCTCTTTGTTTCGGAAAAGCTTCTTTCTTTTCTTCAATGATAAGGAGTGGCTCGTCATTTTCATTCCCAAATGTAACGACTGTTTCATCTTCTTTTAACACTTTCATGCTTAGTACTTCCGTATAAAACTCTAGTGATTTCTTTATATTTGATACGTATAAATGAACAACATCAAGTGTTGTATCGGAATGAAGTTGAAAACTCATCTTGTTAGCCCCCCATGTAAATTAAGCTTTTTTAAACACTTTTTCTTTTAAGAAATTATCTATAAAACCGTCTGCTTTTGCAACAAATAAGTACGCACCCATCGCTAACAATGCAAGTTCTAATTCGAAGCCAGGATTTTTTCCATCTCCTAATAAACCAGCTGACCATTTCACTTTTACAATTGCTCCAACCATAACAAGTGCAAATAATAATCCAATATATCTTACACCTAAACCTAGAATTAACAATAGACCACCAACTAATTCCACTGTTGCTACACCGTATGCAAGTCCTCCTGGTAAACCAATGCTTGTGAACCACCCTGCAATATTGTCAATTCCTGATTGGAATTTTGTTAAACCGTGCATAAAGAACGTTACCCCTAACACGATACGAATAATTAAGTTACCGATATGTTGATTCATTTCTTTCTCTCCTTTATAGTTTTATTATACAGAACTTTTATTTACATTACAAAACATACACTAATTTTTTTTATTCGTCAATTCATTTTCAGTGGGAAAAAATATATTTTTTTTGCTATGATACAAATAGTTGTTTACAAAAAGGAGCTTGATTTTTATGAACATTGGTTCTGCAATACGTGAAATTCGTCAACGTAGAGGGATAACAATCGCACAAATTTGTGAAGGAACAGGCCTTTCTAAAGGCTTTATGAGTCAGGTTGAAAATAATAAAACATCACCATCTATCTCAACTTTAGAAACGATCTCCAATTTTTTAAACGTTCCCCTTCCCTATTTATTATTAGAACAAAAAGATCGGTTGAAAGTTGTAAAAAAAGAAGAACGTAAATACAGTGTATACGGAAAAGATGAACAAAGAATTGAACATGTTGCGGAGCAAGGTGGTCTTCGCCTATCTCTAGTAGAAATTCCTACCGGGTTTCCGAAAGAAAACTCACCAAATGCTCATGAAGGGGAAGAATGTCACCTTGTATTACGTGGAAAACTAGAAGTTCAACATGGGGAAGATATTGCAATTGTAGAAGAAGGTGATTCTTTCTCCTGGAATGCATGTGTTCCTCATATTGTTCGTAATGTAGGTGAAGAAACTGCATTATTACTTATCTCTAGTCATGCGGAAAATCGAAAACGTGTTTACTAAATAATAAAAAAGAAGCCTGTTTCAAACAGGCTTCTTTTTTATTCCCGTATAATTCCATAACTTGTCCCGACTAGTACAGTCTTTTCATGTTGGTTACGATAAACTGACTCTATTGAAACTTTTTTATACCCTTCCATTTGTTCAATATTTGTTAAAGTTAATTCACAAGTAATCGTATCCCCTGTAAAAACTGGTCTAATAAACTCACTTACTAATTCCCTTGCGATGTAATGTAACTCTTCGCCTACTTTCGTCCCAATGCTAGCAGTCAATAAACCATGAACCATTAATCGTCCATTCTCATCATATTCCATATGATGTCTACCTTTATCGCCTGTAATATTTGCAAATTCAAAAACTTCTTCCTCGGTAAACTTTCTTTCGTATTTAAATACATCCCCAACTTTTATACTCATTTTTATCCCCCTAATAATAACTGAATTTTCTTTCATTTTACCATAAAATGAGCCTCAATTCATTTTCTATTATGAAAAGAATCAGAATTACTTAACTATGATTTTTCTTTACTTTCCGCTCATTTATCGATGGCCATCCCTTTTTGCCACTTGATACCCATAGTACGCACATGTTCCATTTCTTGATAACTCTCTTACTTCAAAACCACAGCTTCTATAAAAATCAAAATTGTTAGCAGATGTATGCGCAAACCAATCGCCATGTGGAAGCTTTTGCAAACAAAGAGCCACAAGTTTCTTACCTAATCCTTTTCCTCTATACTCACACTTCACAACTAAATTTACTATGTTAGCAACCATGATTTGATCAGAAATCACTCTAACCATCGCGACCATCTCTTCTTCATCCCAAATTGTGAAAGCCCATGTTGAATTTTCAAATGCTATCGTAAATTTTTCAATTTGCCAAGAAGGGATATTATCATTACTCCAGCCAGCATCTTCAAATAATGTTTTAATTGCATATGCTGGCACTCCATTCGTTCCTTCACGAATAATTAGTCCATTATGATAAATATACATTTAATCCCTCCTTTTATTTTTATATACCATTCTTCAAAAAGGACATTTCACCTTTAAAAAAGTGAATTTTTTCATCCAACTCTCCTAATAGAATAAACTAGGACATCAATTCCATGAAATGCAGTTGTTTTTTCATAGCTAAGCCCTGTTTTTCTAGCGACAAATATTGAAGCTGGGTGGTTCGGATTAATAAGTGAAATTAATTTATTCATTTGTAACGCTTGAAAACCATAGTCTCGAAATGCTGCCGCGGCCTCTTTCGCATATCCTTTCCCCCAATACTTAGGAAGTAGCCAATAACCAATCTCAATTTCCTCTTTTCCATCTACTTTCTGCTTGACAAGCCCTGCATGACCAATTCGTATGCCCGTTTCCTTTTCAATCATTACAAATAAACCGAGGCCATTTTTATAATTCGGAAGTACCCACTCCTCCAAACTTTTTTTGCATTGCATATATGTTTTTAACGTTCCATTTCCAATATAACGCATTACCTTCTCATTCCCCCATAACGAAGCGTAGAACTGTAAATCATCCATTGTATATTTGCGAAATTGTAGGCGATCTGTATGGAACACTCTTTTTATTCACTCCCATCATTTTGAACCTCATTACATAACAACATATTTCAAATTACGTAAGTGTTGAATGCTTTGTATTAAGAAAACCACTAAAAAGAAAGAAGATTCAGTCTTAACAAGTTGTATTATATCAAAAAAAAAGCAGTAGACAAAAGAGTGTCTACTGCATCCATATCATAACTAGTATAAAGAAAACTACAACTGAGGGGGGTGTAGGCTTTCGAAATATACTAGATACTTATCCCGTTCTAACGGGCGGTAAACTTTCCAATTTTTCAAGTGGAAAGTTTACCGCACATAAGAACTCTTGTGGTCAATTAGGACCGATTAAACTAGCAATTTCTCCAGCTTTAATATGTACATTTTAATAAGAAAAAAATAGATAAGATCACTGTGAAAAGCGTAATGGATTTTTTCATTCTTTCACCTTTAATTGATAATGATAATCACTAATTACTATTCTACTTTAATTGATAAGGATTATCATTGTCAATATAAAACACATACATTTTCTACAAAAACGAAAAAACGCTACAAAAAGAGTTCTTCTTTTCGTAGCGCCTCATTTAACAATTTTCTTCATATTCGCTCTCCTCTAATTGATCACGCATCGCTTTAGCACGCTTAAAGAAGAGGAATGACAAACTTAAAAATAATATGATACTCCCCATCATAACAAAAGTTTGTAACGTCTCTTTTGCTCCATTCGGAATTAATAAACCAACCATCAAAAATGTACTTACTGCAAGAAGCACTTGTCCGAATCGGATATAATCTGCTATTTTTTGTTGTAATTCTTTCATTTATTTATCACTCCCCTCCTCACTGTATCATATTCTATAAAACTTAAAGACAAGTAAATAGAGCCAATCTGGGAGATGTTTTCCAAAGAAAAAGAGCCGCTTAAATGCGACTCTTTCATATCTATTACAGGCCTTTATATGCTTCCATATAAATTTCTTTCAGTTCTGAAATGAGCGGTAATTTTGGATTAGCTGTTGTACATTGGTCTTCAAAAGCTCTTTCTGCTAACACTCCGACAACCTCTTCAAATTGTTCTTTAGCAACTCCTTGTCCTGCAATACTCATATTAATATTCAATTTTTTTCCAAGCGCAATAATTGCTTGAACGAGTGATTCCACACCTTCTGCTGTTGAGCTTGCTGGAAGTCCGAGCATTCTCGCAATATGTGCATAGCGTTCATCCGCTACAAAGTGCTCATATTTTGGGAACAATGCGTGTTTTCTTGGCTTAATAGCATTATAGCGGACTACGTGCGGCATAAGAATTGCATTTGCACGTCCGTGTGGAATATGGAATTCTGGTCCAAGTTTATGTGCTAAACTGTGATTAATACCTAGGAATGCATTTGCAAATGCCATGCCTGCGATTGCGGAAGCATTATGCATTTTTTCTCGAGCTTCTTCATCATTTCCATCTTTATATGCTCTCGGTAAATACTTAAATACGAGATCAATTGCTTTTAATGCTAAACCATCTGTATAATCATTTGCCATAACAGACACATATGCTTCAATTGCATGTGTTAATACGTCCATGCCAGTATCTGCTGTTACATGAGGCGGTACTGTCATTACAAATTGCGGATCAACAATCGCTACATCTGGTGTTAATTCATAATCTGCGAGCGGATACTTTATATTATTTTTCTTATCTGTAATAACCGCAAATGGCGTCACTTCTGACCCTGTTCCTGATGTTGTTGGAATTGCAACAAACTGCGCTTTATTTCCTAATTTCGGATATTTACATGTGCGTTTTCGTATATCTAAAAACTTCTGTTTAATTCCATAGAATGTTGTTTCTGGGTGCTCATAGAATAGCCACATCCCTTTTGCTGCATCCATAGCTGAACCACCACCAAGTGCGATAATTACATCTGGTTTAAAGCTTTTCATCATGTCCGCACCTTTAAAAACAGTTTCATCTGATGGATCTGGCTCGACTTCAAAGAAAACTTCAACTTTCACATCATTTACATGTTTACGTAAATAGTGTGTAACTGTATCTACATAACCATGCTCCACCATTCCTGGATCCGTTACAATAAATGCACGTGAAATATTGGGCATGTTTTCTAAATATGCTGTCGCATGTTTTTCAAAATAAATTTTTGGTGGTAATTTGAACCATTGCATATTCTTTTTTCTATTTGCCAGCCTTTTTATATTTAATAAATGAGTCGCCGTTACGTTTTGGGAAACTGAGTTTTTCCCGTAAGAACCACAACCAAGCGTAAGTGATGGAATAAATCCGTTATATATATCGCCAATTCCCCCTTGTGATGAAGGTGCATTTACGATGAGACGGCAAGCTTTCATGCGTAATCCAAATTGTTTTTGTACTTCTTTATTTGTAGAATGAATGACTGCTGAATGCCCTAAGCCACCAAGGTCTAGCATTCCTTCGCAGTATGTTAATCCTTCTTCTAATGAATTTGCTTTTACACAAGCTAATACTGGGCTCAGTTTTTCACGAGATAGTGGATACGCTGCTCCGATCCCTTTAATTTCAGCTATAAGAATTTTTGTATCTTCAGGTACAGTAATCCCTACTAATTCGGCAATGTACTGTGCTGATTTCCCAACAATATCACTATTTACTGCACATGTATTTTCATTAATAACAAGTTTCTCTAATTTTTTTCTCTCTTCTTCTGTTACAAAGTAACAATTATTTGCAATCATTTCTGTTTTAACATCATCATAAATTTCCTTATCTACAATGATAGCTTGTTCTGATGCACAAATCATTCCGTTATCAAACGTTTTCGATAAAATCAAATCATTAACAGCTCGTTTAACGTGTGCCGATTTCTCTATATAACATGGTACATTACCAGGGCCTACACCTAACGCTGGTTTGCCAGTAGAATAAGCTGATTTCACCATACCAGCTCCTCCAGTTGCTAGAACGAGTGCAACACCTTCATGGTTCATTAATTGTTTCGTTGCTTCGACAGAAGGTCTTTCAATCCATTGAATACAGTGCTTTGGTGCACCAGCCTTCACTGCTGCATCATATACTGTTTTCGCCGCTGCAATGGAACAATTTTGTGCAGAAGGGTGAAATGCGAAAATAATTGGATTTCTCGTTTTTATTGCGATTAATGCTTTAAACATCGTTGTCGACGTTGGATTAGTTACTGGTGTTACTCCTGCTACTACACCGACAGGTTCCGCAATTTCTATTATTTCTTCATGAGGATCTTCGTGAATAATTCCTACCGTTTTATCTTTCTTTATGCTATGCCAAATATATTCAGTGGCAAAAATATTTTTAATGCATTTGTCTTCATATACACCACGGCCCGTTTCTTCAACAGCCAACTTCGCAAGCGGCATATGTTGATCAACACCTGCAAGCGCCATTTCATGAACAATGTTGTCAATTTGCTCTTGTGTAAAACTATCTAATGCTTGTAAAGCTTTTTGACCGTTCTTCACTAACGTATCAATCATCTCTTTTACCTCTTGCATTTCATTTACAACTTTCTCTTTGACTACCATGTAAATTTCCTCCTATTCTACTATCGTGGTCCTTATATGTCCCTATAGGTCAAAATAAGTCCCTATTATCGTAAAAAAAATAGAGTTGCCTTCTTACATGAATCTCATTGTTTGTGAAATATTTCACAAGTTTGTTCGTGAGTAACATTTCATGAATTTAATATACAGGAAATCATTTCATTTGTGTGTGTCTAATTTGTGAAACATTTCACAAATTAACCTTTTAAAAAAGCACTGCTCTATAAGCAGTGCTTTCTTATTATGCTAACGCTTGTGCTAAATCTTCAATTAAATCTTCACCATCTTCAATACCGACAGAAATACGAATTAATGTATCTGTAATTCCTAATTCTTTACGGCGATCAGCTGGAATAGATGCATGTGTCATTTGTGATGGAATAGAAATTAAGCTTTCTACTGCTCCTAAGCTTTCAGCAAGTGTAAAATATTGTAGTTTTTCTAGCACTTTATTTAATGTTTCTTCACTATCTACATCAAATGAGATGATTGCACCAAATCCATTTGCTTGTTCTGTTGCTAATTCGTGATTTGGATGCGATTCAAGACCTGGATAATATACTTTATTTACTTTTGGATGGTTATTTAAAAACTCGGCAATTGCACGTGAATTCGTTTCATGCTCTTCCATACGAATTCCTAGTGTTTTTAAACCACGAAGTAGTAAGAAGCTATCTTGTGGTCCAAGAATGCCTCCTGTTGAGTTTTGTACGAAATGAAGGTCTTCTGCTAATTGTGGGCTATTTACAACTACTAGGCCTGCAACCACATCACTATGCCCACCTAAATATTTTGTTGCACTATGAAGTACAATGTCTGCTCCTAAAGAAATTGGTGACTGCCAATACGGCGTCATGAATGTGTTATCAATAATTGTTAATAAATCTTTCTCTTTTGCAAGAGTGGATATTTTCTTAATATCAGTAATTTTCAGTAACGGATTCGTCGGTGTTTCCACATAAATCGCTTTCGTATTTGGGCGAATTGCTTCTACAACTTCCTCTAGGTTTGTTGTATCTACAAAGGTATGCTCAATGCCGAAACGGTTTAGTACTTTTGTAATAACGCGGTATGTTCCACCGTAAACATCATCTGTTAAAATGACGTGATCTCCTTTTGAGAATAACATAATTGTTGCTGTAATAGCTGCCATCCCTGAACCAAATGCAAATCCAGCATGACCATTTTCTAATACTGCAATCATTTCTTCTAAAGCTGAACGAGTTGGATTACCTGTTCGTGAATATTCATATCCTTGATGCTTACCAACTGCTTCTTGTTTGTACGTACTCGTTTGATAAATCGGTACGTTTACAGATCCAGTTGAAGGTTCTCCTATGCGAATACCATGAATTAACTTTGTCTTTGCTCTCATTTTTTATTCCCATCCTTTGTATATATCTTTACTTAAATAACGCTCACTACTATCTGGAAAAATCGTTACAATATTTGTACCTGGTTTTGCTTTTTCAGCCTCAAGCAAGCTTGCATGGAATGCCGCTCCTGAAGAACTTCCAGCGAGAAGACCTTCCTTTTGCGCTAATTCTTTTACACGTAAAAATGCATTTCGATCAGAAATCGTATGAATTTCATCGAAATAAGATGTTTTTAAAAATGGTGGAATAAATTCAAGACCAATTCCTTCTGTTTCATGTGAGCCAGCCTTACCACCATTTAAAATAGAGCCTTCTGGTTCTACAATAACCGTTTTAATATCAATGTTTTTCTCTTTTAAATAAGACGCAGTTCCCATAAACGTACCGCCAGTTCCTGCCCCTGCAACAAATATGTTAATCTCTCCATTCAGTGCATCCCAAAGTTCAGGACCTAGTGTTTTGAAATAAGCACGAGGATTTGCTTCATTAGCAAACTGACTTGGAGAGTATGAATTTGGTATTTCCTTTACTAATTCTTTTGCCTTTGCAATTGCGCCGGTCATTCCCTGCTCAGTCGGTGTATGCACGACCGTTGCACCTAACGCTTTCATTAATTCTTGCTTTTCAACACTAAATTTTTCTGGTACACAAACAATGACGCGTAAATCATGTTCTAACGCTGCAAGTGCCAGTCCAATGCCAGTATTTCCAGCCGTCGGTTCAATAATTGTTCCGCCCTGGGTAACAAGCCCTTTTTCTAGTGCATCTTCGATTAATTCCCTTCCTAAACGATCCTTAACGCTTCCGCCTGGGTTGTAAAATTCAAGCTTTGCAAATAAACGGACTCCTTTCGGAAGTGAAAAACGAGTAATTTCTACGATTGGTGTATGGCCAATCAACTCATGAACGCCACGATATACATTCATCGTGTTCTCCCCCTTATTTGCCAATAAAGAAAAGGCAACTGTATGTATTTTCTTTATATGAGACAGTTGCCTTTTTGTTACATTACTTTAACTCTTCTAGTACTTTTACGATAAAGTTTGTAGAATGAAGAGCTGCTTGATCTAAAAATTGATCAAATGAAACATTTGATTCTTTACCAGCAATATCAGAAAGTGCACGAATAATAACAAACGGAACTTCATATTGGTGGCATACTTGCGCAACAGCTGCTGCTTCCATTTCTACTGCATAAAGGTCTTCAAATTTATCACGAATTGCTGCAACGCGGTTCGGATCACTCATAAATGAATCACCTGTTGCAATCATACCTTTTACAACTTGAATATTTTCTTCTGCTTGCATACATTTCTCAGCTAATGCAACTAATGCCTCATCAGCTTTAAATCCAGGTGGCATTCCTGGCACTTGACCATATTCGTAGTTAAATGCTGTAACATCTACGTCATGATGACGAACTTCTGTTGAAATAACCACATCTCCAACATTTAAAGAATGATGGAATCCACCAGCTGAACCAGTGTTGATTACTTTTTCAGGTTTATATCTTTCTAATAAAATTGTCGTTGACATCGCTGCATTTACTTTACCAATACCAGACTTTAGCAAGATTACTTCATGTCCTGCCAATAGCCCTTTCGTAAATTCACAACCTGCAACAGTTTCTGTTTCTGCTTGTTCTAGTTTGTCACGTAAAATACGTACTTCTTCTTCCATTGCTCCAATTACAGCAATTCTCAATCTAATCCCTCTTTCTATTGCTTAGTTGCCTCCATTACCCATACAAAATGATTTAATCTCGTAAACGTTACATGGAAGCCATTGTTTTCAAAAATAGATTGCATGATAGGAATACGTGTATAGTATTCTGTTTGCAAATCGTTTGCTAACTGATGAAAACCTCTTTGTTTTGCTGTTTCAACAGTTTTATCATATGCATCTTGATCTGCAAATATCGTATCAGCAAACACTATTTTACCACCTTTGTTTAGCAATTGACTATACTTCGCAATTGCTACGTCTTTTTCTTCATCTGTTAAATGATGAAATGCATAGGTGCTCACAATAGTATCAATTGAATTTGGGACTTCAAATGAAAGAAAGTCACCCTCTGTAATTGAAAACTCTTTTGGTAATTTCTCTTTTGCAATAGTACGCATTTCGCGTGACGGTTCTATACCGTAAACTGTGCGACCAGCAAGTAATAATTTATTTGTTAAATTGCCAGTACCAACACCGAATTCTAATACGTTGCCAAATGACTTGTTAACTACATCCTCTAAAATGTCCTCATAATGGGCGAAAACTTCTTTATATTGTATATCTTCGCCTTGTACAAATGAATCGTACGTATGAGCCCATTCATCAAATAAACCATTAAATTCTATGCCCATAAAAATTCCCCTTTTTCTTATCGGTTTTATCAGTATGATATTCCCTCTTTCTAAAAATGTCAATTGAAATGCACATAGTATTTCCTTCTTTTCTTTGTTACACTATAGGTGATTACATAGGAGAGGGGTCGTCTTCGTGTCATTTACCTTTGAAATGTTAGAAGATAAAGTAGAGTTTTTTGAAGCGGCGGACTTAGCTTCTTTAGAAAAAAAAATTAGTGAGCAAATTGATAATAATAAAGCACTTATGCTCGAAGTACATCATATCTCGCATCAAATGATTATGGATTCTGAAAGCAAAAGACCTTATTATAGTGCGGTTGTTCATTTTAAATTAAAGAAATTACGCTAACTAAAAAAGAGAAGCTCCTAAGAGCCTCTCTTTTTTAGTTTAGAGTTTGAACAAGTACTGGTTTCCAGCCCTCATTATCTACCCAATCAATGTTTACATAATATTTTTTACCTGATTGCTTATCTTGTACGTTACCGTAGGCTTTATTCTTACCGTTATTTCCGATTCTATGAATAACTAATTGCTCTACTGGAACGTCAATTGCAGCGGAAATCGCTTGATTCATCTCATTCCAATCTGCTGTACCTTTTTTAAACGTCATCGCAGGTGTTGCACCTTGTTCTGTACCTACTGGCTTCCAAGAAGGTTTCGTATAAGCATCTGTTGCCTTTGGCTGTGTTTTTTCAGCTGATACTTTCTCATTAGCTTTTGCTTCTTCATTAGCTTTTGCTTCTTCTTCAGCTTTTTTCTTTTCTTCTTCAGCCTTTTGCTTCTCTTCTTCTTTTTTCTTAGCCTCTGCTTTTTCTTGCTCGTTCTTCTTCGTCTCTTCTTTACCTTTAGCTTTCTCAGCTTTATTCTCTTTTGTTGTTTGCTGAGCTACTTTTTTATCACTAGGAGACGCTTGCTCTTTTGTATCAGGAACAAACAATTGATATGCTACTATAGCTACTGCTACTAATACAATAGCAATCGCAATATTTAAAACACCGTTTTGACGACGTTTTTGTTGTTTCTGTTGGAATCTAGATCCTCCTGCCATTCTTCAAACCTCCATGCAGTTTTTCATACTTGCTATTGTAACATTAAATCTAGAAAGGTTGAACATTTACAATAATATTTTCACGAAATGAGAACATTTCATAAATAATTGCAAGATTACTTTTCATTTTCTAATTGATAAATTGCTTCTACCAGTTCTGTAAAAACTGGTGTAACTACATTTACGTTACTATCTGTTTCTATATCAACTACAACTAAAGCATATCTTGGGTTTTCATATGGAAAATAACCTGCAAACCAGCGATTCACCTTCGCTCCTTTTCCTGTTTGTGCCGTCCCAGATTTTCCAGCGACGTTTAGTGGCAACGAACGAAATGCCTTTCCCGTTCCCTTCTCCATCGTTACAACGCCTCTTAATAACGCTTGTAGTTTTTTCACCGTTTCATAAGAAAGTTGTTTCCCATTTAATTTATGGTTTTCAAATGTAAAAAAGTCGGTTCCATTTTTATACACTATTTTTTTCACAGCTTTCACTTCCAGCTTCTCTCCATCTCTAGCAATTGTCGCCATCATATTCGCTATAGCTAGAGGTGACACGCGTACATCTTTTTGTCCGACCATCGTTTGGGCAATCGCTTTTCTACTATCTTTATTTTCTTCACTTCCCCAAATAGTAGCACTCTTTTCTTCTGGCAATTGCTCAAATTCCGGTGTATGAAATACGGAACCTTTCCACCCTACCTTCTGACTTGCTCCTAAGGCCTCTAAGTACGTTTCTAAAACTTCACTATCCTTTTGCATTAGTTCATTACCTAATGCGGCAAACGTCCGATTACAGCTTCTAGCAAAGCTTTCCTTAAAATTTAATGACCCCATCATAACTTGTGGCAGATTTTCATCGTATAAATCCGTATTACAGTTAAATGCACGATTAAACCGCACCAAATTCTCATCAATTACTGCTGCTGCAACTACTGTTTTAAAAACAGACCCCGGAAAATGAGGAGTTAACATTTGATTTTCAAGTGTAGCTTTATATACACTCCTATCACTCATCTGTAAAGATGGCTTACTTACCATTGCTAAAACTTCACTATTCTTTATGTCTAGTAATACTAACCCACCTTTTTTTATTCCGTTTTCATCTATAATCTTTTCTGCCTGTCGTTGCAACGCTTTATGTATTGTCGTTTGAATAGTAACTGGATAAAATGGATTTCCTGGTGAAGTATATTTCGCCTGTTTCCCGAAAATCGGTTCTCCTTGTCGATCCACTTGATATAGTACTTTCGCCTCTCCATCAGTTAGTAAAAATTCATCAAATGATTGCTGCAATCCGGAAATACCAATTGGCGTTTGTTTCGAAAGTTTTTTCATTTCTCCATAACGCTTTTGAAATTCCTGTTCATTCTCTCCCACATCACCTATTAAATGATTTGCCTCTCCCGTTTGCTTCAATCGAACTTCTGCTGCTACAATACCTAAAATATCTAAGCGATTTACCTTCTCCATCTGCTCGATCGTTAATTGAAATGGGATATTCCCCCTTCGTAATATAAATGCTTCATTCTTATTTTTTATTTGCAGTCTTATCTCTTGTCTCGACACACCAATGATATGCGCAATTTTCTCTAACATGTCATTTTTTATTTGTAAAAATGGGAAAATAATTAAAACTGGATATTTCTCTTCACCAATTTCCTTACCATTTCGATCTATAAAATGCCCTCTTCCATTATCTACTGTAAGTGATTGTGTGCGCTGGGTAACACTTTTTTCAATCAAATTAATATTTCGGTCAGTAAACGATTCTGTATCTATAATCTGTATTTGGATTAAACGACAAAGTAATAAAAAAATCATACCCATAAAACAAATTAAAACAATTATAATTCTCCGTTTTATTTTCATAAAAAAACACCTCGTCTATTGTAGTTTAGACGAGGTACTGTTTTATTTATACAAACTGCAAAATTTAAAGCTATATTACCTCAATATACTTAAAGTCATTATTACTTTTGGGGCTTCTCTAGAAACTTCATAAGAAGCGATCTAAATTCTGTTTCATTCACTCCAGCATTTTTTGCAACCTCGATTACAGTTGTTGTTACCTGAGTTGCTACCTTTAAGTATTCAGCACTTAAATTGTTCATTTCACTTCTTTTTTCTTTTGCATTTTCAACTGTTACAGAATCAATACACACAATCATCCTATCTACAATTTGCAAGTATTTATTTTCTGCATCTATTATTTTTTGAATATCACTTTTATTACTTATTTTAGATTGTTTTAAATATGTATATGCTTGATTTACTTCATCTTTGAGGAGTTTATCATTATTCTTTGCCTGTTCTTGTAACATACCCTTCATATCATCTATTGTTTTTTGATCCATCGAATCTCGTAATAAATATTCTGGATTCCCAATCGCATAATCATACTTAATCGTTACATTCTGAAATATTTTCATTACAATAGCTAATTGATACTCCAAATCAAAATCATCAAACTTCTTGTTATCAATACTTGATTCCACTTTCTCTTTTGGACTTTCTGTACTTTTTGAATTCTCGTTTGCAGCATTATCCTTTTTTTCTTCTTGCTTCACTTTTTCCCCCTTTGATGATGTAGCTTCCTCGTTAGTTCCACACGCAGTGAGCCCTAATATGGAGATACTAGAAATCAGTACCGTAAATATTTTTTTCATACTTACCCTCTTTTCCCCTTTAAAACTGTTCCATGTTGAAATAATTAAAACTTAAAGTCCTCAATTATGATATCAAACTATTTAGTAGTTTATTGTCCTTTCCTGTCGAATCGTTTGAAAGTTCTAACAGCTTTTTATTTGTATAAAAAAGTTAAAATAATAAAAAAGATTCCCCCGATTGGGAGAATCTTTTTTATTATTTTACAGAGATAATCTCTACTTGCATTTCTCCACCTGGTGTTTGGATTGCTACCTTCTCACCAATTTGCTTACCTAATAAGCTTTTTGCGATTGGAGAATCGTTAGAAATTCTTCCTTCAAATGGATCGGCTTCTGCGCTACCTACGATTGTGTAAGCTTCTTCGTCTCCACCCGGTAATTCTTTAAATGTTACAGTTTTACCTAATGTTACAACTGTAGACTCTTCACCGTTGTCTTCAATGATAACCGCATTACGGATCATGTTTTCCAGTTGTGTAATACGCCCTTCTACGAACGCTTGCTCATCTTTCGCTGCATCATACTCAGAGTTCTCAGAAAGATCTCCGAAGCTACGCGCGATTTTAATACGCTCTACAACTTCTTTACGTCTTACTGTTTTTAATTGTTCAACTTCGTTCTCTAGTTTTTGCTTACCCTCTTGCGTCATAGGGTATGTTTTTTCTGTTGCCATATTTTCCACTCCTTTTATATACCAATCCCCCGAAAAAAAGAGGAGTTCCATATGAAAACTCCCCCACTTATATTAGCGGAGGTTTCTAGTACACGTGGCACTAGTGGAGTTGTCACATACAACCCCGTATTCCAAATTCTTCTTTATAGTAAGAAGATATGTATGGAAACTTGATATAAATATGCCCTCACCTATATATAGATGAGGTTGCATGTTTCATTGTATTCGATAGGAAGGGAAAAAATCCCTTCCTATCGTATATCTTTTACTATGCTATTACAAATTTACTTTTTGTTCAAGAATTGTAGCAATTTTTGTCACCATAATATCAATTGCAACGTGGTTTTGTCCACCTTCAGGGATAATAATATCCGCAAATTTCTTAGAAGGCTCAATAAATTGATTGTGCATTGGACGTACAACACTTACGTATTGATCAATAACTGAATCCATCGTACGACCACGCTCTTTAATATCGCGCTGCATGCGGCGCAGAATACGAAGGTCAGCATCTGTATCAACGAATAGCTTAATGTCCATTAACTCGCAAAGACGTGGGTCTTCTAAAATAAGAATTCCTTCTAAAATGATTACATCTTTCGGCTCAACTGGAATAATTTCTTCTGAACGCGTATGCAATGTATAGTCATATACAGGCTTATCAATTTGCTCATATGCAAGCAACTGCTGCAAATGTTCAATTAACAGATCATTATCAAACGCAAGCGGATGATCATAATTTGTTTTTAAACGCTCTTCCATTGGTAAATGGCTTTGATCTTTGTAATAATAATCTTGCTCTAAGATTAAAATAGAATGACCTTGAAAATGGTCAAAAATCGCTTTCGTTACACTCGTTTTACCTGATCCTGAACCACCAGCAATTCCAATTACAACAGGCTTATTCGTCCCCATTCGACTATCACTCTTTCTTATTGAAGTATGTTTTTGCGCATCATATTATTCACATACACTGGTTGATCCACTTTGAATTTCACGATTTGCAACGGATGTCTCGCTGCATCTAATTCGTTTCCATCCTCATCCCAAATTTTCTCCACCGTCTGCGTAAAGTTTTCTATTTCTGGTCCAAAGAACTCCACTTCATGTCCTGGTTTAAAATGATTACGTTGCTCAATCGTTACGATGCCCGTTTCTTCATTATAATCTAACACTAAACCAGCGAAATCATACGTTGTTTTCTTACTATGATTTCCAAACATTTGCTCTTGATGTCCTGGAACCCCTTCAAAGAATGCAGGAGCTGTATCACGATTTGCACATTTATCAAGCTCATCTAACCATTCTTGTTTAAACTCAAAATTATCCGGATCCGCACAATACGCATCAATTACTTTACGATATACAGTTGCTACAGTCGCTACGTAATGGATAGATTTCATACGTCCTTCAACTTTTAAGCTATCAATTCCAATTTCAATCATTTTCGGAATTGATAAGATTAAATTTAAATCTTTTGGACTCATCGCAAAGTGAGCATCTTCTTCTTGGAATAGAGGAAGCTCTTTTGCATCTTTATGTTGTGATACCGTTTGAACTAAATCATAGTCCCAGCGACAAGATTGACAACAACCACCACGGTTAGAGTCACGCGCTGTCATATGGTTACTTAATGTACATCTTCCTGAATATGCGATACACATTGCACCATGGACGAATGCTTCAATTTCAATATCCACTTTTTCTTTAATTTCTTTCATCTCTTCATAGCTTGCTTCACGAGCTAATACAAGACGATGTAAACCTTCTTCTTTCCAATACTGTGCTGCTTTCCAGTTGGATAGTGATTGTTGTGTACTTAAATGCACCTCAACAGAAGGCGCTACACGTTTACACGTCTCAATAATAAGCGGATCGGCAACGATAATTCCCGTTACGCCAGCTTTTTCAATCCCTTTTAAATATTCCTCTAGCCCGTCCATATTTTCATTATGCGCAAAGATATTTGTTGTTACGTATATTTTTGCTCCATATTTCTTTGCAAATTCAACGCCTTCTGCCATTTCTTCCAGCGTAAAGTTACCTGCATTTGAACGAAGACCAAATTCTTGTCCACCTAAATATACAGCATCTGCCCCGTAATGGATAGCTACTTTTAATTTTTCTAAGTTACCCGCAGGGATTAACAGTTCAGGTTTCTTCACAATAACGCGTTTGCCATCGATCACTCGTGAAATTTCTTGTACAGTCATTTCCTACACCCTCCTCGTTTAGTAAACCGTCTCTTTAAAGAAGAACCCTGTATCTAACGGACGATTTACCGGTTGCATTTCTTCTATCTCGTTATATAAATCGTCTTTCACGTCATAATACGCATCACGATCTTCTACACATAAATCAATTGCTTTACGATATTTCTTCGTTACCTCAATAATGTATTCAGAACTTTTTAGTACACCCTCGATTTTTAAGCTATCAACTTCAGCATCGATTAGTTCCTCTAACTCATCAATGAAACAAATATCGTTCGGACTCATAATATGAGTACCATTTTCATCTTCATAAATTGGATATTTATTATTGCGCTCTGGATCATATAAGAACATATTCTCTTCATACTTTTTCTTTTCAATATCGAGATTACGACCTTGATACTCAAAGTAGTTTCCGACTAATGAACGCTTTGATTGGAACATGCAAGTCATACCGTGAATTTGTACTTCAAGTTCCACTTCAGCATTTTCTTTTAATTCAACAATTTCATCTAAACTAAGCTCACGAGCTAATACAGCACGTTTCGCACCTCTTTGCCCCCAATAGTTACAAGTAAACCAGTTTGTAGCTGTCGTTTCTGTATTCCAGTGCAACTTCATGTTTGGTGCAACTTCACGAACAGCCATTAATACCGCTGGATCCCCGAAAACAATCGCATCTACATGTATCTCATTTAAAAATGCAACGTAGTCCGTTAATTCTTCTACTTTATCGTTATGGAACATCGCATTCATTGCAACGTATACTTTCACACCATTTTCATGTGCAATGTTTACAGCTTCTTTCACATCTTCACGCGAAAAATCTCCTGCTAAACGTAAACCAAACTTTTGTTCACCGATCATTACTGCATCTGCTCCTGCTTTTGCAAGAGGTTCGATATCCGCCACTGCTCTAGGCGTTACTAACAATTCAGGTTTCTTCATACCTTTGTCACCCTTTCTTTTTACTTACAGCCACTCCATCACCAATCGGGAAAATCGTTGTATCATATCCTTCATGGTTCATAAGCCATTCATTGTACGTCTTAATACGACGAATCAAACCACGTGTACGTCTATTTTCAATTTTCTCTTTTGTCGTTACCAGGCCATGGTACATAACATTATCTGAAATAATAACGCCACCAGGATTTAATAACGGTTCATATAAGTCAAAAAAGCGACGATATTGCCCTTTCGCTGCATCAATAAAAATAACGTCAAATGTTCCATGTTCTTTCACTTGTTCGCCTGTTTCTAAAGCATCACCGTAAATAACAGAAATACGCTCTGTTACTGGGGAATGTTCTATATATTCAAGTGCCTTTTCATATCGTTCGCGATTGCGCTCTACTGTCACAATACGAGAATTCGGAATGGCTTGCATCATACGAATACTAGAATAACCGATTGCTGTTCCAAGTTCTAAAATGCTTTTCGGTCCAATTAAACGTAAAAATTGCAGCATAAATTCCATTCCAAGTCGATCCATAATCGGCACATGGTTTTCTGTTGCATACTCTTCCATTTCAAGAATTAATTTATCTTTTGGATCAATAAATGATAATAGGTACTCGTTAACTGCATCCTCCATAATTGGTCCTCCTTATTTACATGAAGAAGTGCCTCTATGACGCGTAAACCTTTGTCTTTTCACACATAGAATGCAATAAAAATACAAGCCAGCTTCACCCTTAGCTTGTACGTCCCGTTTTGATATTAAAAACGATTCTTCTGCCAGTTTTTAACCCGATATATTTTACCACAAAAAAGAGGGATGTGCGACCTTTTTCGCTACCCCTCCCCATTTCACTGTTTTTTCGTTATATATTTTTGCTTTAATGCATTATGTTCTTCTAATGTTTTCGCATAATACACTTCACCACTTGGTGCAGCTAAGAAATAATAATAATCTGTTTGCGCAGGTTCTAACGCTGCTTCTACTGAATGTTTACCAGAGTTTGCAATCGGTCCAACTGGCAATCCTTTCACAACATACGTATTGTACGGTGAGTTCACTTTTAAGTCCTCGTATAATACACGTTGTTTATGCTTTCCAAGCGCGTATAATACCGTCGGATCCGTTTGAAGTGGCATACCTTTCGCTATACGATTATAAAAAACACTAGAGATCTTTTGACGATCTGTAAAACCAGTAGCCTCTTCTTCAATAAGTGAAGACAGCGTAAGAAGCTGATGAACATCCCAGTTCTTCGCTTTCATTTTCGCCTCATTTTGAACAATGATTGCATTCGTTTTCTCAAGCATTGGCATTACAATTTCTTCTAACGTCGTATCTTTCTTATAGAACGAATACGTCGCAGGATATAAATAACCTTCTAATGGATATTTAATATTGCTATCAAAGATTTTGTCAGTCAATAACTTCGGATACTTTTGCTGCATTTTTTGAACAAATGCCTTATCGTTTAATTGACGCACAACATCATCTTTATTCCACTTTAATTCTGCCGCAATCACTTCTGCAATTTCAGTTACTTGCGCCCCTTCTTTAATCGTCACTTTATAAAGAGCCGGACGATGTACATTACCAGATGACATTTGTTCCATGACATCTCCAGCACTCATGGAAGCATTTAATAAATATGTGCCAGCTTGTAAATTTTTTGATTTAGCTTTTGCATAAAAACTAAAGACTGTACCGTTTTTCACAGCACCTTTTTCTTCTAAAATCTCACCAATTTTACTTGTAGATGAGCCCTTAGGAATCTCTACTTCAATCTCTTTTTTATTCCCGCTATTAACCGGTCCTAACGCCGATGAAATATACGCATAGACTGAACCACAAACTAAGAGCAATGCAATAATCGAAAATAAAAAAATGCGTCTACGCTTCTTTTTCACTTGATTCTCTACCAAAACTCTTCCTCCTTATTCAATTGTAGACCATATGTATATGTTTCTATACAGCATGATGGAAAACCACAACAAATCCGCCTAGCTCTTTTAATAGCCATTTTATTTTTCTACAATCCGTATCATTATACTACAAAGGATTGCGTGGTTTCGACAAAAAATCTTTCATTTTACATATAAATACAAAAAAAGATGGACTGTATGTCGTCCATCTTTTCAGTACTTATTATTCTGCGTCTTGCTCATCAGCAAGAGTGTTGAACATTTCTTGTACCATTTCCCACTCTTCTTCAGATTCGATCGGAAGTAAAGTTCCGCCCTCTTCTTCATTTTGCTCATAAGCCATTGCATCATAAATTTGGTCTCCATCTTCGTCTACTTCACCGATTGGAGAGAAGACTACGTATGATTTTTTTCCAAATTTTTCAGCATCAAAAGTGAAAACAATCTCACATAAATGTTCGTTACCTTTTTCGTCTACAATTGTAATTTGATTTTCTTCCATTTTGGTCACCTCTTATTTACTATCTAAAAATCCTTGTAAGATTACGACTGCAGCCATCTTATCGATTACTTGCTTTCGCTTCTTACGGCTTACATCAGCTGAAATGAGCAGACGTTCCGCTGCCATCGTCGACAAACGCTCGTCCCACATTACAACGTCTAATTGTAACAGTTCTCGTAGGTTTTCTGCAAATTGCTGGCAAGCTTCACCACGCGGGCCAATTGTACCATTCATATTTTTAGGTAAACCTACTACTATTTTGTCCACATCATACTGTTTTACTAACTCAGAAATACGGTCAAAACCAAATTGACCTCGTTCTTCGTTAATCTTGATTGTTTCCAATCCTTGTGCTGTCCAGCCCATTTCGTCACTAATTGCAACTCCGACTGTTTTTGTACCTACATCTAAACCTAATATCCGCATAAACTACTCCTCACGATGATGTTTCAAATAAGACTTCACAAGCTCTTCAATTAACTCATCACGTTCAAGCTTGCGAATGATGCTTCGTGCATCTTTATGGCGAGGTATGTATGCTGGGTCTCCACTTAATAAATAACCGACGATTTGGTTAATCGGATTATAGCCTTTTTCTTGAAGTGCATCATACACAGTTAAAAGTACATCATTTACATGGACACTCTGTTTTTCATCTTGAATGCTGAACTTCATTGTTTTATCAAAACCGTCCATTTCAAGCACCTCACTTATAGAGTAAGTATAGGGAGAAGAACTTCTCCTCTCCCTACCATTGTACACTACTATCTCTTTATTTTGAAACAGATTTAACGTACTCTTGTACAAATGCTAAAGCTTCCTCAACTTGCGCTGGGTTTTTACCACCTGCTTGTGCCATATCAGGACGGCCACCACCGCCACCGCCACAACGAGAAGCTACTTCTTTCACAAGCTTACCTGCATGGTAACCTTGGCTAATTAAATCTTTCGTTACGCCAGCTAAAATATTTACTTTATCATCATTTACAGACGCTAATACAACAACTGCAGACTCTAATTTATTTTTCAGGTCATCCATCATCGTACGTAAGTTGTTCATATCTGCAACATTTACTTTCGCTGCTAATACGTTCACGCCATCAACTGTCATTACTGAATCAGTTAAGTTTCCAGCTTCGATATTGCTTAATTTCGCAGCAAGAGATTCGTTTTCTTTTTGAAGTTGTTTCACTTCAGCAAATAAACCATCAACTCTTGTTAAAATATCTTTCGGATTTGTTTTCATTTTTCCTGCTGCTTCTTTTAATAAACCTACTTGATCGTTCATTAATTCGTATGCAGACTTACCAGTTACTGCCTCAATACGACGAGTTCCTGCACCGATACCAGACTCAGCAACGATTTTGAAAATACCGATAGAAGCTGTGTTATCAACGTGACAACCACCGCAAAGCTCTAAGCTGTAATCGCCCACTTGTACAACGCGTACAACATCACCGTATTTTTCACCGAATAATGCCATTGCACCCATTTCTTTCGCTTCTTCGATTGCTTTTTGAGAAATCGCAACATCAATACTTTCCCAAATTTTTTCGTTTACGATACGCTCAATTTTTTCTAATTCGTCAGCTTGTACTTGACCGAAGTGAGAGAAATCAAAGCGTAAACGTTCAGATGTCACAAGAGAACCAGCTTGGTTAACATGCGTTCCAAGTACATCTTTTAATGCTTGGTGCAGTAAGTGAGTTGCTGTATGGTTTTTCACAACGCTACTACGGTTTTTCGTATCGATAACAGCTTTTACAGCCGCTTCTTTCGTTAATGTACCTTCTTCAACAACAACTTTGTGTAAGTTTTGACCATTTGGTGCTTTTTGTACGTCTTTTACAAGAACTTTCACGCCGTCAGCAAGAAGATAACCACGGTCTGCAATTTGCCCACCGCTCTCAGCGTAGAATGGCGTTACATCAAGCATTAATTGTCCTTCTTCACCTGCTTGTAAGCTATCTGTGTACTCACCATTTTTCACAAGTGCAACAACGTTACTTTCTGTTGCAACTGTACCGTAACCAACGAATTCGCTCGCTACTTTAACTTCGCCAAGGACACCGCCTTGCACTTGCATAGAATCAACGTCTTGACGAGCAGCACGTGCACGCTCACGTTGTTTTTCCATTTCAGCTTCAAAGCCTTTATGGTCAACTGTCATACCAGCTTCTTCTGCGTATTCTTCTGTTAATTCAATCGGGAAACCGTATGTGTCGTATAGACGGAATGCATCTACGCCAGAAATAACAGTTGTTTTTTCTTCTTTCGCTTTTGCAATTACTTCAGCTAAAATTGCTTCACCATCATGAAGTGTTTCATGGAAACGCTCTTCTTCGTTTTTCACAACTTTTGCGATGAAATCTTTCTTTTCAAGTACTTCTGGATAGAAGTCTTTCATTACTTCTCCAACAACCGGTACTAATTCAAACATGAATGGACGGTTGATATTTAATTTCTTCGAATAACGAACAGCGCGGCGTAATAAACGACGTAATACATAACCACGGCCTTCGTTAGATGGAAGAGCACCGTCACCAACAGCGAATGTTACTGTACGAATATGGTCAGCAATTACTTTAAATGCCATATCTTTTTCCAAATCGCCGTTACGATACTTCTCACCAGAAATTGATTCTGTCGCGCCAATCATCGGCATGAACAGGTCTGTATCAAAGTTCGTAGGCACATCTTGAACGATAGATGTCATGCGTTCTAGGCCCATCCCTGTATCGATGTTTTTCTTAGGAAGCGGCGTATATGAACCGTCTGGATTATGGTTAAATTGAGAGAATACAAGGTTCCATACTTCTAAGTAACGCTCGTTTTCTCCGCCTGGATATAATTCTGGGTCACTAAAGTCATTACCGTAAGCTTCTCCACGGTCATAGAAAATCTCTGTATTCGGTCCACTTGGTCCTTCACCGATATCCCAGAAGTTTTCTTCTAAGCGGATGATACGCTCTTTTGGAACACCCATTTTCTCATTCCAAATTGTGAATGCTTCTTCATCTTCTGGGTGGATTGTAACTGATAGTAATTCTTTATCGAATCCGATCCATTTGTCGCTCGTTAAAAATTCCCAAGCCCAAGTAATTGCTTCTTCTTTGAAGTAATCACCGATTGAGAAGTTCCCTAACATTTCAAAGAATGTATGGTGACGAGCTGTTTTCCCAACGTTTTCAATATCGTTTGTACGAATTGATTTTTGTGCATTTGTAATACGTGGATTTTGCGGGATTACACGACCATCAAAATATTTCTTTAATGTCGCTACACCACTATTAATCCATAGAAGAGATGGATCCTCATGTGGAACTAGTGATGCACTTGGTTCTACTGCATGTCCTTTTTCCTGGAAAAAGTCTAAAAACATTTGACGAATTTGAGCGCCTGTTAGTTGTTTCATTGTATTTTCCTCCTTAAATATAAAAAACTCCCGCCCCTATAAAAGGGACGAGAGTTAACTCGCGATACCACCCTAATTATGAATTGATTATTATAACAATCAATTCATCACCTCATGGTGCCGTAACGTGGCAAGACGGCAGTGATTAGCTGCTCTCAGGATTAGCTTTCTGGTACCCTTCATTTAAAGCTTCTTTCAGCCAGTGGAAGCTTCTCTCTATAAATGGACTGTAACATACTTGTTCCGTCATTGATTTAATGTATTATATGACTAAATATAATAGAATTCTCTTAAGTTTGTCAATGTAGATAATAATAATTATATTGTACCACATACATTTAGCTACATAAGTATCTACTTGTCATTATAAACAGCCTTTATATATTATGTATTTATTAACAAGTAGGGATATTTTCATACAAAAAAATTACTACTTGTTAATATTTCTGGATATTACATTTTTGTTATAATTAAATTATTAACAATAAAGGAGCGATTATAATGACAACTTTATTGAATCAAGCTAAAGAAATGTTAACTACTGACGAAAAAATCCTTTTTTATGCAGCATGTTCATTAGATATATTTATCTATCGTTCCGTCGCAAGGCCAGGACTGTTAATCTTGACGAACAAAAGGCTCTTCTTTTACGGACCAGATTTAAGTAGGAACCCAATATTTGAAGAGTACTCTTTCGCAAAAATTTCTAATCTAAAAGAACAGAAACGACTTTTCAGCAATCAAATTGTATTTATGTATGATGATGAATGGAAAAGAATAAAACATATTCAAACAAATGATGTGAGCGGGATTGTTCAGCAAATAAAAGAACAACTACCTAAATAGGCAGATTGTGAGCCCTCTATTTCTATAAATAGAGGGCTTTCACATTAAATATCTTCTCTTTTCCAAAGAGGCCTTACATGAACGATCACTGTACGAATGACCGCTAAAATAGGAACCGATATTAGTAAGCCTACAATCCCCGCAACTTCTCCCCCAACTAGTAATGCAAACATAATAATAACAGGATGCATACGGAGCGACTTACCAACGATGTAAGGAGATAAAATATTACTTTCAACAAATTGCAAAATCGCAATTGTAATTCCGGCCTTAATGAGTAAACTCGTTGATACCGTTGCCGCGATCATCAATGTCGGAATGGCTCCTAAAATAGGGCCAAAATACGGGATTATATCCGTTACCCCAATAATAATACCGAGCAGCAATGGATATTTCATACCGATAAACCAAAAAGAAAGAGCGGATACTCCCCCTAATACTAAGCAAACAAATAACTGTCCTCGAATATAACTTCCAAGTGACTTGTCAATTTCTTTCGCGAGCATTTGTCCTGTACTACGCCATTTACTTGGAACTAGTTCCCAAAAGATATGATAAAACTCACCGTAGTCTTTTAATATGTAAAATACAATGAACGGAATTAAGAAAATAATGAGCAATGAATCCAGTACACCACGAGCTGTGCTCATTACTTTATTCAAAAGCGCTTGAATCTTCATTTCTACACCAACAAAAATTTGTTTCACCTTTTCATGAATAAATGATGGGAAATTCGCTGTTTGTTCTGTTACCCCATCCATCCAAGAATCGTACATTTTTGTAAACTGCGGAAATTGTTCATTAATCTCTTGCAACTGCTTTATAACAATTGGCGTTCCTTTATAAATTCCATAGCCAATCCCGCCGAAGAAAAGGACATAAATGAGCAAAATAGCAAGTGTGCGTGGCATCCCTTCCTTATGGATTTTTTCAATTAACGGGTGTAATAAATATGCAATGAAACACGCAATAAGAAATGGTGTAATTGCCATTTTAAACACAAAAATAATCGGTGCCCATAGCGGCTTAATTTTTAAAAAGACAAGCAAACAAAGAAAAACTAGTAACAATAATCCTAAACGATATATCCAAATGATTTTAAGATTCTTCACACGAAAAACCTCCTCCACCTTTATTTTGAAAATAAATAGGGTAGGTTATGTGCAAAACTTTTAAAATCTTTTCATACAGACCATACTGTTTTTTAAAGACGTACATATATTTAACATAATAAGGACAACCACCCCTGAGAATACAAAAAATCAAAATATAATCAGGAGGGCTAATTATGGTTTTATTTATGCTCGTATTATCCGCATTTTTCATGATTCTTGAATGGATTTGTATCGGGTTTGGTATTTGGAAAGGTTTCTTTATTCGTTCCTCGCGAAAAGAAAGAGCGAAGCAATTATGGCATTATGGAATACTTGGAGTTGGATGTTACGGTCTATCTTATGTTTTCTCGGAAATCGGACTTTTATATTTGCATATGAACACGTAAAAAAACTCCCTCGTCAATAAGGGAGTTTTTCACTTTATCGAAATGATTATAAATAAGACTTAATCATCTTACGCGCTTTTTTCATATTGCGTTTTGAAAATACATCTTGCTTGCGAGCATATCGATATGCTGCAGCCCCAACACCTAATGCGATTAATGAATTGCGTAGATTCAAAGTAAATCCCCCTTTTCGTTATCCGATCGTTCTCTCATTCTCATCAAATAAATCATCAAGAGAGCTTAATGAACCATCTTCCTCTACTTGATGCGTATGGATTTTCCCCTTTGAAACCGATAATTCGATATAACAATTCCAGCAATAAAATTGGTTGACACCTATTTTTCCAATGTCTTTCCCTTTGCAATTTGGACAACTGAACATATGGCTTTCATCTCCTCACAGTCTCCCAGATTCTATTCGCCATTATGTCCAAACCGCATTCATTTATACATGCTAGAGCCTTTCAACGTTGTACGTTTGAAAGTTTCACTATATAATCTCACCTTGTTACATGAAATCATACGGTGAAATGTTTTCCACGTCCATTTCTTCACCATTAACCGTTACCATCTGTACCTCTCCTTGTGATTCTTGCAATCGACCAGCTAAAGTCGTTTGACGCATTGCATCATCAAGGCGATTTACACCGGATTGAAAAGCTGTTTCCTCTCCGCAAATAATAAGGAATTTTTTACTTCTCGTAATGCCCGTGTAAATTAAATTACGACGTAACATACGATTGTAACTTTTTACGATCGGCATAATAACAATCGGGAATTCACTACCTTGTGATTTATGAATCGAACAACAATATGCATGTGTAATTTGATTTAAATCTGGCTTTGTGTACGTTACTTCAATCCCATCAAATGAAACGATAATCATATCTTGTTGCTCAACGTTTTCTTTCGCATAAAACACCGAAACGATTTCTCCGATATCACCATTAAACACTTGGCTCTCTGGCTGATTCACCAATTGTAGTACTTTATCACCTCTTCGGTATACAACATCACCGTAAGCAATTTCTTTACTCTTTTCTTTTTTCGGATTAAACACTTCTTGCAACGCTTCATTCAGCACATTAATACCAGCAGGTCCCCGGTACATCGGCGCTAATACTTGTACATCTCTTGCACTAAATCCTTTTGTCTTTGCGTTTTCACAAACCTTTTTGACAACCTCAACAATTTGATTTCCTGTACAAGCAATAAACGAACGGTCTTTTTTGTTTTCCGCTAAATCTGGTGGTAGCATTCCATCTTTTATCGCATGGGCAAGCTGAATAACAGATGATCCTTCTGCTTGACGATAAATTTCTGTAAGTTTGACTGTCGGAACTGCACCTGCATTCAATAAGTCTTTTAACACTTGTCCAGGGCCTACAGATGGCAACTGATCTTCATCGCCTACAACGATAACTTGAATATTTGTCGGAAGCGACTTGAATAGCTGATTTGCAAGCCAAATGTCAACCATTGAAAACTCATCAATAATGAGTAACTTCCCTTGAACCGGGTCAGTTTCATTACGCTGGAAAGAACCTTCTGGCGTCCAGCCAAGCAAACGATGAATTGTGCAAGCTGGAAGTCCTGTTGATTCACTCATTCGCTTCGCCGCTCTTCCTGTCGGAGCCGTTAATAGTATTGGAAATGGATTATCATCACTATATTCATTTGGATTTAGTGATAATCCGTGCAATGACGCATACATTTCAACAATTCCTTTAATAACTGTTGTTTTCCCCGTTCCTGGTCCACCTGTTAATAACATCATCGGTTTATGAAGTGCAGTTTGAACTGCTTCTTGCTGAAGCGGTGCATACTGCACCTTCAACTGTTCTTCAATTTCCCCTAATGTTTTTAACACTTCTGCTTCGGGGAATGAAGGAGTTTCTTCTTGATTCATAAGACGACGAATTGACTTTACAACGCCTTTCTCAGAATAGAATAAAGAAGCTAAATACACTCGCTCTTCTTCTATAATGACTTTCCCTTCACTTTGCATCATTTCAACGCAGCCTACAATGTCTTCCTCAGTCACTCTGCCTTCTTGGTTATTTAAAAGTGACATCGTTTCTCTTACAAGCTGACCTTTTTCCATATAAACGTGACCAAATTGTAATGACACATTCTCTAATGTATAAAAACATCCCGCACGTACACGGTCGTCGTGATTACCAGATATCCCTAATGCACGCCCTATATCATCTGCTCTCCCAAAACCAATTCCATCCACTTCTTCAATAAGCTTATATGGATTATTACGAATCACTTCTAATGTCATCTCTTTATATTGCTGATAAATTTTAATTGAAAGCTTCGTCCCAAAACCGTAACCATTTAAAAAACTCATCACTTTTTCTAACCCTTGATGCTCAATAATCGTCTCATATATTTCCTGCGCTTTTTGCTTGTTTACAACACCATTTAACGCATCAGGATCATCCATAATTTTAGAAATGGCATGCTCACCAAGATGGTCCACGATTTTTTCGGCCGTACGCTTTCCAATCCCTTTAAATAAATCGCTCGCTAAATACTGCACCATACCTGCTTTTGTTTGTGGCAATTCTTTCTTAAATGTTTCAACTAAATATTGTTTTCCATACTTCGGGTGGTCTTTAAAATGACCTGTTAATGTAAACATTTCATCTTCATGCATGCGGGGAAAATGACCGTTTATCATTACTTTTTTTTCGTCGTATGTTTCATTCGTTTCAATGACTTTCATACTGACAACGGAATAGAGGTTTTCTTCGTTGTGGAAAATGGTATGAAGAACTTGCGCTTTTATAAATTTTTTCTCTTCCTCAAACAAATCCATTGCATGTTGATTTCCCATCTTTCCTCTCCTTTCCGAGTTCTTTTCATTTTAATGAGCAGTACATCCCCCACCTCTTTCACACTCTTTAGATGAGGGGTAACTGCGCATTAAACTATAATTTAACTTTATTCAGCTTCTTGCTCTAATAAACGAATACCATTACCAGCTAAAAAGTGATCTGGCTGAATTTCAGTTGCTTTCTTAAATAAAGTAAGGGCTTTCTCGTTATTTTCTTCGAATACGTACGCAACACCTAAATTATAATACGCATCTGCATGCTCTTCATCCATTTCTAATACCTTTTCAAAATAAGGTTTTGCCTCTTGAATATGTTCTAGTCGCGCGAAGCAAAGTCCACATTGGAATACAGCTTCTACATCGTCTTCATCTAATTCCGTCGCTCTTTGTAAAAATGGCAGTGCAAGACGATCATTCCCAAGTTGCACATGTGTGATACCTAACATAAATGTTACATCAGCTGATTGTAATCCCGCTTGCATCGCTTGTTCAAATACAGCCTTTGCTTCTGTAAATTGCTCTTGACCGTAATATACATTTCCTAAACCATAATAAGCAGCCGCAGATTTATCATCTAATTCTAATGCACGTTTATAAAATAAAATTGCTCGCTCACTATCACCTAATACATCTAATAAATTCGCAAAGTTAATGTATCCAAGCGCATCTTTCGGATTTTCTTCAATTGCTTCCGTAAAGTTTTTAGCTGCTTCTTCCCAGTTTCCTTCTTGCATATATTGAATACCTGTTTCAAGTTTGTTTGACATGTCCTTCACCTCTACAACAAATTATAACAAAGAATGTATTTTTCAAGCGAACGAAAATTCGCTTTATGTAAAAGAAACCCCTAACCGCTAATCGGCAGAGGCTCCTTGTTCTATCCTAAATAATCTAATTTCTTACCACTACGATATACTTCATCAATTGTAGCACCGCCTAAGCACTCATCTCCATCATAGAAAACAACTGCTTGGCCTGGCGTAATCGCACGAATTGGCTCATCACAAAGAATACGAACTGTATTTTCATCAACGATTTGAACCGTTACTTTATTGTCTGCTTGACGGTAACGGAATTTCGCTGTACATGTAAATTCTTTTTCCTTCGCTTTATTACTTACCCAGCCTACATTCGTAGCAATAACTTCATCACCATATAGAAGTTCGTTATGGAATCCTTGGTCAACATATAAAATGTTTTCTTTCAAGTTTTTCCCAACAGCAAACCACGGATCACCGTTACCACCAATACCAAGACCATGACGTTGTCCAATTGTATAGTACATTAAACCATCATGTTTCCCTTTCACTTCACCAGATAATGTTTGCATCACACCTGGTTGTGCTGGCAAATAGTTGCTTAAGAAATCTTTAAAGTTACGCTCACCGATGAAGCAAATACCAGTACTATCCTTCTTCGCCGCTGTCGCTAAACCAGCTTCTTTCGCCATTTCGCGAATTTGCGGTTTCTTTAATTCACCTAATGGGAACATTGTTTTTGATAATTGCTCTTGGCTTAATTGATTCAGGAAATATGTTTGGTCTTTATTATCATCAACGCCGCGAAGCATTTTATATTCGCCGTCCATATAAGCAACGCGTGCGTAATGACCTGTTGCTACATAATCAGCACCAAGTGCAATTGCATGCTCTAAAAATGCTTTAAATTTAATTTCTTTATTACACATTACATCTGGATTTGGTGTACGCCCAGCTCGGTACTCATCTAAAAAGTACGTAAATACTTTATCCCAGTATTGTTTTTCAAAGTTTACTGCATAATACGGAATACCGATTTGGTTACACACTTCAATTACATCATTGTAATCTTCTGTTGCTGTACAGACACCATTCTCATCTGTATCATCCCAGTTTTTCATAAAAATTCCGATTACATCATAACCTTGCTCTTTTAATAAAAGAGCTGCTACAGATGAATCGACGCCACCGGACATCCCGATGACAACGCGTGTTTCTTGAGGTAGTTTGTTCATCATGTCACCTCCCATGCTAATTTTGTGTTAATCGCTTCACGATTTTCACTGTTTCGTACGCCGCTTTTTCAATTTGCTCTTTCGTATTTCCAAGTCCGAAACTAAAGCGTACGGATGAACGTATTTGATCGGAGTCTTTTCCGAACATCGCCACTAATACATGTGATGGATCAATCGAACCAGCTGTACAAGCAGAACCACTTGATACTGCAATGCCAGCTAAGTCTAAGTTTACAAGAAATGGTTCAATGTTCATTCCTGTAAAGTTTATATTAAACACATGCGGTAAGCGATATTCCAAGTTTCCGTTTACCTCGAAATGAATGTCTTCATTTTTGAAGACAGATACCATTATATCTTTAAACTCTTCATATTGGGCATTTTTTTGCTCACGAGTTTTTTCAGCTAGCAAAACTGCATGTTGAAGCCCGGCAATACTAGGTACATTTTCAGTACCAGCACGACGTTTTCTTTCTTGCTCCCCACCTGTTAATAACGGTTCAAATTTCACATCTGTACTAGCATACAAAAATCCTACACCTTTTGGACCGTTAATTTTATGAGCTGAAATTGATAATAGGTCAATTCCAAGTTCTTTCACATCAATCGCTACTAAACCGTAAGCTTGTACAGCATCTGTATGGAAATAAGCTTGATGTTCTTTTAACAGCTTTCCTATTTCCGCAATTGGTTGTATTGTCCCAACCTCATTATTCCCGAACATAATAGATACAAGAATTGTCTCACTTGTTAACGCTTCTTCTATATCAGAAACTTGAACACGCCCTGTTTCATCAACAGGTAAATACGTCACTTCAAACCCTTCACGCTCTAGCACTTCACATGTATGCAAAATCGCATGATGTTCAATTTGCGTTGTAAT
Organism: Bacillus sp. H1a; assembly: GCF_000633475.1. Taxonomy (NCBI): domain Bacteria; kingdom Bacillati; phylum Bacillota; class Bacilli; order Caryophanales; family Bacillaceae; genus Bacillus; species Bacillus sp. H1a. The sequence goes on along the minus strand of NZ_AYMH01000005.1, from coordinate 15,481 downwards.
AATGTGGTTACCTTTATGACGATTCGCGCGTGCTACACCTATAAGTGCTAAATTATCAGCTTCTGTACCACCGCTCGTAAATATAATTTCATTTGGGTTTGCATGAATGCTACGTGCACACACACGTCTCGCCTCATCTACCGCATGGCGCGTTTGACGCCCATAAAAATGAATACTAGACGGATTTCCAAATATTTCTGTCATATATGGAATCATCTTTTCGACCACTTCTGGGTGAGTCGGAGATGTCGCAGCATGATCTAAGTAAATGCGTTCCATTAAATCTCCTTCTTTCCAAATCGTTTCACAAGGAATTAAATGTAAAACATATAGCCCCCATGATTTTCTTCCTCATAACGTACTAAATCTTCTAAAGTTGTACTATCTAATACTTCTTGCACCGCATCACGAACACGCATCCATAATTGACGTTGTGCAGGTTCTTCTTCCTCTATCATTTCTACAACGCTAATTGGCCCCTCTAGTACACGGATTACATCCCCAGCTGTAATGTTAGCCGGTTGATCAGATAATACATATCCACCGTATGCACCACGCGTACTCTTTACAAGTCGAGCGTTACGAAGCGGCGAAATTAATTGCTCTAAATAATGCTCAGATAAGTCATGTGCCTGCGCAATTGATTTTAATGAAATTGGACCTTCACCAAACTTTTTTGCAAGGTCGATCATAATTGTTAAGCCGTAACGGCCTTTTGTTGAAATCTTCATCTATTTTGCACCTCTTTTCAAATTTTCACTTCTATTGGTTATATCTTTATTCGTAAAAGAACACAATTTAAAATCCTATGAAATTATAGCATAATATAGTATTATAAGAAATTTCAACTTATGTAACAAAATGATAACATAAAATCACATTGAAAAACTCGGGAATTATTACAATTAAAAGAAAAATAAGAATATTTGATATTAATATACAAATAACACCGCAATATATTTCAATTTTTCACATAAAAAATGATACGATACAATGAGATTACATATTAAGGGAGACGGTCAAAATGAAACAACCACTCGCACATCGAATGCGTCCAACAACGATTCAAGACATTATTGGACAACAGCATTTAGTTGGTGAAGGAAAGATTTTATGGCGGATGGTCCAAGCAAACCATTTTCAATCAATGATTTTATACGGTCCTCCAGGCACAGGAAAAACATCGATTGCAAGCGCAATTGCAGGAAGTACCGGAACGCCGTTTCGCCTCTTAAACGCTGTTACTCATAATAAAAAAGATATGGAAGTTGTCGTACAAGAAGCAAAAATGCATCGCCATCTCGTTTTAATTTTGGACGAAGTTCACAGGTTAGATAAAGCGAAGCAAGACTTTCTATTACCTCATTTAGAAAGCGGACTCCTTACTTTAATCGGTGCGACGACAAGCAATCCGTTCCATGCTATCAATTCTGCTATACGAAGCCGTTGTCAAATTTTCGAATTACACGCATTAACAGAAGATGATATTTTAATTGGTTTAAAACGAGCGCTTGAAGATAAAGAAAAAGGGCTTGGAGAATATGATGTCATTGTCACAGAGGAAGCTCTCCTTCATTTCGCAAATGCCTCGGGCGGTGATATGCGCTCAGCTTACAATGCACTTGAACTTGCTGTTTTATCTAGCTTTACTACAGACGACCAAGCGGCTGAAATCACACTCGAAATCGCTGAAGAATGTTTACAGAAAAAGAGTTTTGTTCACGACAAAGGTGGCGATGCTCACTATGACGTTTTATCTGCTTTTCAAAAATCAGTACGCGGAAGTGATGTGAACGCCGCACTTCATTATTTAGCACGTCTTATTGAAGCAGGTGACTTACAAAGCATTGGTAGACGTCTTCTTATTATGGCATATGAAGATATCGGACTTGCAAGTCCACAAGCCGGCCCACGTACACTTGCAGCGATTGAATCAGCTGAACGGGTCGGCTTCCCAGAGGCACGCATACCACTTGCAAATGCCGTTATCGAACTTTGCTTATCACCGAAATCAAATTCGGCCTATAAAGCACTCGATGCCGCACTACACGATCTACGTAATGGTCAAACTGGCGATATTCCAAGTCATTTAAAAGATAGTCACTATAAAGGAGCCGAATCGCTAGGTAGAGGCATCGGATACTTATATCCACACGATCATCCAAACGGCTGGGTACAACAACAATACTTACCTGATAAAATAAAAAATAAGCAATATTATAAACCGAAAACGACAGGGAAATTTGAACAAGCGCTGTCTACCGTTTATGAAAGATTACAAAGTTCGCATAAAACGAAGAATAAAGGGTAATATAAGCGAAAACGTCACCATTACGGAGGCTTCGCTTATGAAAACACGTCAAGATGCATGGACAAAAGAAGACGATCTCCTGTTAGCAGAAACTGTTTTACGACATATTCGCAGCGGAAGTACACAAATAAAAGCATTCGATGAAGTTGGCGATACATTAAACCGAACTTCAGCAGCTTGTGGATTTAGATGGAATGCTGAAGTAAGACCAAATTATGAAGATGCGGTGCAACTTGCAAAAAAACAACGTAAAGAATTAAAGCGTTCGGAAGCTAAAATAGAAAAAGAGCTGTTCTCACATACGAAACAACTCGTAATCGATGCCGAGTTTTCAGAAGATATTACGCCAAATAAACAAGATCTTACAATGCAAAATGTCATCTCATTTTTGCAAAACTTGGAGTACAATAATCCTTCACTCACAAAGTTACAAACTGAAAATGACGTATTACAAGATCAGCTCACTTCCCTGCAAAACACGAATAATGAACTTGAAGCAAGATTAGCTGTTCTCACAAAAAAACAACAAGCAATCGAAGAAGATTATGCAATGCTTGTTAGAATCATGGATCGTGCTCGAAAACTTGTTTCAGTCGAAGAACAAGAGGAGCAGATTGCTCCGATTTTCAAGACTGATCAAAATGGAAATTTAGATATTATATATTCAGCAGAAAATTGAAATAACCCCCACCTAATATTACATGGTGGGGATTATTTTTTGTGCACTTAAACTACAATAAGGTGAAATATAACTTTTATGTTGTTATAACCCTAATGGTGTGTATTATCGAAAGGAAAGATGAGCTATTTCATTACCAATTTTCAAAATAACACTTGGGATTCTTGTCTTACTTTTAAGATTTTTCACTATTAGAAGCTTAAAAAAGACTCCCTCATACAAGTCAGACAAATGCGATAATTATCTATTATTTTTAACTGCTTTTGAAGCTATCGCATTACCAATATGGATATTTTTTAAATTTTTCATACAAATTAAAAAGCGCATACTCCTCATGGAATATGCGCTTTTGTTTTTTATTCTTGCCCTACACGCTTCACTTCTACGTTTTTAATACGTTCACGTACAACATGACTCGCCATAATTAAACCAGCCACAGATGGTACGAACGCATTTGAAGAAGGTGGTAATTTCGCTTTACGAATTTTTGCATTTTCGTCTGGTACGATTTCTTTACGTACCTCTTCACGAATTACGATTGGGTTTTCGTCAGAGAAGACAACTTTTACACCTTTTTTAATACCGTCTTTACGAAGCTTCGTACGAATTACTTTCGCAATTGGATCTGTGTGTGTTTTAGAAATGTCCGCAATACGGAAACGAGTTGGGTCCATTTTATTTGCCGCACCCATACATGAGATAATTTTAATTTTACGACGTAAACATTGTTTAATTAAATGAATTTTGAACGTAATCGTATCAGATGCATCTACTACGAAATCTAAACCGTGTTTAAAGAACTCTTCATATGTTTCATCTGTATAAAACATTTCTAGTCCAATTACTTCACATTCCGGATTAATGTCTGCAATACGCTCTTTCATTAATTCTACTTTTGAACGTCCTACAGTAGATACTAAAGCGTGAATTTGACGGTTTACGTTTGTAATATCTACAACGTCTTTATCAACCAATACAAGACGTCCTACGCCAGAACGTGCTAACGCTTCTGCCGAAAATGACCCTACTCCGCCAATTCCTAAAATACCGACTGTACTATTTTTTAATATTTCAAGGCCCTCTTTTCCGAAGGCTAATTCATTACGTGAAAATTGATGTAACATTCAGCTCTACACTCCTATTACAAAAATGGTCTACCATGTATTCTAGCGTTTTTCCGACTATTTGTATAGAAAAAGTTATAGAATTCCTAAAAATACATATTTCAAAAATGAAAGCACCTTGTAAACCGGACTTTTTTAACAACCTCTTCAATATACGTTTAAAAAGGAGGATTTAGAGAACCGAGCAGATCGAGGCGCTGAAGCCAGGAGGAGCGCAGTGTAGCTTCTACTACTCGAGCACCGGACTGGCGAAGCAACGATGAGATGCGACCGTTATCTAAACCGGACTTTTTAAACAACCTCTCAAAAAAAGTCTAGACGGCTATAGTATAACCATCTAGACTTCATTCTTACTTCTCTTCTTTCAAGCTCAATTTTAAGTTTAACTCTTCAAGCTGAGCTTCTGCAACTGGGCTTGGAGCTTCTGTTAATAGACAGCTTGCACTTGCTGTTTTCGGGAATGCAATTGTATCACGAAGGTTTGTACGACCTGCAAGTAACATAACAAGACGGTCTAAACCTAATGCGATTCCGCCGTGTGGTGGTGTACCGTATTCGAATGCTTCTAATAAGAATCCGAATTGCTCTTGCGCTTCTTCTTGTGAGAATCCAAGCGCTTTGAACATTTTCTCTTGTACGTCACGCTCGTAAATACGAAGTGATCCACCACCAAGCTCATAACCGTTTAATACAAGGTCATATGCTTGTGCACGCGCTTTTTCTGGTGCTGTTTCTAGTAGTTCAACATCTTCACGGAATGGCATTGTGAATGGATGGTGAGCTGCGAAGTAACGATCTGCATCTTCATCGTACTCAAGAAGTGGCCAATCAGTTACCCATAGGAAGTTAAATTTACTTTCGTCAATTAACTCAAGTTCTTTACCTAGACGTAAACGAAGTGCCCCTAAGCTATCTGCAACTACGCTCTTCTTATCTGCTACGAATAGTAATAAGTCGCCAGCATTAGCTTCTAATGTACTCATTAACGCATTTGCATCTTCTTCACCGAAGAATTTCGCAATCGGTCCTTTTAAGCCGTCTTCTTCAACTTTAAGCCAAGCTAGACCTTTTGCACCGTATACTTTTGCGAATTCAGTTAATGCATCGATGTCTTTACGAGAGTATTTGCTCGCTGCACCTTTTGCGTTAATTGCTTTTACTTGTCCGCCGCTTTCTACAGCACTTGTAAATACTTTAAATCCACAACCTGCTGCAAATTCAGATAGGTCTGTTAATTCCATTTCAAAGCGTGTATCTGGCTTATCAGAACCGTAGCGAGCCATTGCATCAGCATAAGTCATACGAGGGAACGGCGCGTTAATTTCTACACCTTTCGCATCCTTCATAACTTTCGTCATCATGCGCTCCATCATATCTAAAATTTCCTCTTGTGTTAAGAATGAAGCTTCGATATCGATTTGTGTGAATTCCGGTTGACGATCCGCACGTAAATCTTCATCACGGAAACAACGTGCTACTTGATAGTAACGCTCAAATCCACCGACCATAAGAAGCTGTTTAAATAGCTGTGGTGATTGAGGTAATGCGTAAAATTCACCATCATGAACACGGCTTGGTACTAAATAGTCACGAGCTCCTTCTGGTGTGCTCTTCGTTAAAATTGGTGTTTCAACTTCTAAGAACTCTTCTGTATCTAAGAAGTTACGAATTGTTTTTGTTACGTCATGACGCATTTTGAATGTGTTGAACATTACAGGACGACGTAAGTCTAAGTAACGATATTTTAAACGCACATCTTCTGATGCATCCGTATCATCAGCAATAATGATTGGCGTTGTTTTCGCTGCGTTTAATACGTTTACTTTCGTTGCTTGTACTTCAATACGACCAGTTGCCATATTGTCATTAATCGCGCCTTCACCACGCTCAACAACTGTACCTTCTACGTGTAATACGTATTCGCTACGAATCGTTTCTGCTACTTCTAGCGCTTCTTTTGATGTTTCTGGATTAAATACAACTTGTACGATACCTGTACGGTCACGTAAGTCGATAAAGATTAATCCACCTAAGTCACGGCGTTTTTGTACCCAACCTTTTAATTGAACTGTTTGTCCAACCGCTTCTACTGTTACTTTTCCACATGCATGTGTTCTTTCAGCCACTGTAAGTTCCCCCTATATTAATTTCTCTGCTACATATGAAGCAAATACATCTAATGCTACTTCTTCTTGTCCGCCAGTTGCCATATCTTTCAAGTTAATGATGCCTTTATCTAGCTCATCTTCTCCTAATACAGCTACATATTTCGCATTTAAACGATCTGCTGATTTAAATTGCGCTTTCATTTTGCGATCTAAATAATCTTTTTCAACTGACAATCCAGCTTTACGAAGATCAAATGCTACTTTTGCAGCATGGTCTTTCGCCTTTTCACCAAGCGCTACAACGTAACAATCAATACTATGTTCAATTGGCAACTCAATGTTTTCAGCTTTCAGCGCCATAATTAAACGCTCAATACTCATCGCAAAACCGATACCTGGCATTTCTGGCCCACCGATTTCTTGTACAAGTCCGTTATAACGACCACCACCACTTAATGTCGTGATAGCACCGAAACCTTCTGCCTCACTCATAATTTCAAAAACAGTATGTTGATAGTAGTCTAAACCGCGTACTAAGTTCGGATCTTTTTCAAATGGAACATCCATCATCGCTAATAGTTCTTGAACTTTGTCGTAGTATACTGCTGAATCTTCGTTTAAGTATTCTGTAATAGATGGTGCTGTAGCCATTAATTCATGATTACGGTCCTTCTTACAGTCTAAAATACGAAGTGGATTCTTTTCTAAACGAGACTGACAGTCAGAGCAGAACTCACCGATACGTGGCTCAAAGTGAGCAATTAACGCATCGCGGTGCGCTTGACGGCTCGCTGCATCACCTAAGCTGTTTAATACAACTTTAATATTTTTTAAGCCCATGCCGCGGTAAAACTCTACAGCAAGTGCAATTACTTCTGCATCAATTGCAGGATCGTTACTACCGATTGCTTCAATACCGAATTGTACGAATTGACGATAGCGACCTGCTTGTGGTCTTTCATAACGGAACATTTGACCGATATAGTATAATTTCGTTGGTTGTGTTGCATCACCGAACATTTTGTTTTCAACGTAAGAACGTACAACAGGTGCAGTACCTTCTGGACGTAATGTTAAACTACGCTCTCCACGGTCTTGGAATGAATACATTTCTTTTTGTACGATATCTGTCGTATCACCTACACCGCGTAAAAATAGCTCTGTGTGTTCAAAAATTGGTGTACGAATTTCTTTATAATTGTAACGACGGCAAATTTCGCGTGCTTGCCCTTCGATATACTGCCATAACTCTACACTACCTGGAAGAATATCTTGCGTTCCGCGTGGGATTTGAATAGACATATTCAGTTCCTCCTCTAATTGTTTTAATCTTAATAAAAATAAAAAAACTCCCGCCTCTACTGTTTGAACAGTAGGGACGAGAGTATTATACCCGTGGTGCCACCCTAATTGAAGCACGTATGCTTCCACTTTTTTAATAACGCTTAAATTTGCGTTCATCTCTACTAAGCATATACACCTTTCAAGTTGAAACCTACAGAGTGTCATTCAATCAGTCATCATGTAGAAATGTTTTCAGCCTAGGACATTTCTTCTCTTTCCATGTGTGTCTCATTTACTCTTCTCTATCAACGGCTATATTCATATGTAAATATAAAATTACTATACGTTTGTTGAGTAGGATTGTCAAGTGCTCTAAGAGCGTTCAATTTGCTTCTTTAGACGCTTTACATCTTGTAGTGAAATTCCGAACTCAGAAGCAAGTTCCATTGAAGTATTGTTTTGCTCTTTTGAAATAAAATCATGAAAATTCACGTTAAACAGTTGATTTGCACCATTTGTAACAGAATGTCCTTTTTCATTCATACGCATACGTATATCCCTCACATTCAATATGGATGTTTTACTTTTTATTGTTCCATATTGATGAGATAGTTATACATAACTGAAACAGCTATTGATTCCAAACAAACATTAGACTTCGATTAACAATAATAACAATAGCTAATCCACTCGCCAGCATAGGATGCTTCAAATGATACAATGCTGCAACGCCTAATCCAAAAACGGTAATCTCTAATAGAACGTGTAGAGTGCCATGAAGTTCCCACTCTGCATTGGGCGCCCCAAATAGCCCCCATATAACAGCCACAACAACCGGAAGAATTACAGAAAGCATAAGTTTTACAGCCGGTATTTCTCCTTTACGAAATCCCCAGTACCCAATACTCCCAAGAATGCATAACTCTAACATAAAGCGCAAAGCTATATTGAATTCTTGAATCATGATACACCTTCTTCTACCTTTATTCCCCTTCACAACCATCCTATGATAAATCAACAAAACATACAACAATGTATGAAAAAGAGAGGATTATATAATCCTCTCTTCTCGGGCAACACTATTTACTTTCCACAATTAAGGTCACCGGACCATCATTGATTAAAGAAACGTCCATCATCGCTCCGAACTTCCCTGTTTCGACATGTAGCCCTTGTTTACGAACTTCTTCATTAAAGAAATCATATAAACGCTCTGCATAGTCAGGTTTCGCAGCATCCATAAAGTTTGGACGTCTTCCTTTACGGCAATCTCCGTATAATGTAAATTGCGAAATAGATAGAACTTGTCCCTTCACATCAAGTACAGAGTGGTTCATCTTTCCGCTCTCATCTTCAAAAATGCGTAGGTTTGCAATTTTTTCTGCAATATAAGTTGCATCTTTTTCTGTATCTTCATGCGTAATGCCAACTAGTAATGTTAAACCGAATGGAATTTGTCCTACAATCTCACCATCTACTGTGACAGACGCTTCCTTTGATCGTTGTAAAACAACTCTCATCTTTTCTACACTCCCTATTAATGCATCATGCGTCGTACGGCATAAATTTCTGGTACACGTTTAATGCGCTCTACTACTTTTTTCAAGTGTTGTAAGTTTCGAATAGAAATCGACATGTTAATCGTCGCCATCTTATTACGGTCACTTCTACCGGAAACGGCTGAAATATACGTTTTCGTTTCTGTAACAGCTTGTAATACTTCATTTAATAAACCACGACGATCATAGCCTGAAATTTCAATATCAACATTGTATTCAATCTCTTTTTCAGGGCTACCTTCCCACTCTACTTCTAATAAACGCTCTACCGCTTCTTCTGTATGCACATTGACGCAATCACGACGATGAATTGATACGCCTCGACCTTTCGTAATATACCCAACGATATCATCGCCCGGAACTGGGTTACAGCATTTTGATAAACGAATTAATAAATTATCCGCACCACTTACTTTAACGCCAGAATCCCATTTTCGAATTTTCATCGGTTTACGAACTTCTTTAACTTCGACGATTTCTTCTTCTTCACGTTGTTTGCGGAACTTGTCCGTTAGTCGCGTAACAATTTGTGATGCAGTGATGCCATTATATCCAACTGCCGCAAACATATCCTCTTCATTTGCAAAGTTGAATTTCTCAGCAACACGTTTTAAATTCTCAGGAGCTAATACTTCTTTCATCTCATACTCTAAGCCACGCACTTCTTTTTCAACAAGTTCACGGCCTTTTTCAATATTTTCGTCTCTACGTTGTTTCTTAAAGAATTGACGTATTTTATTTTTTGCATGAGATGTTTGAGCAAGTTTCACCCAATCTTGACTTGGGCCATACGAATGTTTCGATGTTAAAATTTCAATGATGTCACCCGTTTTTAATTTATAATCAAGTGTCACCATTTTCCCATTTACTTTTGCACCAATTGTTTTGTTTCCAATTTCCGAATGGACACGATATGCAAAATCAATCGGAACAGATCCAAGAGGTAATTCCATTACATCGCCTTTCGGTGTAAAGACGAATACCATGTCAGAGAATAAATCAATTTTTAATGACTCCATAAATTCTTCAGCATTAGAAGCTTCATTTTGCCATTCTAATATTTGACGGAACCATGTTAGTTTCTTCTCTAGTGTACCCGTTGTTTCTGCTGTTTTTCCTTCTTTATACGCCCAATGTGCCGCAATCCCGAATTCTGCAATTTCGTGCATTTCTTTCGTACGAATTTGCACTTCAAGTGGATCACCTTTCGGCCCAATTACAGTCGTATGAAGAGATTGATATAGATTTGCTTTCGGCATTGCAATATAATCTTTGAAACGACCTGGCATCGGCTTCCAGCACGTATGAATAATTCCAAGCACCGCATAACAATCTTTAATACTGTTTACAACGACGCGTACAGCTAGTAAATCATAAATTTCATTGAACTGTTTGTTTTGCAGTGCCATTTTACGATAAATACTGTAAATATGCTTTGGTCTTCCAGAAATCTCAGGTTGAATTGCAACTTCTTTTAATTTCTCACGAATACCAGTCATTACTTCATCTAAATATTCTTCACGCTCTGCACGTTTACGCTTCATTAAATTTACAATACGATAATATTGTTGCGGATTTAAATAGCGAAGTGACGTATCCTCTAGCTCCCATTTAATAGTACTAATTCCGAGTCTATGTGCTAAAGGTGCAAAGATTTCTAACGTTTCATTTGCAATGCGACGCTGCTTCTCTTGAGGCAAATGTTTCAATGTACGCATGTTATGAAGACGATCAGCTAGTTTAATTAAAATAACTCGAATATCTTGAGCCATTGCAATAAACATTTTGCGATGGTTTTCTGCTTGTTGCTGTTCATGGGATTTATATTTAATCTTTCCAAGCTTTGTAACACCATCGACAAGCATAGCGATTTCTTTATTAAATTCCCGTTCAATATCTTCTAATGTAATTTCTGTATCTTCCACTACATCATGCAAGAAACCTGCCGATACTGTAGATGGATCCATGTGTAAATCAACTAAAATACCTGCAACTTGAATTGGGTGAATAATATATGGTTCACCCGATTTTCTATATTGTTCGCTATGTGCATCACGCGCATATTCATAGGCACGTGCCACTAGCTCAATATCTTCATCCGCTAAATATTGACTTGCTTTCTCGAGTACCTGTTCAGCTGTTAGTACTTGCTCATTTGCCATCGAATCACCTTTTATTGAAAATTGACTTTATCTTTATTGAATAGAATAAATTATATTCTATCATTATAACCCAATGATTGTGAATTGTGAAAAGGAAAAGATTTTACTGACATTTCACCATATTTTTTGTGCAATTATACAAAAGTACCCGTTCCTCTCCAAGAGATTCACGGGTACTTTTTATCACCGTAGTTTCACCTATATAATGATTAGTATTTTTCTAATACTAATACATCGTAACCATCTAACATTTTACGACCATCTAAGTAAGTAAGCTCTACTAAGAATGCAATTCCTGCTACAACTCCGCCAAGTTCTTCAACTAGTTTAATTGTCGCTTCGATCGTTCCACCTGTAGCTAATAGGTCATCTGTAATTAATACACGTTGACCTGGCTTAATTGCATCTTTATGGATTGTTAAAACATCTGTTCCATATTCTTTACCGTAGTCAACTGTAATTACTTCACGTGGTAATTTCCCTAATTTACGAACTGGTGCGAAACCTACTTCTAATGCATAAGAAACTGGGCAACCGATAATAAAACCACGTGCTTCTGGTCCTACTACAACATCAATGTCTCTTTTTTTTGCATAAGCAACGATTTCATCTGTTGCTGCTTTGTATGCTTTTCCGTCGTTCATTAAAGGTGTAATGTCTTTGAACACAATACCTTCTTTCGGATAATCTGGTACAATTGCGATATGTTGCTTGAAATCCATATTTCTGAATCCTCCTCAGATATAAAAGGTTTGTAAATACAAATCCTTTACCATAACTGTTCTACTTATTTATGATTACGAATCGTTTCAAACCATGTATATAGTTGCTGATATGTGCTATAAACCAATTCTTTCTCTAATTGTAAGTGGTTCATTTTCTCACGATATGTGTCCGATTCAATTAAATCACGCTTTTGTTTTTTGTCTGCCATAAAAATGACACCGTCTTTTATTGTAACAAATTCTAACTCAAAAAACACCTGTGTCATGAAATTTACCGTATCTTTTGACCAACCTTTATGACGACACAATTGTTCCCCATATTGCCTTAAAGAAAATGGAGCTTTTTGGTTCAAGAAAGAATAGTACCATTTAAAGTGTTCCCTCGTTGGGACTGTACTAAATAAATGATTATTCTCTTGATAAAATAGTGTATAAATCCGGGCAGGGAATCCTGTCTTAAATAAATCACGTAATTCATCTGTTCCTTTTGGTAAATCAAGTAACACAATGTATTGATCATCTAAATGACTTACCTCTGATGCATGCACGAGCTGTTCTTTATAGTCTTCTAAAGCAAATTTATTCAATACCTCTTCAGAAAAATACACCATTATTATTTTTTCTTTCGGAAGTTCTGCTAAATTCGCTTCTACATTACGCATACTACGCCAGTCAAATAGTTGCCATGCCTCTACAGCAATATCTTGCACCATTAATTGCGGCTTTTTAAAGTTATTCCATTCATTAATGGACGCTTCTCCTACTACAGAAACCTTCGCAACCGGAGAGATTTCTTTCGCATAAGCACCGAATCCAAATCCAATTGTGTCCAGTGTTGCTTGTCCATCACGAAGAGCCATTTTCAAATGAGATCCATCAGATCCGATTGCACGAATACTTTCTAAGTCAGCGTTTTTCACCGCAATACGTGGTTTCGGATTTCCTACACCAAATGGCGCTAACTTTTGCATATCCTCAATCGCGGCAAGCGTTACATCCTCTACTTTACAAAATGCATCCACTGCTGTAATCGGAATAAAATCTTCTTCTGTTAAAATTACATCTGCTTGCTCATTTAATCGCCTTCTTAATTCATCCACATCATTCATATGAAGCGTCATTCCCGCCGCCATCGGATGGCCTCCGAAATGCGGTAACAGTTCACGGCAATCTGAAAGGTTTGCAAACAAATCAAACCCTGCAATACTACGAGCTGATCCCTTTGCTGTTTCTTTATGAGGATCAATACTTAATACAATCGTTGGACGGTAAAAACGTTCAACTAACTTAGAAGCGACTATTCCAATTACCCCTGGATTCCAACCTTCTTTCGCAAGAACTAATACTTTATTTTCTTCTGGCGGGAATTTATTTTCGACTTCAGCGATAGCTTCTTCTGTAATTTGCTTTACAATATCTTTTCGAAGTTTGTTCAGCTCATCAATCTCTTCAGCTAGCTCTTTCGCTTCCTCTGGATCGTCCGATAATAAAAGGTGAACAGCAGGTGCTGCATCTTCTAAACGTCCAACGGCATTAATACGTGGCGCGAGCGAGAAGCCAATACTTTCTTCTGTAATTTCACTTTGCGAAACGTTAGCAACTTTAAATAACGCCTTTAAACCGATATTTCGCGTCATTCGCATATGCTTCAGTCCACGCTGTACTAGCAATCTATTTTCACCGTGAAGTGATACTAAATCGGCTACCGTACCGATTACTGCAATTTCCAACAAATGCTCCGGCACACGACCTAAAAGTGCATGTGCAACTTTAAATGCAACACCAACACCCGCTAAATAATGAAACGGATAAACACCGCCCTCTAATTTCGGATGAATAATCGCAAGGGCTTCTGGTAATTCTGGTGGTGGCTCATGGTGATCTGTAATAATAAGATCTATTCCAAGTTCCTTCGCTACCTTCGCTTCATGTACCGCTGCGATACCAGTATCGACAGTAATAATTAGTGAGAACCCTGCACTGTGCGCCCAACGAAATGCTTCTTCATTTGGCCCATAACCTTCAGTAAAACGATTTGGAATATAAAACTCAACATCTGCACCTAATTCTTGAAGAGCAAGATATAACACAGTCGTACTACTTACTCCGTCCGCATCATAATCACCAAATATTAATATTTGTTCTCCATTTTCAATAGCTTTTTTCACACGTTCTACAGTCCGATCCATCCCTTCAAGTAAAAATGGATCGTGAAATTCTTGATCTGCTGTATTTAAAAAGTCTACAATCTTGTCTTCTGTATTTAAGCCTCTACCTAGGAATAATGAAGTCACTAAAGGTGATAGTTGTAATTTACTTGCTAATTCACTCACTAGTTCCTCATTATATTCTTTTTCTTTCCAACGCGTCTTCGGTTGTAACACGAAATCACCCCTTAACCTATCCATTATACAAGACAGATTAAGGGGTGACAATATAATGCAAATAACGAGTAGATATCTGTATAATCAAATTTCTACTATACTCAATTTGGAGAATACGGATTAATATGTACAAAAACATTTTGTACGTTATCTTGTTTCATAAGTACTTCTTTTACATGTTTTCCAATGCGATGTCCTTCTTCTACAGTGATATAAGGATCTACAGATACTTTAATATCAACAATTACATAATGACCATGTTCCCTCGCATATAAAGATCCAATTTTTTTCACACCTTCCACTTGAAGAACTGCCTCTCTAAGCGGAACAACATCTTCTTCATGAAGAACATGATCGAGCGTTGCATGAATAGCTTCCGCTCCAATATCCCACGCCATCTTCGCAACGAGAAGTGAAACAAATAATCCCGCAATAGGATCAGCATATACAAGCCAATCTATACCTAACTTACCGCCGATAATAGCTGCACAAATACCGATTAAAGCTGCAATTGAAGAAAACACATCAGAGCGATGCTCATATGCATTTGCGATAATTGCATCACTATTTATACGTTTCCCTAATCGGTATTTATACTGAAACATTCCTTCTTTGACTACAATCGAAAGAACGACAGCAAAAATCGTAATTCCTTTTGGTGGTTCTAATTCTTGCGAAAAAGCTTTTATAGACGAGATCGCTATCTCCAGTCCAACGATAAATAATAATACCGCAACAATAATCGCTGAAATCGATTCCGCTTTACCGTGACCATACGGATGATCTTCATCAGGTGGTTGCTTCGCCGCTCGCAATCCAAAAAGTACAGCTAACGAGCCAATTACATCTGATCCAGAATGCACCGCATCCGCTAAAAGTGCCTTACTGTTTCCAATGTAACCAATTACCGCTTTTACAATCGCTAATATAATATTACCAACGATTCCGACAATAGCACCAAACTCGGCCTGTTTAAAACGTTCATCTTTTTCCATAATTAAAATCCCTTCTTTTCTTAACCTATCGTTTTATCCCACTTTAACGGACAGTAAGACTCCCACCTCAAAATTCGGCGAATACGAGGAAGTTAGGTGGGAGATCAACTGCCCGTAAAAGCCCGATTGGTGAAGGTTAATAATCAGTGG